>JANNAF010000362.1:0-2979 GCA_031384005.1 Rhodobacterales bacterium | reverse complement strand
CTTCTTGCTGATCGAATGCCCGCGCATGTTGTTCCCGTTCATCCGCCGCATCATTTCGGATGTGACGCATGATGGCGGCTTTCCGCCCCTGAACATCGACAACGTCGATTTCATGGCGCTGTACCGTCAGGAAATGGCCCGCCGTGCGGCGGCGGCCGCTGCCACACCCACGGCAGCGCCCGATTTGGTAAACTAGACAAGACGGGGGGCGGTCCGGTTGCGGATGGCCCCCTGATCTGGTCAGGCGCGATCAGCCTTGGCCGCGCGCAGACGGTCAAGGTCAGCATCGCTGACGTTGTAATAGTCGCGGTACCAATCGACGAACTTGCGCACCCCCACCGCGACCGAGGTTTCGGGGCGATATCCGGTCAGGCGGTGCAGCAGATCGGAATTGGCCCAGGTGGCCGGAACATCGCCCTTTTGCATATCCATCATGTTGCGGGCAATCGGCAGGTTCAAGGACCGCTCGATTTCAACAATGAAATCCAGCAGTTGCACCTTGGTTCCGTTGCCGATGTTCACCACACGAAACGGTGCCACCGGGCTAAGGCTGTCATCCGGCAGAATGTCGCTGCGCTGGGCGGGTTCGACCGGCGGCACGTCGATCAGCAGGCGGATGCCACGGACCAGATCGGTGACATAGGTGAAATCGCGCGCCATGTTGCCGTGGTTGTAAACGTCAATCGCCTCGCCCTGCAGCGCCGCCTTGACGAATTTGAACAGGGCAAGGTCGGGGCGGCCCCACGGGCCATAGACCGTGAAAAACCGGAACATCGTGGTTGGGATCTTCCACAGATGGGCATAGCAGTGCCCCATGTTTTCATTGGCCTTTTTCGTTGCGGCATACAGGGTCAGCGGGGTTTCGGTGCGTTCGGTTTCGGTAAAGGGCATCACATCATTGCCGCCATAAACCGACGAGGTGGACGCCATCAGCAAATGATCCACGCCAAATTCGCGGGCACATTCCATGATGTTGAAGGTGCCCATGACATTCGCGCTCATATAGGCGCGCGGGTTTTCAAGGCTGTAGCGGACACCGGCCTGCGCGGCCAAATGGACGATGACCGAGGGTTTGGTGTCGCGGGTCAGGCGGTGCAGGGTGTCAAAATCCTCCAACAACCCCTCGACGCAGGTGAAGTTGGGGTTTTGCAGCAGCATCTGATGGCGACGCTGTTTTAGCCGCACGTCATAATAATCGGTCATCCCGTCATAGCCCACGACGCGAAACCCCTCGGACAACAGCAGGTTGGCAAGGTGATAGCCGATGAAACCGGCAGTTCCGGTGACAAGGATGGTGCGCATGGATCAGGTCCGATCGGAAAACAGGGTGACAGATCGCCCGGGCGGGCGGCGGATGCACCTGTGATAGGGTGATTTGCCCGCTGCCGCCAAGACGGGTCGACACCTGCGGCCACAGATGGCGGGCGGGGTGTAGTTCTGTTGCACCCGTCTGGGCGCAGGTCAGCCCGACCCTAAAGCGCCCAGTATTGGCAGCCGTCCGGCAGTGCCTGACGCCGAAAGACTGATTTCACATCCATCACTATGCCCGCCGGACCGATGCGACCCAAGAAGCCCTGTTCCACCAGATAGGCCGCGTGCGGGACCGCCAGGATCATCATGTCCAGATCCTGCATGTCGGCCAGCGGGGACAACAAGATCCCGGCACGTGCCGCCTCGTGTGCAGAGATCGCGGCGTCATGCACCCGCAGATCCAGCCCATGCGCCTGCAAGGCGTGCAGCAGGGCAACCGCCCCGGAGTTTTGCAGGTCTGCGGTGTTTTCCCTGGCCGCAATCCCGAACAGGCCGACGCGGGCGGCGCAGAGGTCACCGCCCCGCTTGGCCAACAGCCCCAGCGCCACCGAGGCGATATGGCCAGCCATGCCATCATTGCGCTGACGGGCGGCGTGGATCACCGAGGGTGGGTGTTCAGGCAGACCCGCGGGGTTGACGCCGCAGCCCTGCCCACCGCCCAGACCGGGTTGATAGGGCACAAAGTTCCATTTGCTGGCGGCGGCGTCGATCACCTCACGCGTGGAAATGCCGATCTTGGCGCAGATCAGGGCCATTTCATTCATCACGGCGATGTTGACGTCACGCTGGGTGTTTTCCAGCAGCTTGGCCGCCTCGGCCACCCTGATCGACGCGGCGCGGTACAGACCGGCTGTGACGACCTTGTCATAGACTGCGGCAACCCGGTCCAGCGCGGCTGCACTGTCGGCGGCAACTGTCCTGACCGTGTTGTCCAGCCGGTGCACCCTGTCGCCCGCATCGCTGCGGTCAGGGCTGCACCCAAGGTTGAAATCGACACCCGATGCCAGACCCGACACCTGCGACAGGATCTGGCCGCAATACTCCTCTGTCACGCCGGGGTGGACGACGGATTGGAACACCACCAGATCGCCGCGTTTCAGATGGCTGCCGACCAGTTCGCAGGCCGCGGTCAGCGCGGTCAGGTCGGGGCGGTTGGCGGGGTCGGTCGGGGTTGGCACGGCGACGATATAGACGGTGGCCTGTGCCAGATCGGCCGGATCACCGCTGATCCGCAGGGTGGTGTCCGCAAGGACGGCGTGGTGGATCGCCCCGGTGGCATCATGCCCGCTGCGCAGGGCCGCAATCCGCCGTTTAGAGATGTCAAACCCCACCACCTGATAAAACGACTGCGCCAGACTGATCCCCAACGGGAACCCGACCGCGCCAAGGCCGATCACCGCGATGCGCTCAAAGCGATACTTGACCCGAGGGCGGGTGGGCAGCGGATAGGTGACAGGGCGAAATTCGGACATCGGTCCCCTCATATTGAACAGCCGCGCGGGCAGTTCAATGTTTAGGGTGAAAAACTGAATCAAATCTTACTTTCCGCGGGCGCACCGAGGAAAAGTAGGGCGGGGTTAACCCCGCCCTACACCCTAGGCCCGGACCAGCGCCTCGTATGTCGTGGAAACCCGCTTGGTCAGATCGCCCACTTCGAAATTATAGTCA
>JANNAF010000510.1:0-4423 GCA_031384005.1 Rhodobacterales bacterium | reverse complement strand
GCCACCCTGCGGCGGGCACCATTTGTTGGCACCATTGGGGGCCATGCTGCCATAGCCGGAATAGGTGTCGGCATCGGCGGTGATCGACAACGTATCGGGCGCGACCGAGGTGGCAAAGGCATATTGCGCAAGGCTGGCGCTACCATAGGCGGTGGCGGGCAGGTCGACACAGTTGACGTTGGCGGTGTTCTGGCCGGGGGTCACGCCGTTTGTGTTGACGGCGTTGAACTCGGCCAGCAGGGTAGGCCCCAGGTTGACCTGACCGTTGAACGGCACGATCCCGATGGAAATCTTGTCCTCGCTGTCGCTTTTCAGCACGGTATCGACAAAATTCTTGGCGGCGATTTTGAGGTTGACGATGCGGCTGTTGCTGTTCATCGAGCCTGACACGTCCAGAACCAGCATCACCTCGACATTGTTGACGCGCTGTTCGGCCATCGACATGCCGTTGGCGTTAAAGTCGTCGATGCCCATCATGTGCAGGAACAACGGATCGGTGTCGGCTGATGCCGTCGCCTGCACGTTGCGAAAGTTCAGGCCGCGCGTCACCGTGACCGAGGTCAGGAATTCGGCCAGACCGGCCTTGAGAAAGTAGTCATTCACCACCAGCTTCGCGTCGCGGTCCTGGCTTAGCGCGGCGGCAGCAAGGGTGGAGCGGTCCAGCGTGTTTTGCAGCGACGTGCGGCGCGATTCATAGCGCATGACGTCTACCGCAATGCCGCCCATCATCAACATCAGCATGGCCAGCATCAATGCAAAGATCACCAGCGATCCGGTTTCGTCGCCCCAGAACCGCTGAAATCCAAACCGTGCCGCTTTGCGCCCGGTCACCTTGCTGTGGTCCTTGAACACTAAAATACCCATATCCGTCGCCCCTTGTCCGGGCCCGCCGCCCCCAAAACGGGGGCCGTTGCCACGGAGTTCTGCGAGACTGTGATATCGTAAGGGCTGGGGCGAAATTATGTTCGCTTTGTGGAGGCATTTTGGTGGTTCCTGACGATCTGTGGCATTGATCGGATCGAAACGCGGCTATTGTGTCAGTTTCAGCATCGTGATGTTGCTGGCGATGGCATCAAAGGCGGCTTGAATCTCGGTGCCTGCCGGGTCGTCATCGGGTTGGAAATACATGCCCTGACTGGCGCAGGCGGCAATCACCTGCTGGCCGTTTTGCGGCGCGCCAAAGGCAATGCCATACAGGGTGACCCCGGCATCCTTGACCTGATCGCACGAGGTTTGCAGGCTGTCGTCCATCGCGGGCACGGTGGCATAGGTTTTGCGCATGGCGGCGATCTGGTTGTTGTAAAGGGTCGTCTGAGCGTTGTAGTCATTGCTCAGGGCGCGGGCGTGGAACTGCCATGCGACATAGCTCATCTTCAAGGTGGCCCAGATGTCGCGCCAATCCTGCTGGGTGGCGGCAGCCCCGCCCCACGGCTCGGCGGCCCAGGCGTCCAGATGCGGGACATAGTATTCATTGGCCCCGGCTTCCGCAGGACGCCCCGTGACATGGCGCACCGAATATTTGCCATCCGCAGCCAGAAAGATGCCCGATGGCCCGGTTTTGAACGCGGTCACGATGCGTCTGTGTTCGACATGTTCGCCGTCGGTCATCAGGATGATGATCTTGCGGGCATTCTCATCCGCAAAATCAAAGGGCCGCGCCGGCAGGTTGCCCGGTATTTTGCCTGCACCGGCAAAGGCGGTGTAGGACGGGCGCATTTGCGGGTCGATCATCGTGGCGCCCCATTTCATCCCCAGCGTGATCGAGGTGTTTCCGGTCGCCTCCAGCCCGTCGATGTATTCGCGCAGCTTGGTCGCATCATTGGTGGGCAGGCGCAGCTGATTGTGCGCCAGCGGCTTGCAGAACGATCCATTGTAACGCGGCGTGGCACGGCTGTCGGTGGGTGACAGGGCGGCATCGGACAGCAAGGTTGCATTGGTTGCATCGGCATAGGCCATCATGGGCATCGGCAGATTCAGCGGAATCGCCAGCGAATCCCATGCCGCAGTCGGCAGTTCGACACAGTTCACATTCGCCACGCCGTGCAGGTTGGTCAGCGCGAACCGCCCGGCCATATCGGCCCCGATGTTCACCTGCGCATTATACGGCACGATTGAAATAGAGATGCGGTTGTACGGATCATTGCCCAGAACCGTGTCGACAAAGCCCTTGGCGGCCACTTTCAGGTTGCCGATCTTGTTGTCCCACGACATCGACCCTGACACGTCCAGAACCAGCACGATTTCGATGTTGGAAATGCCCTGTTCGGCCTTGCTGCGACCCTTGGCGTCGAATTCCTCGATCCCCATCATGTGCATGAAAAACGGGTTGGTATCGGCCAGGCCCACGGCGGTCACCGAGGTTGCGTTTTGCCCCTCGGTCACGGTGACGCTGGCCAACTGGTCGGCGATGCCTGCCTTTTTCATGTAATCGCGCACCACAGCCTCGCGGTCGAGGTCCTGGCTTAGCGCGGCGGCGGCAAGGGTTGACCGGTCCAGCGTGTTTTGCAGATGGGTCCGGGCATTTTCATAACGCATCAGGTCGACGGCAAATCCGCCCAGCATGACCATCAGGAAAAACAGAACCAGCGAAAAGATGATCAGCGAGCCGTCTTCGTCGCGGCGAAAGCGGCGCATAAAAACCGAAAAAGCGTAAACCATGGCAGCACCCAAATAATGTTGTGGACAAGACCCCTCTTGCCCGCAATTTGTCGCCCCACCGCCTTTGATTAGCCCAGAAGTTATGGCGAAAATAAGGCAGAAACGGCGAATGCGGGTCATATGCCAGCGGGGTGGAAACGGTGGTCAGGCGGGCGGCCCATTGTCACTGGCGGGGCGACAATCAATTGCGGCAAAACCCGGTCTTGTCGCCTTGGCGTCGTCAGAATTGCCTATACCCGAATCAAATTGCCCTAAACTTTGCAAGAATTCGGGCGAATCGACTGCGTAAAAATTAACCAATTCACTATAATAAGCGCGCAGGTTGACGGTCTGTCGGCTTGTCTTTGGGAGGGATGACATGACTTTGGTGGGCGAGCCCAGTTTTCGCGATTCAGTCGACATGATGTTCAAACGGGCCGCCGCCCTGATGGACATGAGCCCGGGCCTGCAGGAAAAGATCCGGGTCTGCAACTCGACTTACACGGTGCGGTTCGGCGTGCGTCTGCGCGGCGAGATCAAGACCTTCACCGGCTACCGGTCCGTCCACTCGGAACATATGGAACCGGTCAAGGGTGGCATCCGCTATTCCTTGTCCGTCAATCAGGACGAGGTCGAGGCGTTGGCCGCCCTGATGACCTATAAATGCGCGCTGGTGGAGACGCCGTTCGGCGGGTCCAAGGGCGGTCTGTGCATCGACCCGCGGGCGTGGGACGTGCACGAGTTGGAACAGATCACCCGGCGTTTCGCCTATGAACTGATCAAGCGCGACCTGATCCACCCGGCCCAGAACGTGCCCGCCCCCGACATGGGCACCGGCGAACGCGAAATGGCGTGGATTGCCGACCAATATGCCCGGATGAACACCACCGACATCAACGCCAAGGCCTGCGTGACCGGCAAACCGCCCCATGCCGGTGGTATTCAGGGCCGGGTCGAGGCGACGGGTCGCGGTGTGCAGTTTGCGCTGCGCGAGTTTTTCCGCCACCCCGAGGATGCCATGAAGGCCGGTCTGTCGGGCGATATGGATGGCAAGCGTGTTGTCGTGCAGGGTTTGGGCAATGTCGGCTATCACGCCGCCAAATTCCTGTCCGAGGAGGATGGCGCGCGGGTGATTGCCGTGATCGAACGCGACGGCGTCCTGTTGAATGACGCCGGCCTGAACATCGAGGATATCCGCCAGTACATGAACACAAACGGCGGTTTGCTGGCCGGGTATCCGCATGCGACCTATTCCCCCGATGGGGCGGCGGCGCTGGAACTGGACTGCGACATCCTGATCCCCGCCGCGATGGAGGGGGTGATCAACCTGACCAATGCCGACCGCATCAAGGCCCCCCTGATCATCGAGGCGGCGAACGGCCCGATCACCTTTGGCGCGGACGAGGTGTTGCGGCGCAAGGGCTGTGTCATCGTGCCCGACATGTATGCCAATGCCGGCGGCGTCACGGTCAGCTATTTCGAATGGGTCAAGAACCTCAGCCATATCCGCTTTGGCCGCATGCAGCGCCGTCAGGAAGAGGGACGGCATGAAATGCTGATCCAGGAGCTGGAGCGGTTGTCGGCGGACAAGAATCTCGGCTGGACCCTCTCGCCCGATTTCAAGACCAAGTATCTGCGCGGGGCGGGAGAGCTGGAGCTTGTCCGCTCGGGCCTCGATGACACGATGCGGGCGGCCTATCAGGCGATGCGCGAGGTCTGGCATGGCCGTCAGGATGTCGAGGATCTGCGGGTCGCGGCCTATATCGTCTCGATCAGCCGGATCGCC
>JANNAF010000334.1:0-1907 GCA_031384005.1 Rhodobacterales bacterium | reverse complement strand
CGACAACCCCTATACTCTGCGTTCGGCCCGGGTATTCGGGCCCGCACCGGGCAGTTACGGCCTTGGCATGGGCAGCGATCTGGACACCTTCACCCCCGAGGCGCGGCAAAAGGCCGGTGAGGCGTGGCTGACCGCCTCCTCATGGGCGATTGGCACCGATGGCCAATCCCAGCCCGACCGCGCCGGGATAGAGGCTCGGGTTCTGGCCGCCGACGCCTTTGTTCATGCGCAGGACCTGCCGGAAACCGATGTGCTGCTGGCCTCAGACTATGCCGCACATGAGGCGGGGTTTGCCGCCGCCGTGGCCCGTCTGGGCGGGGCACAACCAACCCTGTACCATCTGGACGCCACCCGCCCAGATGCGCCCCGTGCCCGGTCCCTGACCGAGGAGATCGCCCGCGTTGTGCGCGCCCGCGCCGCCAACCCGCTGTGGGCCGATGGCATGATGCGCCACGGATTTCGTGGTGGGGCCGAAATTGCGGCGACGCTGGACCATATGGCCGCCTTTGCCCATCTGGCGCAGGCCGTGCCGCCGCATCTGTTTGACCTGTATCACGACGCCACCCTTGGCCGGGATGACCTGCGCGATTTTCTGGCCCGCGAAAACCCCGCTGCCCTTGCCGCCCTGCAAGACACCTTTCGCCGCCTGCACGAGGCGGGCTTGTGGACCACGCGGCGCAATTCCATCGCCGCCGCCCTGCAGGCGACGTCATGAGCGCGTTCAAAGTTCAAGGCTGGTGCCCCGGTGCCCTGCGTCCGATGATGTCGGGCGACGGGCTGGTGGTGCGGGTCCGGCCGCAGATGGCACGGCTGACGGCCGTGCAGGCGCAGGGTCTGGCGCAGGCGGCACTGCGGCACGGCAACGGGCTGATTGACCTCAGCGCGCGTGGCAATGTGCAGTTGCGCGGCATAGGCGACACTGCCCATGCGGCCCTATTGGCCGATCTGGACGCGCTGGGTTTGATCGACCCCGACGAGGCGACCGAACGGCGCCGCAACATTGTGGTGTCCCCGTTCTGGACCGCAGGCGACGGCACGGCCGAGGTGGTGGCCGACCTGCAAACCGTGCTGCTGGAGGATGCTTTTGCCGCGCTGCCGGGCAAATTCGGGATCAGTGTTGATCCGGGTAACGTTCTGGGCGGCGTGGCATCCGACATCCGTGTTGCCCGTGCCGATGGCCGATGGCTGGTGCTGCCGGATGGTTTTTCAACGGGGGCGTTGGTGTCGCAGCGCGATGTGGCGCAAACCGTGCGCCGCCTGATGCAGTGGTTTTTGCCGCGGGGCGTCATCGCAAACCGTGGTCGCATGGCAGGGCTTGCTGGACAGCCATTGCCTGCGGGCTTTGATCACTCGGCGCAAACGGCACAGTTTGCGCCCCGGCCCGGGCGCCATGCTCTGGGCCAGATCGTCGGGTTCGAGTTTGGCCAATTGCGGGCGGAAACCCTGGCTGCATTGGCTGATTGTGCCATCAGAATAACCCCTTGGCGGATGATCTTGATAGAGGGGGGGCATGATCTGCCCGCGCTGCCAGAGGTGATCTGCGACCCGTTCGACCCGCGTCTGAACGTCACCGCTTGTACCGGCGCACCCGGCTGCCCACAGGCCCTGCAACCGACACGCAGTTTGGCACGGGCCCTTGCGCCATTGGTTCCGGCAGGGCAAGGGCTGCATGTGTCGGGCTGCGCCAAGGGCTGCGCCCATCCGACAGCGGCCAGTGTCACGTTGACCGGAACGCTGGCCGGGTTTGATATTGTGCGAAATGGCCGTGCAAGTGACCCCGGCATGCCCTATGACCCCACAACTCCTTTGTTCAAGGCCCTGTAATGCCGCATGAATACGTAACCGATGGTGCCGCGATCTATCTGCAGTCCTTTGCGATGATCCGCGCCGAGGCTGACTTGGCCCGC
>JANNAF010000321.1:0-2847 GCA_031384005.1 Rhodobacterales bacterium | reverse complement strand
AACCATGGTGCCACAGGCCACAATCGCCACATCAGTGCCCTGCCGCGCCAGTGTCGCGCGGCCCGGTTCAAAGACGCGGTCCGGAATGTCCAGCGCAGGCACCGGCATCCGTGACAGGCGGATATAGACCGGGCCGTCATGCGCTGCGGCCCAGCGCACCGCCTGTTCCACCGCCCACGGATCGGCGGGGGTGATCAGGGTGATCGCGTCCAACGGGCGCAGCCAGGCGAAATCCTCGATCGAATGGTGGGTCGGCCCCAGTTCGGCATAGGCCACGCCCGACGATTGCCCGACCAGTTTGACGTTGAACCCGGCATAGGCCACGTCAGCCTTGACCTGTTCCAACGCGCGGCCTGTCAGAAAACACGACGCGGCGGACACGAATGGAATACGCCCGCCATTGGCCAGCCCGGCGCTGACGCCCACCATCACCTGTTCGGCAATGCCCACATTGACCAGACGGTCCGGATAGGCCGCCTGAAACGCCGCCAGTTTTGACGACCCGACCGAATCGTTGACCACGGCCACGATCCGGTCATCCGCCGCCGCAAGATCAACCAGAGTTTTGACCCAGGCGTCGCGGCAATCATACAGGCCCTGCGTGGCTGTGGCATGGGACATCAGACCAGTTCCTTCATCGCTTGGGCAAATTGCGCGTCATCGGGCACGCCGTGGTGCCATTTGGCGATGTTTTCCATAAAGGACACACCCTTGCCCTTGGTGGTGTTGGCAATCACACAGCGCGGCTTTGCGCCCGGTGCAGCGCCCAGAACGGCCAGCAGGGCGGCAATGTCGTGGCCATCGACCATCACCACATCCCAGCCAAACGCCAGATATTTGGCGTCCAAGGGGTCCAGCCCCGAGGTTTCCTCGGTGCCCGCGCCTTGTTGCAGGCGGTTGCGGTCGATGATCAGGGTCAGGTTCGCCAGCTTGCGGTGGCCTGCGACCATCGCCGCCTCCCAGTTCGACCCTTCCTGCTGTTCGCCGTCGCCGGTCAGCACAAAGGTCCGGTAGGTGGCCCCCGTGATCTGGCCCGCAATCGCAATGCCAAGGGCCACCGGAAAGCCGTGGCCCAGCGGCCCGGTGTTGGTTTCAACGCCGGGCACATGGTTGCGGTTGGGATGGCCGTTCAGGCGCGAGTCGTTGGCCATATAGCTGTCCAGCCAGCTTTCGGGGAAATAGCCTGCGGCACACAGCGCGGTGTAAATCGCCCCGGTGGCATGACCCTTGGACATCACGAAGCGGTCACGGTCGGGCCATCCTGGGCGTTTGGGGTCGTGGCGCAGCACGCCCTTATACAGCGTCGCCAGAATGTCGATGGCTGAGAAATCGCCGCCGGGATGGCCCAGCTGCGCGCGGTGCACCATGGCGAATGCGGTGCGGCGCATCCACAGGGCACGGGCGGTGATGGCCGGGATCAGGTCATTCGTCCGCATATCAGAACCGCCTTGGGTGAAACAATTGCGGCTCGGGTGCGCCGCCGTGGTGATAGATCGGCCAGCCAAGATAGCGCACCACCGCCTCCTCGATCACATCGGCATGCAGGCCGCGCACCATGGCGACATGGTGTTCAAAGCCGTTTTGCGTCACAAATCGCAGCAGGCGGCGCAGGTCTGGCACGCGGGTCACGGCAATGCCGCCGTCCATGGCAAAGGGGTGGTCGGTAAACGCACCCTGACCCAGATAGCATTTCACATGGCCCGCCCGGTCATCGGTGGACAGCCGGAAATAGGTCATCGGCCCCGGCTTGACCTTGCCCTTGACCGCACCGAAACATTTCGACCGCCCGATGGTATCGCCCAAGACGTCCAGTTCGGAAATCTCGGGCGTGTCCCCGATAAAGGATTTGGGATAATTGCCGCAATGGGTGCAGACGCACAGGTCCTGCTCATAAGCGTAGTTGTTGTTCCAATCGAGGATCGCAGGCGGCGCACCGGACGCCAGCGCCAGCGCGAACATCGACACAGCGCCCATGATGTCGACCTCGCAGGCCGAGGGCATCAGATCCTCGCCCATCATCGACATCGTCAGGCAGGTGGCGCAGCCGAAATTGTCCTGCAAGGACCGCCAGCATTGGATGGCGGAGGCGTCGCAACCGTTTTCGTCGATCCAGCGGTTGACGGCCAGGGTCCACTTTGCCTGTTTGGCGATCTGGCCTTCGGTGATGTGGGCCGGGATGGTGCCGTAACCCCGGATCCGCGCCAGTGTGGCCAGCAGGGCGGGGTCGCTGTCGGCAATGGCACTTGCGGCACCCATCATCTCGGACAAATCAACCGTCACCACGGTCATGCCTGCGGCCTGCAACAGTTTTTCGCTGTAACGCATGGTCTGAAACGCCCCGGTGCGCGCCCCGATGGCACCCAGACGCGCGCCGCGCAGGCCCCGGACGGTACGGCAGACGCGGGTGAAACGGTCCAGATCACGCCCGAACTCATCGCCCCAGACATCGCTGGTGTGGTTGGTGGTTTCGCTAAAGGGAATCCCGTATTGCCAAAAGTTGTTGGTGACCGAGATTTTGCCGCAAAACGCATCGCGGCGCGATTTCACGTCAACCTTGGCCACCTCGTCATTGCTGGCCTGCAACAGAATGGGCACGTTCAGACGGGCACGGTTGACCAGTTCGACCACCGCTATCTCATCACCAAAGTTGGGCAGGCAAATCACCAGACCGTCAATCTGGTCGGCATGGGCGCGGAAATGGCGGGCGTACAGATCGGCGTCGGGGATGGATTGCACGGCACCGTTCAGCGTCGCCTCGAACGGCAGGATCACGGCGTTAACGCCGAGGGCCGTCAGTTGCGCCAAGACCTGATCGCGCGCCTCGCGGCAGGGGGCGGGGCTGAAAAA
>JANNAF010000288.1:0-13056 GCA_031384005.1 Rhodobacterales bacterium | reverse complement strand
GGTTCGCCCACGTCGCCCATACCGGCCATCGACATCCACGCGTCGGTGTAACGCCAGCCCAGCGAGGGGTCCTTTTTGCCGTAGTCCATGTTGCCAAAGACGCCGGTTTCGGGGCCGCCAGCATAAGACATGTCACGCCCGGTAAAGAACTCGGCGATGTCCTCATAGGCCGACCAGTTGATCGGAACGCCAAGGTCATAGCCGTATTTGGCCTTGAAATCGTCCTTGGTCTTTTGATCGTTGAACCAGTCGTAGCGGAACCAGTACAGGTTGGCGAACTGCTGGTCGGGCAGTTGGTACAGTTTGCCATCCGGTCCGGTGGTAAAGGACGTGCCGATAAAGTCGGCCAGGTCCAGACCGGGGTTGGTGACTGCCGCACCCTCGCCTGCCATCCAGTCGGTCAGGTTGCGGGCCAGCTGATAGCGCCAATGGGTGCCGATCAGGTCGCTGTCGTTGATATAGGCGTCATAGATATTCTCGCCGGTCTGCATTTGCGTTTGCAGCTTTTCGACGACGTCGCCTTCGCCGATCAGGTCATGGGTGACCTTGATGCCAGTGATTGCCTCGAACGCCGGGGCCAGCACTTTGGATTCGTATTCATGGGTGCCGATGGTCTCGGACACAACCTTGATTTCCATGCCGGCATAGGGCTTGGCGGCGTCGATGAACCACTGCAGTTCGGCCTCTTGACCGGCACGGTCCAGCGCGGACAGATCACCGATTTCAGTATCAAGAAACGCCTTTGCGGCATCGATATCCGCCCATGCGGGCATACCGCAGGCCATAAGCGCAAGCGCCATGGCAGTTGATGTTCTGCGTAGTCTCATTTCAATCCTCCCAGAGTGAATTTGATTTAACCACCGTTGATGTGCATTTGGCCGGAAGTTGACGCCGCCCGAACACGTTTTTTGTCCTGATCAGACCCAGCGAAACACCGCCACGACATAGATCAGGCATAGGATCAGCGCGCCCCAAAGCGGTGCGCCGAAGAAAAAGAGCCAGCCAAGGTTGATAAAGGCAGAGCCCAATAGCGAAATGAACAGCCGGTCGCCGCGTGTCGTCTCGATCCGCAGGACACCTATGCGCGGGGTTTCCGGCCAGCGGATCGCCAGCAAGGTAAAGACGATCAACAGGCTGGCAATAGTGTAAAAGAACAGGGCGACCGGAAAGGTCCAGGCCATCCAACCGCCGGCAATCAGTTGACCGGTCCAGTTGCGCGCCCCATCCTCGGACGGGACCGCCCAGATCAGGGCCGCAAGCATCGCCGCCATAAAGGCCGCAAGCCCCAGGTAAATCGTGGTCCAGCGTGTTGCGGTCATCACACCCTTCCCAGGGCAAAGCCCTTAGCGATGTAGTTGCGGACGAAGTAGATGACCAAGGCACCGGGCACGATGGTCAACACCCCTGCGGCCGCCAGAACACCCCAATCCATGCCACTTGCACTGACCGTGCGGGTCATGGTTGCGGCGATAGATTTGGCATTGACCGTCGCCAATGTCCGGCTGAGCAGCAATTCCACCCATGAAAACATAAAGCAAAAGAACGCCGTCACCCCGATGCCACTGGCAATCAAGGGCATGAAGATCTTGATGAAAAAGCGGCCAAAGGAGTAGCCGTCCAGATAGGCCGTCTCGTCAATCTCTTTGGGGACGCCGCGCATAAAGCCTTCGAGGATCCACACCGCCAGCGGCACGTTGAACAGGCAATGCGCAAGGGCGATGGCGATATGGGTATCAAACAACCCGATGGAGGCATAAAGCTGAAAGAACGGCAGGGCGAACACGGCGGGCGGTGCCATGCGGTTGGTCAAAAGCCAGAAAAACAGGTGCTTGTCGCCCATGAAGTTATAGCGCGAGAAGGCATAGGCCGCAGGCAGCGCCACTGTCAAAGAGATGACCACATTCATCGTCACATAGATGAGGGTGTTCACATAGCCCATGTACCAGCTGGGATCGGTCAGGATCGTGATATAGTTCTGCAAGGTCGGGTTTTGCGGAAAGATCGAGAAAGTCGAGGTGATCTCGATATTGGTTTTTAGGCTCATGTTGATCAGCCAGTAGATCGGGATCAACAGGAACAGCACATAGATGGTCATGATGATGACTGCGGGGCGGATGCGCATTATGGGTTCTCCTGCCGGTCAAGATTGGTCATCACTGTAAAAAATACCCAGGAAATCAACAAGATCACCAAAAAGTACATCAACGAGAACGCCGCAGCAGGACCAAGGTCGAACTGACCGGTGGCCATCTTGGCAAGGTCAATCGACAGGAATGTGGTCGAGTTGCCAGGGCCACCGCCGGTGACGACAAAGGGTTCGGTATAGATCATGAAACTGTCCATGAAACGCAGCAAGATGGCGATCAGCAAGACGCCCTTCATCTTGGGCAGTTCGATGAACCGAAACACCGACCAGCGCGTGGCCTGATCAATCTTGGCCGCCTGATAATACGCCTCGGGGATCGACTGCAGGCCCGCATAGGCCAACAATACGACAAGCGAGGTCCAGTGCCAGACGTCCATCACGATCACGGTGATCCATGCATCCAGCGGGTCATTGGTGTAATTGTAATCCACCCCCAGCGCCGCAAGCGTCCGGCCAAGCAACCCGATATCGACCCGGCCAAAGATCTGCCATATCGTGCCCACGACGTTGAACGGTATCAACAACGGCAAAGCGATCAAGACCAGCACAACACTGGCCCAAAAGCCCTTTTTCGGCATGTTCAGTGCGATGAAGATGCCCAACGGCACCTCGATTGCCAAAATGATCGCTGAGAACAGGATTTGCCGTCCTAGCGCCTCGTGCAGGCGGCTGGAGGTGATCATGTCCTCGAACCAGTCCAGATCAGCCCAAAAGAACTCGTTTTGGCCAAAGGTGTCGTTGAAGGCGTAGTTGACCACCGTCATCAGGGGCAATACGGCCGAAAATGCCACCAGCGCCAGCACTGGCAAAACCAGAAACCACGCTTTGTTGTTCTGTGTCTTTTCCATCAGGTCCGATCCCCTGCGACGCGCCAGTCATTGGCATAGACGTTGATTTTGCCCGGCATGAAACTGACGCGCGGTTCTGCGGGCAAGGCGGCACCTTCGGCCAGGATGATGTTCAGGGGTTGGCCCTGCCATTCCGCACGTACCACCCGGTGGCGGCCCACGTCCTCCAGCCGGCGCACGGTCACCGGATGGCCCGTCTCGCCGACAACAACGTATTCGGGCCGAATACCGATCTGGGTGCGGCCCTGCAGCGGCGCATAGGTTGCCCCCAAAGCCACCTCGGTCCCCTGCACCTGTGCGCTGGCGCCGTTGATCTGCGCGTCAAAGAGGTTCATGCCGGGCGAGCCGATGAAGTATCCGACAAAGGTGTGTTCCGGGGTTTCGAACAGGTCTTCGGGCGTGCCCATTTGCACGACGCGTCCGTCATACATGACCACAACCTTGTCCGCGAAGGTCAACGCCTCGGTCTGGTCATGGGTCACATAGATCATGGTGTGGCCAAACTCGCGGTGCAGCTGTTTCAACTGGGTGCGCAGTTCCCACTTCATATGGGGGTCGATCACGGTCAGGGGTTCGTCAAACAGGATGGCGTTGACATCCTTGCGCACCATGCCGCGCCCAAGGCTGATTTTTTGCTTGGCGTCTGCGGTCAGCCCTTGGGCCTTGCGGTCCAGCATCGCCTCCATCCCGATCATCTGGGCGATCTGGTTGACCCGTGTGGCGATGTAGGCGGGGTCCATGCCCCGGTTGCGCAAGGGAAACGCCAGGTTCTGCCGCACAGTCATCGTGTCATAGACCACCGGAAACTGGAACACCTGCGCGATGTTGCGCGCGGCGGTCATCGCATCGGTCACATCCGTGTCCCCAAACAGAACGCGGCCATGGCTGGGCCGCACGATGCCCGAGATGATGTTCAAGAGTGTGGATTTTCCACAGCCTGACGACCCCAGCAAAGCATAGGCCCCGCCGTCCTGCCAAACGTGATCCATGGTTTTCAGCGCGAAATCCTCATCGCCCTTGGGGTTTGGGAAATAGCTGTGTGCCAGGTTTTTAAGGGTGATTTGGGCCATGACTATGCCGCCATCGCATAGGCCGCAGGTGCCGCAAGCTGCCCGCTGGTTTCAAAGATATAGATATGCGCGGGGTTAAGCCACAATTTAATGGTATGTTCCTGATCATAGTGATGGACACCGTGCACCAATCCAACCCAGCGTTCTGAACCATGCCGCAGGTGCAAGAACGTCTCGGATCCGGTGATCTCGATTCCGCCGATACCGCAGTCAAATTCCACGCTTGGCCCCGTGATGGGTGCGATCGACACATGATTTGCCCGGAACCCGGCACGATAGGTCCCGTCGGCCAGGCCGCCAAACACCCCAAGAGCAGGGATTTTGGCACTGTCACCGAAACTGATCATGCCGTCCTGCTTGACGCAGGGCACAAAGTTCATCGGCGGGTCTGAAAACACCCGGGCCGTGATGGCATCGCGGGGCTGGCGGTATACCTGTGGCGTCGGGCCAAATTGGGTGACGCGGCCCTCCCACATGGTGGCGGTATTGCCGCCAAGCAGCAGGGCTTCCTCTGGTTCGGTGGTCGCATAAACGAAAATCGCACCCGAAGCCTCAAAGATCCGCGGGATTTCGATGCGCAATTCCTCGCGCAGTTTATAGTCGAGGTTGGCCAGCGGTTCATCCAGCAAGACAAGGCCCGCCCCCTTGACCAAGGCGCGGGCCAACGCACAGCGCTGCTGCTGTCCACCCGAAAGCTCAAGGGGTTTGCGCTGCAACATCGACGTCAGCTTCAGCATTTCTGCGGTCTGGCGCACTGCCCGGTCGATTTCGGCTTTGGATTGGCCCATCAGGCGCATAGGCGAAGCGATGTTGTCGTAAACCGACATGCCGGGATAATTGATGAATTGCTGGTACACCATCGCAACCTTGCGGTCTTGGACCCGTTGGCCAGTGACATCCTGCCCAAGGGCAAACAAACGCCCCGACGTCGGCAGATCAAGCCCCGCCATCAGGCGCATCAAGGATGTCTTGCCCGAATTGGTTGGCCCCAGCAGCACATTCATGGAACCCTTTTCAAAGACCAGATCAGTGGGCTGGATATGGACCTGCCCCTTCACTGACCGACTGACGGATTTCAATTCTAGCGTCATGTCATTCCCTTATCCGGCTGCACGCTGGTCATGCGCGGCGCCTGAAACCTGCCCCATGAAACTGTCCAAAACTGCGATCTGTTCGGGGGTCAGGCGCAGGCCCAGCTTGGTGCGGCGCCAGACCACATCAGCGGCGGTTTTCGCGAATTCGTGCGTGATCAGCCAGCGCACCTCGGCCTCGGTCAGGGTGGCGCCGAAATCGATGCCCAAATCGCCCGCAGTCTTTGCGCCGTTCAACACGGCCACAGCCTCGGTGCCATAGGCGCGGATCAGACGGGCCGCCCAATAGTCGGTCAGGAACCCATGGCCGCGCTTCAGGCTTGCGGTCAATTCAGCCACGCCCTGATGCGGGAAATTGCCACCCGGCAAAGGTACGCGGGCCGTCCACGGCCCGGTGGCCTTGGGAAAACCTGGGGCAAGTTTGGCCAGCGCGGCCTCGGCAAGGCGGCGATAGGTGGTGATTTTGCCGCCGAACACGTTCAACAGCAGCGGGCCATTGTCATCAAGACTTAGCACATAATCCCGCGTCGCAGCCGTCGCGGATTTGGCGCCGTCATTGTACAGCGGCCGCACGCCGGAATAGGTCCAGACCACATCTGCAGCGGTCACCGGTTTGGCGAAATACTGGCTGGCAAAGGCGCAAAGATAATCGCGCTCTTCGTCGGTGCAGACCGGTGGGCCAAGCTGGTCGGAATGATCCTTGTCGGTGGTGCCGATCAAGGTGAAATCCTGTTCGTAGGGAATGGCAAAGATGATCCGCCCATCCGTGCCCTGAAAGAAATAACAACGGTCATGATCATACAGTTTGCGCGTCACGATATGGCTGCCACGTACCAGCCGCACCCCTTCGGTCGAGTTGATCCGCACAACGTTGCGGATCACGTCTTCGACCCAAGGACCCCCGGCATTCACCAATGCGCGGGCCGTATGACTGGCCGCGCCATCGGGGCCCAAGGTCTGGATATGCCACAAATCGCCCTGCCGTTCGGCGCTGACGACCCGTGTACGGGTCAGAACTGCGGCCCCGCGCTCGGCCGCATCGCGGGCATTCAGGGCGACGAGTTTTGAATCCTCGATCCAGCAATCGGAATACTCATAAGCCTGTGTGAAGCGGGTTTGCAGGGGCGCGCCGGCGGGATCTGTTCGCAGATCCAGTGTGCGGGTTGCGGGCAAAATCTTCCGCCCGCCAAGGGTGTCATACAAAAACAGGCCAAGGCGGATCAACCAGGCGGGTCTGCGCCCCTTCATCCACGGCATCGTGGCAGACATCAGCCGCCCGACGGGCGTGTCGCCTTCGAACCGCATATCGGGGTGATAGGGCAGCACAAACCGCATCGGCCAAGAAATATGCGGCATGGCGACCAGCAGGGCTTCGCGTTCCTCCAGTGCTTCGCGCACCAGGCGGAATTCACAATATTCAAGGTACCGCAGACCGCCATGAAACAGCTTGGTCGAGGCAGAAGACGTGCCCTGGGCCAGGTCCGCCTGCTCGGCCACCACAACCGACAGGCCGCGTCCCGTGGCGTCGCGGGCAATGCCGCAGCCGTTTATGCCGCCACCGATGATGAAAAGATCGACCGTGGCCGACAGTGCGCTGTTTTCCAATGACATCCCCCTCCGCGTTGCATTGGTGGATCGCAATCACCCTTTGTGTCAAGCTTTCTATTCGCTTTCTTTCATTTCGCACAATTACACAGCTAAACGCGCATTATAGCGCAACCGTAAAATCGGCGCTGAGGCAGGGTTTCTGGCCGTTTGACGCGAATCACCCACCGGTTTGTTGCGCTGTGGCGGTGGGCCGACGTGTCGGGACCTGAACGAACCCAGACGCCTTGACCTAGGTGCCAAAATGTCCGACCCTGAACGTGTTCTGTCCGGCATGTGCCGGCCAACCGGAAAGATCATCGTTTGGCACTCAACTTTCGGCAGTCCGAGATTCTGGAAATTGCGAAGGGCGAGGGTCGGGTCGTTGTCGAGGATCTTGCACAGCGCTTTGATGTCACATTGCAAACCATCCGGCGCGACCTGACCGAACTTGCCGAGTTCGGGTTTGTCGACCGCGTGCATGGCGGGGCGGTTCCGCGCCACGGCGTCGTGAACCTTGGCTATGAAGAGCGGCGCAAACTGAACGCCGCCGTCAAGACGGCGATCGCGCGGGCCTGCGCGGCCACAATTCCGAACAATTGTTCGATCATCATGAACCTTGGCACCACGACCGAGGCAGTCGCCCGCGAATTGTTGGCCCATCGCAACATCACGGTCATCACGAACAACATGAACGTGGCCAACATTCTGGTGCAGAACACCGATTGCGAAATCATCGTGGCAGGAGGTGCGTTGCGGCGCAGCGATGGGGGTCTGGTCGGCGATTTGACCACCCAGTTCTTTGAACTGTTCAAGGTCGATTTCGCGGTAATCGGCGCGTCTGCGATGGATGAGGATGGCGATATCCTTGACTTTGACTTTGCCGAGGTGCGGGTGTCCAAGACGATCATCCGGCAAGCGCGACGCACGCTGCTTGTATGTGATGCATCCAAGATGGGCCGATCAGCGCCGGTTCGGTTGGCCTCGCTGAGCGAGGTTGACGAAGTTTTCACGGATGCGCCGCTGCCTGCGCAGGTCAGCCAGCGCTGTGTTGAATGGAACACGCGGATCAACATTGCCTGACCTGCGGTGTTCGTTTTGGCTTCATTTTCCGGGATGCGGCGGGGCCTGCGAACAACGCCCGCGACCGTCACGGCAGGTCGGTCAGCGTTTCAAGAAAACGCGAGAAAAGCTCGCCTTGCGAATTGATCCGCAGCTTGGAATATATGTTGCGCCGATGGATCCGCACGGTTCCCGGTGAAATGCCCAAGGCTTGTCCCGCGGACTCGGCGGAATGGCCTTTGAGGGTAAAGGCCGCAACCTCGCGTTCGCGGGCGGTCAGAATACCTGCGCCGAAACTGCCAAGATCGTCTGACAAGACACGACGCTGGCGCCGAGGACCGGCTGCGCCGTGGTCATTGCCAAACTGCTGGCCCAGGCCATGCCAATGCCGCTGCACTACAGCGACCACAAAGGGGAAAAGCGCCTGAAGTGCCGTAAACTCCCTTTGCGAAAAGGGCTTTTCCGCCCGCATCAGCGAAAAGACCAGCGTGGCCTGTTGGGGCAGTTCGACGAAATAGGCAATCTCTTCGGCAAGGCCGGTCTGGGCATAGTAGTTGCGGTAGTATTCGCCCTGGTAAAACCGGTCGGGGGCCACATCGCGCAGGCGATAAAGACCGGGCACAACGGCCCGGGCTGCGGCAAGGTAGAACGGGTCCAGCAGATACGGGCCGGCCTGATAGTCGGTGACAAAGATCTGACGCTTGCCGGGGGGGAAATCGTCATAAAGGTCGATCGGCCGCGCCGTGCCGTGATAGCCGAAAACAACGGTATAGCTGAACGGCGCGACCTGTCGCAAAAGCCCGGCAAGGGCCGGTGGCAGGCCCGGAGTATCCAACGCGGCGACGATGTCCCCTGCAAGCGGAGCCCAACCCGGTTGGGTCATCCTTGCAACCCCGAGACCTTGGATACCTCATTTGTGATATATACAGTCAACTGGACTTCTCCTACGGTTTGGCATGTTTCATAGGATAGACCCTGCGCCATGCAAAGCCTTTCCGCCAGCCCAGGACAACCCGCTGGACCTGACCGGCCCCTGATCGCCGAGTTCCGCGCTGCGACCAAACGCTACGGCGATGTGCTGGCCGCCGATGCGCTGAACTTTGGCATTGGCCGGGGCGAGTTTTTGTCCTTTCTGGGACCGTCAGGTTGCGGCAAGACCACAGCCCTGCGCATGTTGGCGGGGTTTGAGCCGCCAACATCGGGAACCGTCTATCTGGACGGCGAGAATGTGACCGATCAACCCGCCTATCGCAGGCCAGTGAACATGGTGTTTCAGCATTATGCCCTGTTTCCGCATCTGAGCGTGGCCGACAACATCGGCTATGGTTTGGTACAGCGGCGGCCGCGCCCTGACCGTGCCGAGGTGGCCCGCAAGGTCGACCGGGCGCTGGAGATGGTGCGCCTTCCGGGCTTTGGTCCGCGCCGGATATGGGAAATGTCGGGCGGCCAGCAACAGCGCGTCGCCTTGGCCCGCGCCATCGTGAACCAGCCCAAGGTGCTGCTTTTGGACGAACCGCTGGCCGCGCTGGACCGCAAGTTGCGCCGCGAAATGCAGATTGAATTGCAGACCCTGCAACGCCAGTTGGGTATCACCTTTGTGCTGGTGACCCACGATCAGGAAGAGGCGCTGTCGATGTCGGACCGGATCTGCATCATGCGCGCCGGGCGCATTGTGCAATCGGGTTCGCCCAATGCGTTGTATGACCAGCCTGTCAGTCGTTATGTTGCTGACTTTGTAGGGAAATCCAACTTCATTCTTGGCAAGTACATGGGTATTTCCGATGCAGAGGGCATGGTCGAAACGGCCCTTGGCCAACGCTTTGCCGGGCGTGTTGCGGCCGCAATGGTGCAGGGTACCAAGGTCGCGCTGAGCATCCGGCCCGAGCAGATCGGGCTTGCCCATCGCGGCACCGAGGCTGCCCTGCCGGTTACCGTCATCAACCGCATCTTTTTGGGCGAACATTCTGAATACCTTGTCCGCCACGCCGGTCTGGGCGACCTTTTGGTGCTTGTGGCGCGGCAGGCCGAGGCGAGTGAAGGCAGTTTTGCCCCCGGTGACGCAGGGTCCATTTCATGGGCTTCGAATACGGGCCTTATCCTGCCCGAGGATTAATCAGAACCAACCCACAAGGAGACTTCAGCAATGACCGACAAGATCGACCACATCTCGCGTCAGAAGTTCATGGCGGAACTGCGGCGCTATCAAAAAGGCTCGGTAAGCCGACGGCATTTCCTTGGTGTCACCGGGCTTGGTGCGGCCTCTGCCGTGCTGGGGGCGGCGATGCCCGGCTTGATGCCGCGCGCCGCATTTGCCCAAGGCATCGGTGACCGCGCGATCCTGGCCACCTGGCCGAACTACCACGATGTCGCCAACTTTGACGATTTTGCGGCGGAAACCGGGGCTGCGGTTCAGGTCAACGTCTTTGGCTCGAACGAGGAAATGCTGGCCAAGCTGCAGGCGGGCGGTTCGGGCTGGGATGTGTTCGTGCCGACGAACTACACGATCACCACCTATGTCGAGCAAGACCTGATCGAACCGTTGGATCTGGCGCTGCTGCCCAATTTTGACGCGGCCAGTTTTGACCAGCGTTTTGCCGGTCCGGGCACGGTTGATGGCAAGGTTTATGCCGTGCCAAAGAATTGGGGCACCACGGGGTTTGCGGTCAATACCAACCACACCGGCGGCACGACGCCCGCCACGTGGAAAGAGTTCTTTGACCTGACCCAGACCACCTTTTCGGGCCGTACCATGGTGCATGACTATCAGCTGACCACCATCGGCGGCGCGTTGAAGGCCTTTGGCTATTCCTTCAACTCGATCGACCCGGCGGAATTGGCCAAGGCCGAGGAACTGCTGATCGCGACCAAGCCGCATCTGTTTGCCATCAGTTCGGATTATCAGCCGTCGATGCGGTCGGGCGATGCCTGGATGACGATCTGCTGGACCGGGGATGGCAAGCAGTTGAACCGCGACATGCCCGAGATCGTCTATGTCCTTGGCCGCGAGGGCGGCGAGTTGTGGTCGGACTTTTATGCCATTCCAAAGGGTGCGCCGCATCGCGACGCGGCTTATGCGCTGATCAACTTCCTGCTCAAGCCCGAGGTCAACGCCAAGGAAGTGCTGTTTCACGGCTATCCCGTGGCGGATGCGCGGGTCAACGCCCTGTTGCCGCCTGAGATTTTGAACGACCCGATCCTGTATCCGGCCGCCGATCTGTTGAGCGCGCTGGAGTTTGGGGCGGCCGCGACACTGACCGATCCGAACCGGGCCGAGGTGATGGCCCGGTTCAAGTCGGCCTGATCCCATGCAGCGGCGGCTTTCAACATGGTTGCTACTGGCCCCGGCGGGGTTATGGTTTGCAATCATGCTGGTGCTGCCGCTGTGTTTTGTCGTGGTGTTCAGTTTTGGCGAGCGGGCGGCAGCGGGCGGCTACGTGCCCGCCTTTACCTTGGCGCAATACGCCAACCTTCCGGCGCGCGGCACGGCCTTTGTGAACACGCTTTTCATGGCCCCGCTGGGCACAGTACTGTCGCTGATCATCGCCTATCCGCTGGCCTATTTTCTGGCCATGCGGGCCAGTGCAAAGTGGCGCACGACACTGCTCATCCTCGTCATTGTGCCATTCTGGACCTCGATCCTGATCCGCAGCTATGCGTGGATTTTCATTCTTGGCGGGCAGGGCCTGCCTGCGGTGATTGCCTGGCTGGGCCTGGGCGAGGTGCGGCTGATCAACACGCCCTTTGCTGTGCTGACGGGCATCGTTTACGGCTATTTGCCGCTGATGGTGCTGCCGGTTTATGTCAGCCTGGAACGGCTGGACAAACGTCTGCTGGAGGCGTCCGCCGACCTTGGCGCGCCGCCTTTGCGCAGTTTCCTGCAAGTAACGCTGCCCCTGTCGCTGCCGGGCGTGGCGACCGGGTGCATGCTGGTGTTCATCTTGTTGATGGGCGAGTTCTTGATCCCCGCCATGCTGGGCGGCGGCAAGGTGTTCTTTATCGGCAATGCGCTGGTCGATCTGTTTTTGCAGTCGCGCAACTGGGCCTTTGGGGCGGCGGTGGCTGTCACGCTGGTTGTGATCATGCTGGTCACTGTGTCGCTGTACATGTGGCTGATGCGCCGCATGGGCGGTGTGCGCGATGACGTAGCGTTGATGTAGGATCCAAAGATGCGCCTCTATGCCCTTGTGGTCTATATGTTTTTGTACCTGCCAATCGCCGTCATTGCGATTTTCAGTTTCAATGCCGGTCGTCATGCCAGCCAGTTCACCGGCTTTTCAGTGCAATGGTATGGCCGCGCGCTGTCCAATCCCTTTGTGATGGAGGCGCTGTGGACCAGTTTCATCGTGGCCCTGTCGTCGGCGCTGATCGCATCGGTTTTCGGGACCATGGCGGCGCTGGCCTTGCAGGGCATGAAGGGGCGGGTGCGCGTTGTGGCCGATGCGCTGATCTATGTCGCCGTGATGGTGCCGGGCATTGTCATTGGCATCGCCACGCTGATTGCGCTGGTGACGCTGTTTGGCTGGATCAACCCCTTGCTTGCGCGACTGGCGCCCGAGGGTCAGGCCCCGCAACTGGCAATGGGGTATGGGTCGCTGATCGCCGCACATACATTGTTTTCAATGTCGCTGGTCATCATCATTCTGCGCGCACGGTTGGCGGGCATGGATCGCAGTTTGATGGAAGCATCTGCCGACCTGTACGCCTCGCCCGTGGCCACCTTTCGGCAGATCACCCTGCCCCTGATCTTTCCGGGCATCCTTGCCGGATTTCTTCTTAGCTTCACCTTCAGCTTTGACGATTTCATCATCGCCTTTTTCGTCGCGGGGTCCGAGACCACCTTGCCGATTTATGTGTTTTCCTCGATCCGCCGCGGAGTGACGCCAGAGATCAATGCCATTGGCACCATGGTGCTGGCCGTTTCACTGGTTTTGCTGGTTGCGGCGCAGGTGATCTTGCGGCGGGGACCGAAAAAGGGGGGCATGGATGCTGCTTGATGGCAGGGTGGCCTTTTTGACCGGGGCGGGGTCGGGGATCGGGCGGGCGGGCGCGCTGGCGCTGGCACGCGAGGGGGCTGTTGTCACCGTTACCGATCTGGACGGCGGGCGGGCGCGCGATGTTGCCGCTGAAATCATCGCCGCCGGGGGCCGGGCCGAGGCCATGGCGCTGGATGCAGGCGACGATGCCGCCGTTCTGGCGGCCATCGACACCGTCGCGGCGCGGGGCGGGCTGGATATCCTGCATTCCCACGCGGGGAT
>JANNAF010000208.1:0-3417 GCA_031384005.1 Rhodobacterales bacterium | reverse complement strand
GCTGATGGCGCCGTTCGGCCACGAGGCCAATGTCTGGTGCAAGCTGTCCGGTATGGTGACCGAGGCGGATTGGACAAACTGGACGCCGGACCAGATCACCCCCTACATAGACGAAGTTCTGCAAATCTTTGGGCCCGCGCGCTGTATGATGGGCACGGATTGGCCGGTCAGTTTGCTTGCGTCTGAGTATGGCCGAACGGTTGATCTGGTGCGGAATGCGATTGCTGGCTTGGATGAAGAAAGTCAGCATGCGGTATTGTGGGCGGCGGCGGTTGACGCCTATCGGCTGGCTGAGGGGCGGCTGTGATCCGCCTGAATGACGCCAACCTGAGGTACCTGCCCGTTGATGTCGCCCGTCCTCGTTATGATCGCGCGAACGTGCGGACGGGGATCGTGCATCTGGGCTTGGGGGCATTTCACCGTGCGCATCAGGCGGAATTTACCGACGACTGTCTGAACGCTGGCGAAACCAATTGGGGCATCGCCGCTGCATCGTTGCGAAATCCGAACACACGCGATGCACTGGCACCGCAGGATGGTCTTTACACACTGGCGCTGCGTGAAAATGACGATCAGGTGCTGCGTGTGATCGGCGCAATCAACCAAACGTTTGTGGCCCCGGAAGACCCCGGCGCGTTGCTTGCCGTGATGGCAGACCCGGCCGTTCGCATCGTATCGCTGACGGTGACCGAAAAGGGTTACACCGCGAACATCGCAGATGGCGGTCTGCAGCTGGATGATCCGGGGGTGCAGCATGATCTGGCGCACCCGCATAGCCCGCGAACAGCATTGGGATTTGTCGCACAAGCGCTGGCGATGCGCAGGGCGGCGGGCAACAGGCCTTTCACGCTGTTATCATGCGATAATCTTCCGGATAACGGCCATTTTCTGCACAGAGTTCTTGCCCAGTTTGCAGCGTCCCGCGACGCAGACTTTGGTCGTTATGTCACGGACACGGTCGCTTGCCCGTCTTGCATGGTGGACCGGATTGTGCCTGCCACAACCGATGCCGACCGTGACATGGTTGCAGCCCGTTTGGGGATGCGCGACGCCTGCCCGGTTATGGCCGAGCCGTTCTTCCAATGGGTGATCGAGGATCGCTTCCCCACCGGCCGCCCGGAATGGGAACGTGCAGGCGTCGTGTTTGCCAATGGTATCGGACCCTATGAGGCGATGAAGCTGCGCCTCTTGAACGGCGCGCATTCGACCATCGCCGCGATGGGGCGCATCTCAGGCCATGCTACGGTTGCCGATGCCTTCGGCAACCCGGTTATCCGGGCGTTCATCGCCGCCTATTGGGCCGAGGTCGCGCCGACGATTGCACAGGGCACAGACGTTGCGGGCTATACCGCGCGACTGGTGACGCGTTTTGACAACACAGCGCTGCACCATAAAACCGCGCAGATCGCAACGGATGGCAGCCTTAAGGTGCCACAGCGGATTGTCGCACCACTGCGTGATCTTATTGCGATGGGCCGTCCAACCCCGATGCTGTGCTTTGCCTTGGCCGCATGGATCCGGTCTTGTCAGGGTTGGGATGAGGCCGGGCGCGCCATGCCATTGTCGGACCCGCAATTGCAGGGCTGGCCGGGTCTGCCAGCCGCCGGGGTGCCGGTGGTAGAAACGGTGCGGGCCTATCTGGGCCTGTCTTCGGTATTTGGATTGGGCTTGAGCGATTATCTTACCCCGGCTCTGGAAACTGCTTTGGCCAAAATCCGCGATTTTGGCGTCTTGCCCGCAGCGCAGATGCTTCTGGCAGCACAGTCGTAAAGGAAAGAACATGATGCGCGCCCTTGGAACAACTGGTCTGCAAGTAACCGAACTGGGCTTTGGCGGTGCCGCGATTGGCGGGCTTTATGCGCCCGTTGGGCGTGAGGCTGCGATGACAGCGATGCAGGCCGCGTGGGACGAAGGCATGCGCTATTTTGACACCGCGCCGTTTTATGGCTTTGGCCTGTCAGAGCGTCGGATAGGTGATTTTCTGCGCGACAAGTCCGGCTATGTGCTGTCTACCAAGGTGGGTAAGTTGCTGCGGGCGGTCCCACAGGATCAGGTGCCCGACCACGGCTTTGTCGATCCGCTGCCGTTTACGGTGGATTTTGACTATTCCTACGACGCGATCATGCGGTCTTATGAAGACAGTCTGGCGCGTCTTGGCCTGAACAAGATCGACATCCTTTTTGTGCATGATCTGGAAAAGCGCAGTCTGGGCGCTGCCTATGATGCCCATTTTGCCACCTTCATGGATAGCGGGCTTAAGGCGCTGGACACTCTGAAATCCGCCGGAGCGATTGCGGGTTACGGCTTGGGCATGAACGAGGTGTCGGCGATTCTTGCGGTGATGGACCGCGTGCGGTTGGATTGCCTGCTGCTTGCGGGTCGCTACACCTTGCTGGACCGCACAGGTGCCGCCGAGGTTATGCCGAAATGCCTTGCGGCGGGCACTGCGGTGGTAATCGGCGGGGTATTTAATTCGGGAATTCTGGCGACTGGCGCTGTGCCGGGTGCACATCACGACTATGGGCCTGCAAGTGCCGACATCATAGGCCGGGTAAACGGAATGGACGCCGAGGCAAAGCGGCAGGGCGCAACCTTGCCAGCCGCTGCCATGCGATTCGTGCTGGAACATCCGGCGGTGGCGTCGGTGCTGATCGGGTCGGCCAAAGCCAGCAGTCTGATCCGTAATACGGCCCTGTTGCGCGATGCCAAAGTACTGGATTGGGCTGCTTTCAACGGCTTGGCGATAAGCTGATCTTGGATTGGCACAATACCGCAAAACCCAAAGAAAACTGTTGCATTCGATATCCCATATATTAGTATTGAGAATGTGCCGAGAACGGCAGGTCCTTGGGAGGGAACCCTATGAAGTTGATATCGAAAGCCGCCACTGCGCTGCTGCTGAGCACTGTTGTCTGCGCCCCGGCCTTTGCTGACCCGGGCACCAAAGTTGCTCTTGTTCCGGGCGGCCCGCATCCCTATTTCGCTGCCTGGGAACAGGCTGGCATTGACGCCATGAAAGATTTCAACCTTGGCGCGGGGGACTATCGGGTTCCTGCCAAGTGGGAGCTAAGCCTGCAAAGTCAGTTGTTGGAAAGCCTGCTGACTCAAGGCTACAATTCGTTCCTGATTTTCCCAGGCGACGCTGTCGGCACCTCATCGGTTGCGCAGGAATTGGTCGATAACGGTGGTCAGGTCATCGCCACCGCTGGTTGCCTGAAAGATCCTTCGCCGGCGTTGTTTTGCCTTGGCACCGACACCGGAAATTCCGCCTATTTGGGCGCGAAAGAGCTTATCCGCGTCATGGGCGGCAAGGGCAAGATCGCCCACTTCACCGGCTTCCTTGTCGACCCGAACACCCAGCTTCGCATCGACGCCGTGCAGAAGGCAGCGGATGAAACCAATGGGGCCGTCACCGTG
>JANNAF010000183.1:0-2376 GCA_031384005.1 Rhodobacterales bacterium | reverse complement strand
CCGCCCCAGTTCGCGCAGCGCCAGCAGATTGGTCGCAATATCGGGCATCAAGGAAAAGGCGCGCGGCTCGTTCGGCTTGTATTCCAAGGCGATATCCAGCGCGGGGTTGTGGTCGCAAACTGCAGCAAGACAGTCCAGACTGTCCTCCCACATCCGCGCATAATCGCCCTGAAACGCATAATCGACCCCGTCCTGCCCCATCCACAGCGTCATGACACGCCCGCCCATCTCGGCCAGCGCGTCCAACCCCCGCTTGGTGATATCGACCGCCGCCCGCCGCACCACGGGGTCAGGGTTCGAAAACGCCCCCAAACGAAACCCGGGATCGGTGTAATAGCGCATCGCAATGCCGTTCAGCGCAATGCCATGATCCGCCATGATCTGGCCGATCTCGGCCGGGGAATGGTCCGCAAAATGGTCGGGATAGTTCAGATCCGCCGCATCGATCCCCTTCACCGTCGCCACCCGCGCAATCAGATCGGCGGCCGTGGGCCTACCCGGCAAACCCGCCTTGAACGCATTCAGACGACCGGCATAGCGCGGACGGTTGGGCAGGGTCATGGTCGCACCGGTTCAAACAAGTCGGGTTCAAACAAGTCGGGGCGGTTCTGCGCCAAAGGCTCCAGAATCCCAACCAGCTTTCCCAGATGCACCCGCGTCGCCTCACGCGCGGCCCGCACGTCGCCCGCCGCAATCGCCGCCACAATGGCCTGATGTTCGGCCAAGGTCGCCTCGACCCGGCCCGGCTGCGGCAAGATCAATTGCCGCGCCCGGTTGACATGGACCCAAGCCACATCGGCCAAAACCGCCACCCGGCGAAACCCGGTAAAGGTCAGGATCAACTCGTGCATCGCGGCGTCGGCCTTGTAAAACCCGGCAAAGTCATGGGTGTCGACCAAGGCCGCCTGCATTTGCAAACTGTGCTGCAACTGCGCCACCTGCTCGGGCGTGACCCCGGCTGTCACCCGCTCGACCGCCGCCAACTCCAACGCCTCGCGCAGGAAGGCCCCCTCGCGCACCTCGTCCAGCGACAGCCGTGCCACATAGGTCCCCGCCTGCGGCACCACATCGACCAGACGCTCGGCCGCCAACCGCGCCACCGCCTCTGACACCGGCGACCGTGATACCCCAAGGCTGGCGCAAATCTCGGGCTTGCGCAAAATGGCACCGGGGGCCAGCGCCAAGGACAGGATCGCCTCGCGCAAACTGCCATAGACGCGCTGGGCCAAGGACCCGTCAAACGCCTCCAACGGGCGCAGCGGACCGCGGTCCTCCTGTCGTCCCTCTTGCAACTCGGGCCCTTGAACTGACATCACTTCACCATGTATCCTACTAACATGTTAGCCGCGCCCGACACCCTGTCAAGCGCACCCAGTGAAAGGTCCCGCCGATGTCCCCTACCACCATCCGCCTGCACCCCTCGGACAATGTGATCATCGCCCTTGCCGACCTGCCCGCTGGCACCACGCTGCCCGATCTGGCCGCCCCCCTATCCCATGCCATCCCGCGCGGCCACAAGATCGCCACCGCCACCGTCGCGCCCGGCCAGAACGTGCTGCGCTATGGCCAGATCATCGGCGTCGCCACTGCCGCCATTGCGGCAGGCGACCATATCCACAGCCACAATCTTGGCATGGGCACCCATGACCTTGATTATGCCTTTGCCTCCGAGGCGAACCCCCAACCCGTCGTGACCCGCAACCGCAGCTTTTTGGGGTATCACCGGCAGGATGGGTCCGTCGGCACCCGCAACTATCTGGGCATCCTGACGTCGGTCAACTGTTCTGGCACCGTCGCCAAACTGATCGCCGAGGCCTGCGAACGGGATGGCTGGCTGGATGCCTTCCCCAATATCGACGGCGTCGTGCCCATTGTCCACGGCACCGGCTGCGGCATGTCTGGCAAGGATGAAGGCTATGACACCCTTTACCGCACGCTCAAAGGCTATGCCCGCAACTCCAACTTTGGCGGCATCCTGCTGGTCGGTCTGGGGTGCGAGGTCATGCAAATTCCCGACCTGATCGGCGCAGGCCGGATGCGCAAGGACGGCAATTTCCGCTACATGACCATCCAGGCCACCGGCGGCACCCGCAAAACCATCGACGCCGGGATCAAGGTTTTGAAGGAAATGGCCGTCACCGCCAATCAATGCGCCCGCGCGCCCGCCGGGATCGAACATCTGGTGATCGGTATGCAATGCGGCGGGTCAGACGGCTATTCCGGCATCACCGCCAACCCCGCCCTTGGCGCCGCCTCTGACCTGATCGTGGCGCATGGTGGCACCACCATCCTGTCCGAAACACCCGAAATCTATGGCGCCGAACACCTGCTGACCCGCCGCGCCGTGTCGCGCGAGGTGGGCGAGAAAATCGTCGA
>JANNAF010000165.1:0-4994 GCA_031384005.1 Rhodobacterales bacterium | reverse complement strand
TCGCCCGCCTCTTCGGCCTGGATCAGATGGGTGATCAGGTCGTCGGCGGGCCTTGCGCGGCGTTCGTCGACATAGGACCGCATGAAGGCGACAAAGGCCTCGGTCGCGGCCACGGCGCGGTCTTCGCGGGTGCGGTCACGGCCCGCCATGTACATGCCGACCATGGCGTTGGACCAGCGCAACAGGTCATCCGACATCGCCTCGGGGACACCCAACAGGCGCGCGATGATGATGACCGGCAGCTTGGTGCCGAAATGGGCCAGCAGGTCAAACTCACCCCGCGGAAAGGCGTCGATCAGGTCCTGCGTCAGGGTGGCGATTTCGGGTTGCAGGGCCGCAATGCGGCGCGAGGTAAAGGCGCGCAGCACCAGCGACCGCAACCTTGTGTGGCGCGGCGGCTCCAGTTCCAGCATCGAATGGGCCTCGACGGCATAGAACGGGGCAAGGTGCGGCGCGATGTGCAGCGGTTCGGGGCTTTCGCGGCCAAAACGGCGGTCGCGAAAGATCGCGTTCACGGCCGCGGCGTTGCCGGTGCAGACCATGTTGTAATCCGTCCAGTGAAAGAACGGCCCCGCAGCCCGGGCGCGTTCATAAAACGGATAGGGGTTCTGAACGAAGTCGGGGTCCTTGGGCGATTGTTCGAACGATTGCATCTTATGTCCTTGCCTTCCACAGCCCCTGTGCGACGACCACGCCGACACCAACCAATGCAGCGCCAGCCGCCTGCCACCAATTCCACGACCCGCCCAGACCCATCGCAATCAACATGACATAAAACGGCGTCGCGTTGATGTGCAACCCGGCCATGCCGACCCCCAGAGAGTTCACCGCCGTCACCCATAAAAGCTGGCTCAACACCAACGATCCCACGACAAAGACCAGCAGCGCGGTCCACCCCTTGCCCCCCATCGCGCCAAAGTCGGGCGGCGGGGTCAGGCCCAAGGGCTGTGCCACGGCCCAAACCAGACCAGCCGCCAGCCCGCCGCCGACCATGGTGATGGTGGTGCGGCCCAGATGCGACATCCCCGGCAATCCGGTGATCGTCCAGCGTGACCCCAGCGAATAAAACACCGCCGACAGCGCACACAGCAGCGCCCCAAGGCCAAAGCTGATCCCGGTTGCCGCCGTGCCCAGCGCCATGATCCCGCCCGCCACGGCCAGCGCCAACCCCAGGCCCAGCGCCAGCGTCATCTTGCGGCCATCCAGCACAATCTCGGTCCCCAAACCAATCACCGGCAGGGCGGCGGCAATCACTGCCACCGTCACCGGGTCGGTCCATGCCTGCCCCAGAATGACCAGCGACCCGCCAAAGCCAATCGCGCTGCCCGCCATCAACCCGTTGCGCCAGTTCGCCCCGCGCAAGGCCGCCCAACCGTCCAGCCACAGCCAGAACGGCAGCAGCACCAAAGCGGCAATCACGAATCGCAGGCCCGCCAGCGGCAAGGGATGCAGCGTGGGCATCAGGTAGGTGTTGGCCGGCAACCCCGTGCTCCAGCAGACCATCGCGGCCATGCAGATCAGATGGGCGCGCCATGGGTTGGCAGAGGAGGCAAGCGATGCGCTGGTCATGGGGGCAATCTGTCGGCCGCCGTCGCCCGTGGCTGTTCCACGGGCGACATGCAGCGGCGTGTTGGGGCAGCGGCGTGTTGGGGCAGCAACGTGTTGGGGCAGCGGCGGGTTGGGGCAGGGGCCTCAGGTGCGGGCCTCCGCGCGGGACTTCAGCCGTGGGATTGTGGCCAAGGGTTTTGGCCAAAGACTCTGGCGACGGATTCAGGCGGCGGACAGGGCAGCGACGATTGCGCCGAAATCGGCGGCCTTCAGACTGGCACCGCCAACCAGCGCACCGTCAACATGCGGCACCGCAAAAATCTCCACCGCGTTCGAGGGTTTGACCGAACCGCCATACAGCAGCCGTACCCCTGTCGCCTCGGCCCCGATCCGCGCCGTCAAACGGTCGCGCAAAAAGGCGTGAACCTCGGCGATCTGGGCAATGGTGGGCGTGCGTCCGGTGCCAATCGCCCAAACCGGCTCATAGGCCACAACCAACGTCGCCGCCGTCGCACCATCGGGCAGCGACCCATCCAACTGCGCCCCGATCACATCCAGCGTCTGGCCCGCATCGCGCTGCGCCTCAGTCTCGCCGATGCAGACGATGGCCACCAACCCCGCCGCCAGCGCCGCCGCCGCCTTGGCGCGCACCAGCGCATCGCTTTCGCCATGATCCGCGCGGCGTTCGGAATGGCCCAGAATCACATAGGCTGCCCCGGCATCGCTAAGCATGGCAGCCGAAATATCCCCGGTATGGGCCCCGCCCGCATCCGGGTGGCAATCCTGCCCGCCCAAGGCCAGCACCGACCCCTTGGCGGCCCATGCCATCTGCGCCAGCAGCGTGGCAGGCGGACATAACAGCATCTCGCAAATGGGGGACGGGTGCGCCGCCGTCAACGCGCCGACCTCGGCCAATGAGGCCGCCAGCCCGTTCATCTTCCAGTTTCCAGCCGCAAGTTTCTGCATCACCAACCCCCGTTTGGACACAGGGTTAGCGGGTCAGACCGGAAAGGCCAAGCCTTTCGGGCGCTATTCCTTGAACTTGATCGATTCCCCGCAGCCACAGGCCTCGACCACATTGGGGTTGCGGAATTTGAAGCCCGCGTGCAGCAGGTCGACCTCATAATCAATCTCGGTGCCGATCAGGAACATCTGCGCCATTGGCGCGATCAGCACACGTGCGCCGTCCTGTTCGACAATTTCATCCAGCGGGTTCACCGACGAGACATAGTCCATCGTGTATTCCATACCCGCGCAGCCGCCCTTTTTGATGCCGATGCGCAGGCCCTCGCTGCCCTTTTCGGCCATCAGTCCAGCAATCTGCCGAATAGCCATCGGGGTCAGGGTCACAGCCGCTTTGCCGGGGATGCCGAACATGGGAACACTCCTTGTTACGCGTAACCTAAGGCAAAAGGTCGGGAATTCCAAGGGGCGGCAGCATATTCAGCAAAACAACCGTCGCAAAGGACGCCGCAATCGCCCAACTGAACGAGGCCAGCGTGCCGATGATGACATATTCGCTGACCTCCTTTTCATTGCTGATGCTGCCAAACCGCAGCACCGACTTGGCCGCAATCAGGAACCCGATGCTTTGGGCCTGCCCGGTCAGAACCAGCAAAAAGATCAAACCCCGCTCCAGATGGCCAATGGCCCGCCCGCCCCCCGGCAAACCCGCCGGGGCCGAGGCAACCCATGGGTCCATCAACAACCCCACCGCAAACCCGCCCGCCCGTGTGGTGAAAATCGCGCCAGCGGTCAGCGCCATCACAGATGCCACCAGCGGATACGCCCCCCACAGCCCCTGCGCCATCAGATCAGGCTGCCACAACACCAGCGCCACCAGCGTGGCCAGATGCGCCGCCTGATCCGCCAGAAAGGGCCCGATGCCGCCGCGCCCGGCAAAGGTCTTGGCCACATCGATCGCCATATGCGCCACCGCCAGCGCCACCAGCCATGGCGACAGCGTGCCAGTGGCAATGACCGCCGTGACCCAGACGATCGCGCCATGGGTGGCCATGGTCAGCGGCCGCCGCTTGTTTGCCACCATCGTGTTGGTCTGCAGCAGGAAATCAGCCAGAATATGGGCAAACAACAGGGCGGCAAATGTGGCGGCCATCAGGAAACTCCAGTGATCAATCCCGCGTCGAACATGTCTTCCCAGCCGGTGAGGGCTGCACGTATGGCGCGTAATCCCGCACCCGTTAAACGATAGTTGACCGCTTGCCGCGAGATTTGCAACTCGGTTGCCATGGTTTCCAATTTGGGGTCGTCGGGCGGCAGGGCCAGCGTCATCGCCTCGGCCTGTTCGCGGGTCCAGCGCCGGGCGATTTCGTCGGCCAGCCCGATGATCGCCTGCATGGCGGGCGTCGTGGTGCCACAAGACACCATCATGCGGCCCCGCCCCATCCGGTCCAGACCCTGCCCGGATGCGACAAAGGCCGCACCGCCCGCATCGCTCAGATCCCGTGTGCCAAGCCCGTCCACCGCCCCGATCCCGACCGCGATCCGCGTGGCCAACCCGCCCGGCCAAGACCGCAACCGGGCCTGCATCGCCAGCGCCACCCGCAACGACAGGGCAGGCCGAGCCAGCACCATCTGCCAGCCATCGCCGCGCGACCGGGTGAACCTTGTGTCCTGCACCGCGGGCCACAGCCCGACATCGCGGCCAACGCTGCGCGCCACCCGCATCGACGCCTGCAGCGCCTCCTCGCCCGCTTTGGACGAGCCGATCAGATCACCGGTCAGGACTGCGATAAGTTTGGCCATTTTAAGCCTTTAAACTTGATATCTGGTGATCAAGTTTAAAGGCTTGATTTTGGAAATGACAAGCCTTTTAGCCTGCCACAGATAATGCAAGCTAAAAGGCTTGAAAACGTGACTATCAAGCAACAACACTTGATTGCCGTAAATCAAGCCCATAGGCTTGAATTACATGAATCCCATCTCCAGACGCGCCTCGTCAGACATCATCTCCATCCCCCAAGGCGGATCAAAGGTCATCTGGACAGCAACCTGTTTGACACCACCAACCGACTCGACTGCCGCCTCGACCCAGCCCGGCATTTCGCCAGCCACAGGGCAACCCGGCGAGGTCAGGGTCATCTCGACATCGACATTGCGGTCGTCATCGACATCGACCTTGTAGATGAGCCCTAGCTCATAAATATCAGCCGGAATTTCCGGGTCGTAGACGGTCTTTAAAGCCGCAACGATATCGGTCGTCAGCCGGTCGATTTCTTCCGGCGGCAACGCGGTCGCAGCCTGACCTTCAACCACTGGCGTTTCCGCGGGCGTGTCGAGTGCGGCGACGGCGTCTTTCAACGCTTCCGCCTCTTTCGCTTTGCCTTCAGTTTTGCTGTCCATCAAACCAATTCCTTTACGCAAATAGGTCGTGTGCTTTGACGAGCGCCGTCGCCAAGGCGTCCACCTCGGCACGGGTATTGTAC
>JANNAF010000151.1:0-5121 GCA_031384005.1 Rhodobacterales bacterium | reverse complement strand
CGCGCGCCCTGGCCCAACACCGCATCGAACAGGCCTTCGGCGCGTGACGGGTCCAGCCCCCCGCGCGCGCCAGCAAAGCGTTCCGGGCAGAAGGCCAGGATCAACTCGCCATGGCGCGGCGCAACTGTGGTGGTGCCGATGAAGGCCAGCGCCTCGGGGCTGGTCAGATCGCCGATCATCACCCCGGCCAAAAGCTCGATCATCATCGAAATGGCCGAGCCCTTATGCCCGCCGAATGGCAGCATCGCGCCCTGCAGGGCGGCGGCTGCGTCACGGGTTGGTGCACCGTCTGCGTCAACCGCCCAGCCTTCGGGCAGCGGTGTGCCGGCAATCCGGTGCAACTCGACCTCGCCACGCGCGGCGACACTGGTGGCAAAATCAAAGACAAAGGGGTGGTGCTGCGGGCGTGGCCAGCCGAAGGCGAAAGGGTTGGTGCCCATCAAGGGCTTTGTGCCGCCGGTGGGGGCAACGGTGGCATAGCTGGGACACATGGCGATTGCCGCAAGGCCAAGGACAGTCAGCGCCTCAACCTCGGGCCAGAGTGCCGAGAAATGCGTGCAGTCATTGATTACCAGTGCGGCCAGCCCCAGGGTCTTTGCCCGCCGGGCGAGAACTGGTGCGCCCAACTCGAAGGCGGCATTGGCAAAGCCGCCCCGCGCGTCGACCTGGACGATGGCGCTTTCGTTTTGCACAAGGTGCGGCACGGCCACCGGGTTCACCTTACCCTGACGGACCGTTCGCAGGCAGCCCTCGATCCGGTAAATGCCATGCGATTTGCACCCGTCCCGCTCACCCGCCACGATCACTCGCGCCAGCGGGCCGGCCTGTAAGGCCGAAATCCCGGCAGCCAGAAAGATAGCCTCGACATCCTGCATCAGGGCCCGGGGGGAAAGCGTGGCTTTGGCAGACATCGGGCACTCCTTTAACTGGCGTCGCGGTGGCTGGCATGGCCGGTCGCCTGCTTTCACCTCACGGATTGGGTCAGAAGATCGGCGAACAAGCAAGGCATGCATCGGCCCGGAAAGGAGTCTGAGTATACAAAATGTATATTTTATATATTTTTGCTTGTGCCATGCCCATTCGCGGAACATAGTTTGAACAAGAAACGGTCGGTCGAATCGAAAAACACTAGCAACAACGGGAGAGTTACAGATGAAAGCAACCATCATTCTGGGCAGCCTTCTAGCGGCAACCAGCCTTGGATCGGCGGCATTCGCCGACAAGCTTGACGATATCATGGCATCGGGCACGCTGCGCTGCGCCGTCGTTCTGGATTTCCCGCCGATGGGGTCGCGCGATGCCGACAACAACCCGATCGGCTTTGACGTCGACTACTGCAACGACCTGGCCACCGCCTTGGGAGTGACCGCCGAGATCGTCGAAACGCCGTTCCCAGACCGGATTCCGGCGCTGGTGTCCGGCCGGGTTGATGTGGGCGTTGCCTCGACCTCTGACACATTGGAGCGGGCAAAGACCGTCGGCTTCACCATTCCCTACTTCGCCTTCACCAACGTGGTCCTGACCCGCGAAGGTGCCGGGATCGAGAAGTTCGAAGACATGAGCGGTAAGACTGTCGGTTCGGTCAGCGGCACCTTTGAAGGCATTAAGCTTGAGGAAAACATCAAGGCTTGGGGCGCGGGCGAATTCCGCCCCTATCAAACTCAGGCCGATGTCTTTCTTGCCCTGTCACAGGGCCAGATCGACGCGACCGTCGTGACCTCGACCGTGGCTTCTGCGATTGTTGCAGGCGGCCAGTATAAAGGCCTCTTGATCAAGGGCGACGCGCCATATCCGGTTGACTATGTCGGCCTGATCGCGCTGCGTCAGGAATTCGGCATGCTGAACTACCTTGATCTGTTTATCAACCAGCAGGTGCGCTCGGGCCGCTACCAGGAGCTTTATGACAAGTGGGTCGGAGGCGCGGCCCCCAATCTGGTGATCGACGGCGTCTATCGTTGACATCCTGACGCGTGAACGGAATGGAGGGCAAGGTGCCCTCCATTTTCACATTTACCCTCTGCGGTGAGGAGCCGTCGGGATGTTCACCTACACCTTCCAGTGGCGGCAAGCCTTTCAGAAACTGCCTCTGCTGCTGGATGGTGCCTTGGTCACGTTGCAGATCGCATTGCTTTCCATGGCCATGGGCATAGCCTTCGCGGTCATTCTGGCGGTTGCGCGAAACTCAGGGTCGCGGTGGGCATCAGCCCCGGCAACCGCATGGGTCGAGGTATCACGCAACACTCCTGCCCTGTTCCAGATCTACATGGCCCATTTCGGCCTCGGGTCGTTCGGAATATATCTCAGCCCCTACGCGGCCCTGCTTGTGGGGATCACCTTCAACAATGCGGGCTATCTGGCTGAGACATTCCGCGGCGCGTTGCGCGCCATTCCGGGCACGCAACTGCGCGCGGCGCGTTCGCTTGGCATGCCGGCGGCGCAGGCATTCCGCTTGATCATCATGCCGCAGATGTTTCGCATAGCCTTTTTGCCGACCACCAACCAAATGGTCTGGGCCATCCTGATGACATCGCTTGGCGTGACGGTGGGGATGAACACGGACCTTGCGGGTGTGACTCAGGACATCAACGTCCGCAGCTTCCGCACCTTCGAAATCTTCGCGATTGCAGCGGTGATCTACTATTTGATCGCCAAGGTGGTCACCGTTGGCGCACGGCTTCTGGCCGCGCGTTTGTTCAGGTATTGAGGGGCGCGCACCATGTTCGACACCGCACTGACCCTGAGCGACCTGATGTTCCTGATCAAGGGCGCGGGCATGACGCTGGCCGTCACCTTCTTTGCGGTGACGGGGGGCACGCTGCTGGGCCTTCTCTTCGGTGTGATCCGGGCGCAAATCAGCGTCTGGGCCGCCTTGCCGCTGACCTTTGTGCTGGATGTGTTCAGATCGGTGCCGCTGCTGATCCAGTTGGTGCTGGCCAACGCCTTTCAGGCGATTGCGGGGCTGAACATGCCGCCCTTTGCCACGTCCTGTATCGTGCTGGCGCTTTATACCTCGGCTTATTGCACCGAAATCGTGCGCGGCGCGATTGATGCCGTGCCGACCGTGACCCGCCGAGCGGCGCGGTCGCTTGGGATGAGCTGGGGTCAGGACATGCGGTTCATCGTGTTCCCGATGGCCTTGCGCGTGGCCCTGCCAAGCTGGATCGGCCTGACCTTGGGGGTTATGAAGGATTCCGCACTGGTGCTGTGGCTGGGTTTGATCGAGCTACTGCGGTCGGGCCAGATTCTGGTCACGCGGCTGCAAGAACCGATGTTCATCCTGATGGTCGTCGGCGCAATATACTTTCTGTTGAGCTTTCCCATCGCCCGTCTGGGCGGCCAACTCGAAAAAAGGTGGCGCGAGAATGATTGAAGTCAAAGACGTCTACAAATCCTTTGGCTCGCTTGAGGTGCTTAAAGGCGTCAACCTGACGGTCAACAAGGGCGAGGTAGTGTCGGTGATCGGCGGCTCTGGTTCGGGCAAGTCGACGTTGCTGACTTGCATCAACGGGCTGGAACGGATCAACGCGGGCGCTGTCCTTGTCGACGGGGTCGAGGTCCACGACAAGGCCACCGACCTGAACAAGCTGCGCCGCAAGATTGGTATCGTATTCCAGCAGTTCAACGCATTTCCGCATTTGACAGTGCTGGAAAACGTGACCCTCGCCCCGCGCAAGGTGCTGGGCATGACTAAGGCCGAGGCCGAGGAAATTGCCGTCACGCAGCTGACGCATGTGGGGCTGGCCGACAAGCTGTCCGTCTATCCGGGGCGTCTTTCAGGCGGGCAACAGCAGCGCATGGCAATTGCCCGCGCGCTGGCAATGTCGCCCGCTTATGTGCTGTTTGACGAGGTGACATCGGCGCTGGACCCTCAGCTGGTGGGCGAAGTTCTGGATACGCTGAAGCTGCTGGCCAATGACGGCATGACGATGATCTGTGTCACACACGAGATGAGCTTTGCCCGGGACGTGTCTGACCGGGTGGCGTTTTTCCACAAGGGCGTGCTGGCCGAGATTGCCCCCCCGGATCAGTTTTTCAACGCACCTCAACACCCCCAGACCAAAGAGTTTCTGTCCAATGTCCGTTAGCAAGAGGTGCCAAAGATGAACTCAGCATTGGCCGTGGTGAATGGCGCAGATCAGGCCGCGCTTGATCCTTCTGCCTGTCCTTATGGATTAACCGCCCGATGACTGGCCAGACCATCGTTTCCGGGCAGATCATCATTTCAGGTCAGGCCTCGGGCCCGGTTCTTGCATGCGAAGAAGGTCTCAGTTTCTGGGGCGGGGTTGATCCGCTGACGGGAATCGTCATTGACGCGCATCACCCGCTGTGCGGGCAATCGCTTGCGGGCCGCGTGCTCGTGATGCCGACCACGCGCGGATCGTGCAGCGGCAGCGGTGTGATGCTGGATCTGGCCCTGAACGGCATCGCGCCTGCCGCCTTTGTATTCCGCGAGGCCGAAGATGTGGTCACCCTTGGCGCGATGATTGCGGGGCGGATGTTTGACCGACCCGTCCCTGTGGTCCGGCTGGAGGCCAAGGCGTTTGCGATTGCGATGGCGGCACAAAGTGCCGAGTTGAACGAAGGCACCCTGATCGCGGATGGGGTTTCTCTGCCGCTTGAACCCTTGGCTGTGGCCGAGTTGACGCTTTCGGCACAGGACCGCTCCATGTTGGATGGCGTCGATGGCCCGGCCCGGCGCATTGCGATGGAGGTGATCTGCGCGATGGCGGCGCTGCAGGGTGCTACGGCCCTTGTCGATGTGACCCAAGGCCATATTGACGGCTGTATCCTTGCCAATACGGCTAACCTTCGTTTTGCCGAAACCATGGCCGAGATGGGCGGGCGCGTCTCGATCCTCACCACGATGAACGCAATCTCGGTCGATCACAGCAACTGGCGGACGCAAGGCGTTCCGCCCGACTTTGGCCTGCGCGCGGCCCGTCTGGCGGATGCTTACGTCAAAATGGGGGCCCGCCCAACCTTTACCTGCGCGCCCTACCTGCTGGAAACCGCCCCAAAGGCGGGCGAAAACATCGGCTGGTCGGAATCCAACGCGGTGATCTTTGCCAACAGCGTGCTTGCGGCGCGCACGGTCAAGCACCCCGATTACCTTGATCTCTT
>JANNAF010000145.1:0-5542 GCA_031384005.1 Rhodobacterales bacterium | reverse complement strand
CGCTCCATGGCGGAGACGTGAACGAACACGTCCTTCTTGCCGCCTTCCGGTGCGATAAAGCCGAAACCCTTGGTTGCGTTAAACCATTTCACGGTGCCCTTAGCCATCGTGTGTACTCCATTTTAGTGCCATCCGCAGGTTTGCGATGGCTTGGCTCAGTCGTTAGATGATCGAGTACTGAAGCCTAGACGGAGACAGAGGGTCGACATTTCGCGTTTCGCCCGATGCACATGGCCCCTTTTGCCCCGAAAAGCAACCCCCCTTGCAACGCTTGGCTCGAAAATGCCCCAAATCCGCTGTCCGCCCTGTCGCCTTCACCTTTTTCCAAATATCCTCAGGGGGTGAACTGGCCGTAAGGCCAAGAGAGCGGCAGACACCCCGCTGCCCCGGTTGGCCAAAGGCGCGCGCATGATTCTGCTCAGCTACAACATCCAGTATGGCTTTGGTCAGGACGGCACCTATGACCTGACCCGCGCCGCCGCCGTGATCGCCCGCGCCGATATTGCGGCGGTGCAAGAGGTTGACCGCCACTGGTCGCGCACCCGCAATGACGACCAGCCCGCCCTGCTCGCCACCCTGTGCCCCGACCATTTCACCGCCTTTGCCCCCGGTTTCGACATGGCCGCCCCAACCGCTACCGACCGCAACCGCCGCCGCCAGTTCGGCCCGATGATCCTGTCGCGCTGGCCCATCCTGTGGACCCGGACCCATCTTTTGCCCCTGCGCCGCATGATCACCCCGATCAACACCCAGACCTGCGCGCTCGAAGGCTGCATCGCCACCCCCACCGGTCCCCTGCGCGTGATCAGCCTGCATCTCGCCCATGTTGGCACTGCCGAACGGCTGGCCCAGATCGACCACCTGATGTCCCTCACCCCCGCCGCCCCGTGGAGCGGCACCGACGACGAACCCACCCGCAACTGGACCGAGGGCGAACCCGAACCGCCCTGCCCCGCCAGCGCCATCTGGATGGGCGATTTCAACATGGAACCGGGCAGCGCCGAATATCATGCCCTGACCGACGCCACCCCCTACCACCCCGGCGCGATTTATGCCGACGGCCTGATCGACGCCGTCGCCCATCTTGGCACCACCCTGCACACCCATGAAAAGACCATCGCCGGGACCCAGCGCCTGCGCCAGCTTGACCACTGCTTCGTCACCCCCGACCTTGCCCCCCGCCTGCGCCGCACCTGGACCGACCCCGCAGAACCCGCCTCAGACCATTTCCCGCTGTGGCTCGACCTCGCGTAGGCTGTGCCTCAGCGCACCACCCCCTCAACGGCAGGGTGCGTCATCTCACACACCGATCGCCCTGTCGTCTTCAACTGTCGGGGCACGGACATCCAGATCAATCAAAAGTTCCCGCATCCCACAAGCCAGCAAAACCTCGTGCGACAAACGGTGCCCTTCATTGCTTGCGCCCATGAACACCCCACAAAACACATTGACCCTGAACCGAGCCGCCAGCACGGCCCACAGGTCCGGGTCGGTTGGCAAGGGTGCCACAATGGCCAATATCTGCGCATCCAGATCACCCAGGCTCGCAGGATTGGCGTGCAGCGCCGATTTCCCAGTTCGGGCAATCAGGGGCACACCATCAGGTCTGTGCCCTGTCACGTCGCCTTTGCAACAGACCCTGTCCGGTGCCCAGCCCATCAGGGCGGTGATCTCCTCCGGGTCCGGATCGTCGCCAAGTATGGCAGACCTTGCGCGGGTTTTTTGCGGATCAGCCATCCGCCTCCTGCCCAGCCTGGGCCGCGCCGTCATGCCGGCCGCGCCTGGACCGCGCCCTGATCAATGAAACCCTGTCCCCCACACCTTTGCTTTGCCTCCATCCTTGCGCGCCCCCCCCCGGTCAACACCGAAACCTTACGATGTGGTAAATGAATATCGCCAACCTATTGATACTCATGTACTTTCCAAACTGTCCACATGTGGACACCCCACCCGTCCTTGACTTGCCCCCCCTCCTTGCCCTTTGATGCACCCACCTGACCCGGACCCAAAATGACCCTCGGCTCCTCCCTCACCACCCCGCCACCGACCCTGACCGAAGGCGCAGCGCTGGCCTTGGCCGCGCAACATTTTGGCCTGACCGGCACCGTTTCCCCCCTGACCTCGGAACGCGATCTGAACTTCCGGCTGACCACGCCACAGGGCCGCTTTGTCCTGAAACTGGCCAATTCCGCTGAACCTGCGGACCTGACCGCGCTGCAAACCCGCGCCCTGATCCACCTTGAAACCTACACCCTGCCAACCCCCCGCGTGATCCGAACACTGGCAGGTGAAACCGCGGCGACCACCCCCCACGGCACCCTGCGCCTGCTGACATATCTGGAGGGTCAGCCCCAACACCTGTCCCCCCGCACCCCGGCCCAATGCGCCGCAATGGCGGCCACAGCTGCCCGCCTGGCATTGAGCCTGCAAGGCTTCCACCACCCCGCCGCAGCCCATATCCTGCAATGGGACATCAAACAGGCGTCGGCGCTGCGCCCCCTGCTGCCCCACATCGCCACCGACCTGCGCCCGCTGGCGACCGAAACGCTTGACCGTTTTGACCGGGATATCCACCCGCAATTGTCCCACTGCCGGACCCAGATCGTCCACAACGACCTGAACCCGCATAATGTGCTGGTCGACCCCGCCGACCCCGACCGCATCACAGGTATCCTCGACTTTGGCGACATGGTGGAAACCCCGCTGATCTGTGACGCAGGCGTGACCGCCGCCTATCAGATCGACCCCGCCGCCCCGTGGAACAGCCTGAACACCTTTGCCCGCGCCTATCACGCCATCCTGCCGCTGACGCCGCTGGAACTGCAACTGCTGCCCGATCTGGCGGCGACGCGGATGCTGACCACCCTCGCCGTGGCCTCGGCCCGCGCGGCGCGCTATCCGGGCAATGCCGCCTATATCCTGCGCAACGTCCCCGCCGCCGTCGCCGCACTGCACTCCCTCGCCACCGCCCCCCGCCAGTTGCTGGAGATCACATGACAAACCCATCCATGGTCAACGCCTACAGCCCCGGCGCTGGCAACCTGTCGCCCCAGGACCTTGAACGCGTCGCGCGCCGTGCCCGCCTGCTGGGGCCGGCCTACCGGCTGTTTTACGAAACCCCGGTCCATCTGGTGCGGGGCGACGGTGTCTGGCTTTATGACGCCGGGGGCAAGGCCTACCTTGACTGCTACAACAACGTGGCCAGCCTTGGCCATTGCCACCCCCATGTCGTGGCCGCCACCGCCCGGCAATCCGCGATCTATGCCAGCCATACCCGCTATCTGAACGACACCGTGCTGGACTATGCCGAACGGCTGCTTGCGACCTTTCCTGACGCGCTGTCGCATGTGATGTTCACCTGCACCGGGTCCGAGGCGAACGATCTGGCGCTGCGCATCGCCTTTGCCCATACCGAAGGGACGGGCGTGATCGTCACCGAAAACGCCTATCACGGCGTGACCCTGTCCACCGCCGCGATGTCGCCCAGCCTTGGCGCGGGCGTACCCCTTGGCACCCATGTCCGCACCGTGCCCGCCCCAACCGATGCCACCACCTTCACCGCCAATGTTCAGGCCGCCATCCACGACCTGTCCCGCCACGGCATCAAACCCGCTGCCCTGCTGGTCGATACGATCTTTTCCTCGGACGGCGTCTATGCCGACCCCGCCGGGTTCCTGAAACCGGCGGCCGAGGCGATCCGCGCCGCAGGTGGCCTGTTCATCGCAGATGAGGTGCAACCCGGTTTTGGCCGGACCGGCGCGGCGATGTGGGGCTTTCAACGCCATGGCCTGATCCCCGACATGGTGTCGATGGGCAAACCGATGGGTAATGGCTACCCGGTGGCCGGGCTGGCACTGCGGTCAACCGTGATCCGCAACTTTGGCAATCGCGCGCGCTATTTCAATACCGTCGGCGGCAATGCCGTCGCCGCCGCCACCGCAATGGCCGTGCTGGAGGTGATCGAAGGCGAGGGGCTGAAAGCCAACGCCGCCCGCGTCGGTGGCTATTTCCGCGACGGCCTGCTCAGCCTTGGCAAAACCCATGACAGCCTTGGCACCCTGCGCGCAGCGGGTCTTTTCCTGGGTCAGGACATCGTCACCGATGGCGCACCCGACGCCCGCAAAGCCGCGCAGATCGTCAACCGGATGCGCGACAATGGCGTGCTGATTTCTGCCACCGGACCACATGGCCATGTCCTGAAAATCCGCCCCCCCCTGGTGTTCCGCCCCGAACATGTTGACCGCGTTCTGGAAAGCCTGACAGCGGCGCTTGCCTGACAGGACGATGGGCAAACCGTCTTTTCGAAATCGAAAAGCCGAACTGCCCATCCTACAAGAGTGACTTGTAGGATGGGCAATCTGCCCATCTTCCCCGCTGTGCCGCCTTAGCCCATATGCCCGCCCCATGGCCCATGCAGCCCAATCCCGGGCTGGTCCAGCCGTTCAAACCCATGCGCGCCAAAGAAATCACGCTGTCCCTGGATCATGTTCGCCGTAGAACGCCCGGTGCGCATCATGTCGAACCACGCCAGCCCCGCTGACAGCGCGGGCAAGGGCAAGCCATGCGCCGCCCCCGCCGCCACCACAGCGCGCAAGCCCGGCGTCGCAGCCTTCAGATGGCCCACAAAGAACGGCGCCAACATCAGCCCACGGGCCGCATCCTCCTCCAGCGCCGTTGCCATATCGTTCAGCATCGACGACCGGATGATGCACCCTTCGCGCCAGACCCGCGCGATGGCGGGCAGCGGCAGGTCCCAGCCAAACTCCTTGGACGCCGCCACGATCAGCGCAAAACCTTGGGCATAGCACAGGATCTTGCCCGCGATCATCGCCTGCTCCAACGCCGCCACCGTGACCGCCCCTTGAGGCAACGCCACCGGGGCCGCGCCGAACACCGCCTCACCCGCCAACCGCTCAGTCAGCCGGGCCGACACGTTGCGCGCCATCACGGCCGCCTCGATGACCGGAATGGCAGCAGACAGTTGCTGCGCCTCGATCACCGTCCAACGGCCAGTCCCCTTTTGGCCCGCCTTGTCCAGAATGACATCCAGCATCGGCTTGGCCCCATCAACCGCCTTGGCCACAGCTGCCGAAATCTCGACCAGATAACTTTGCAACGGCCCCTTGTTCCAGCCGTCAAACACCGCGCCAATCGCAGCCGCGCCCAGCCCCATACCGTCCCGCATCACGCCATAAATCTCGGCGATCATCTGCATATCGGCGTATTCGATGCCATTATGCACCGCCTTGACGAAATGCCCCGCCCCGGCCGGCCCCATCCAGGTGGCGCAAGCCGTGCCCTGATACTTGGCCGAAATGGCCTCCAGCACCGGCGCCACCCGGTCCCAATCCACCCGCTCACCGCCGCCCATGATCGACGGCCCATGCCGCGCGCCCTCTTCGCCGCCCGACACACCCATGCCCAGAAACCGGTAACCCACAGCCCCAGCCGACCGCCGGATGGTGTCATGGAAGTTCGCATTCCCCGCGTCGATGATCAGATCATCCGGCCCAAGCAACGGCTTCAATGCCGCAATCTGCTC
>JANNAF010000125.1:0-2588 GCA_031384005.1 Rhodobacterales bacterium | reverse complement strand
CCATGCGATGAACGTCTGGCAGGGGACGTTTCCGGGGGTCAACACCGCCGAGGACGGCTTTGCCGCGACCTGCCCGGTGACCGCCTTTGCGCCCAATGGCTATGGTCTGTTCAACACCTGCGGCAATGTCTGGGAATGGGTGGCGGACCGTTTTGGCGCAGCCACCGGGATGCATGACCCGGTGGGGCCCGCGGCAGGCACCGCGCGGGTGCAGCGCGGCGGGTCCTGTCTGTGCCATGACAGCTATTGCGACCGGTACCGCGTCGATGCGCGCACCCGTAATGACCCCGATGCCAGCACCGGCCATGCCGGGTTCCGGGTGGCGCTGGGTCAGGCCGTTTCGGCCGGGTGAAGCGCCCAAGGGATGGCAATGGTGGTGGGTGCCGCAGCCGCATCGCCCGCCAGCAAGGACAAGATCAGCCGGGCCGTCGTGGTGCCAATCAGCCGGGGGTGCGGGTCGATCGTGGTGATGGTGGGGTGCGATACGCCTGCGATTTCATAGGCGCCAAAGCCCGCGATGCGCATGTCACCCGGCACCGCCACCCCGCGCCGCTGACATTCGGTCAGCGCGCCAAAGGCGCTGAGGTCAGAGACGCAGATCACCGCTTGGGTATCGGGCAGCCGGTCCAGCAGATGGCCCATCGCGGCCGCCCCCTCACGCATGGAAATCGGCGGTTTGCCGGCGTCGATCAGGCGGCTGGGGTCCAGCCCGTGGCGCTGCATGGCGGCGATGAACCCGCGGCGGCGGTCGGTGCCGCGGGTGTCGGTGGTGGTGTCACCGCCGATAAAGGCGATGCGGGTCAGGTGTTTGGCCACCAGATGATCCACCATGCCGCCCATCGTGGCGGCATTGGAAAAGCCCACGACATGGCCGATGGGATGGGCAGGCAGATCCCATGTCTCGACCACGGGTATGCCAGCACTAGCCAGCAGGCGGCGGGCGCGCGGGCTGTGGCTGCCACCTGTCACCACAATCGCCTCGGGGCGGCGGCGCAACAGCTGTTCGATCAGCACCTCCTCTTTGGCCATGTCATAGCCGGTGTTGCCCAACAGGACCTGCATCCCCGCATTGGCCAGACATTCGGTCAGGGCATCGACGGTATCGGCAAAGTTGGCGTTGTTGATGGACGGGATGGTGACGGCGACAAAGCTGGTTTTCTGGCTGCGAAAGGTGGAAGCGGTCGCGTCAAAGACATAGCCCAGGTCATCCGCAATCGCGCGGATGCGGTCGCGGGTGGCTTGTGACACCGATGCGTCGGACTTGAAGGCGCGGCTGACGGTCATCACGGACACGCCGGCGGCAAGCGCCACGTCCTTCATGGTGCGGGCCTGGGTCAAGGGCGGTATTCGGTGGCGTCGGTGACGTGATGGTGGATGCGGCCCGTGAAATACTGCGCCGTGATCAGTCCGGTTTCATCGCGCGACTGCGCCCGCACCGCAGAGGTCAGGGCCTGTTCCATCACCGCCATCGAGGGATAGGTGATGGCCAGAACCAGCGGAAACTCGGGCGCGCCTGCGTCGCGGTCGGTGCCAAAGCTGACACGGACATCGGTGTTGCCGGGAAACTGGCGCCACAGCGGCACAAGGCGGGTGGTGACAGCGGCGCGAAAGGCGTCGGTCATGCCTGCGTGAATGGTGCCCTCAAACAGGGCAAAGCGGGTGATCATGTGAAGCGTTCCTTGTTGGGGCCCGAAAAATATTCCATCAGCGCGGCCTGATCCTGCCCGCCCAAGCCTGCGGCGGTCAGCATCCGGTGAATCTCGGCACACAGCGCCGTCAGCGGCATTGAGGTGTTGGTGCGGCGGGCAAGGTCCTGCGCGCTGTTCAGATCCTTGACCATATTGTCGATGCGGCCCGTGGGGCGGTAATCGCGGGTGGCAAAGCGCGGCATGTATTCCTGCAAGATGGCACTGTCGGCGCGGCCACCGCGCAGGGCCTGCGGGATTTTCAGCACATCAACCCCGGCGTCCAGTGCCAGCTGTGTCGCCTCGGCCACAGCCATGAACCCCAGACCGCACAGGACCTGATTGATCAGTTTGGTGGTCTGGCCCGCGCCCACTGGCCCCATATGGGTAAAATTGGTGGACAGATGGCGCAAGACAGTGTGGGCGTCGGCCACATCAGCCGCCTCCCCCCCGGCCATCAGCGTAAGTTCCCCGGTCAACGCCTTCGGCGCTCCACCCGACAGCGGGCTGTCCACCCAGCGCAAGCCGTGGGTCGCGGCGCGGGCGGCCAGATCGCGGGTGGCGCCGGGGTCGATCGACGACATGTCGATGATCAGGGTGCCGGGTCGCGCCCCTGCCGCCACGCCGTCCGCGCCAAACACCGCAAGGTCAATGATGCGGGGCGCGTTCAGGCTGATGATCACGACGTCGGCCTGGGCTGCAGCATGGGCAGCCGAGGTTGCGGCGCGCGCGCCATGGGCCACGATCAGCGCCACCTTGGCAGGGTCAAGGTCATAGACGGTCAGCGCCAGCCCACATTGGGCCAAACGGGTACCGATGGCCCCGCCCATCGCCCCTGCCCCGATAAGTGCGATGGTCATGGCTTTTCCAATCCGGTGCGAAACAGGGTGACGATGGCGGCGG
>JANNAF010000078.1:0-4640 GCA_031384005.1 Rhodobacterales bacterium | reverse complement strand
TGCCGGATCATCTGAGCCAGTGCAGTGTCCTGCGAGGCGTGGAGGGGAATTGCCGCTGCAAAATCACCTGTCACGACCTCGACATCCACCCTTTGCCCGATCGCACGCAGGGCGTCGCGCAGGATGATGTGTTTGGCAGTGCAGGCCCCACGGCCATCGCGCAGTGCTGCAAGCGGCGTTCGGTCGGGACCCGAAAAATAGGGCATTTGCTGCACCGCCGCATAGGCCTGCAACACTCCGGCAGCGCCGCGCGCCGGGATATGCCCGGAGACGAAAGCCATCAGGGCCCCAGGATACCCCGGCTGGGTAAGCGTGTCAGAAATATGCATGCCCGTCACCCGCATCGAAGACATGCCACTTTTCACGGTTGACGGTAAGCCAGCACGTCTCGCCCGGTTTTCCTGCGAAATCGGTCGTGGTTTTCACCCGCATGCGGACATCCTGAAGCTGAACCTCGACCAGCATGTCGCCCCCGAGCAGTTCGTTGACGAAGATCACGCCGGTGATCGACGGGCCGTCAGGCTTGGTCATGCTGATCGACAGCGCATCGGGGCGCACGCCCATGCGTGCGCTACCGGCCTGCGCTGCACCGTTCAGCTTGCCAACCTGCGAGGCGAGCAGCGGAATTTCAAAGTTTGGATGTGCAAGTGACACGCTGTCACCCGATCCCCTGACTTCGACCGTCACAAAGTTCATCGCCGGTTCACCGACGAAACCCGCGACCCAGGCATTGACCGGGTGATTGAAAATCTCGCTCGGCGTGCCCCATTGCTGCAGTTCGCCATCGTGCATCACCGCAATGTAATCCGCCATCGACAATGCTTCGAGCTGGTCGTGCGTCACATAGATCATCGTGGTCCCAAGCGTCTTTTGCAGATGCTTGATCTCGCCACGCATGTGGGCGCGCAGTTTGGCGTCAAGGTGCGCGATGGGTTCGTCGAACAGGAACAGCTTGGGTTCCCGCACGATCGCCCGCCCGATGGCCACCCGCTGTTTTTGTCCACCCGACAACTCGCTGGGACGACGGTCCAGTAGTTGCGAGATTTCCAGCAGCTTGGCCGCGCCGTTCACCCGCGCCTTGATCGTCGCCTCGGTGGCACCACGCAGCCGAAGTGGGTTGGCGATGTTTTCGAAAACTGTCTTGTGCGGGTAAAGCGCATAGTTCTCGAATACCATCGCCACATCGCGGTCCTTGGGGGCAAGGTCGTTGATGCGGACATCGTCAAACAGGATGTCGCCCGCGCTGATGTGTTCCAGCCCCGCCAGCATCCGCATCGTGGACGACTTGCCGCAGCCTGACGGGCCGAGGATCGACACGAAACTGCCGTCAGGGCAGGTCAGGTTCAGATCCTTGACCGCCGCGGTTTGGCCGTAGTATTTCCAGACATTCTTGATCGTGACGGTGGCCATGATCTTCTCCCTATCTTTCAAGGTGCGGGCATGGCCCTGCACATATCATTCCTTGACGGCACCCATGGTCAGGCCGGTCACCAGGTATTTCCGGATCACAAGGCCTAACAGCATCATCGGCGCAGTTGTTACAACGCCTGCGGCCATGATCGCACCCCACTGGATGTTCTGCGGCTGCACCAGTTCGCGCGTGGCGACAGGCAGGGTCTTGGCACCGCCCGACCCGATGATCGCCGCAAACAGGAAGTCGTTCCATGCAAACAGCACGCACAGCACGATGAATGCGCCGATGCCGGGTGCGACCAATGGCAGGATCGAGGTGAACGCCTGAAACCGAGTCGCGCCATCGACCATCTGCGCTTCTTCGATGCCGTAGGGCACATTGTCGAAGAACCCCTTGAGGATCCAGATCGCGAAGGGCAAGTTGAAGGTCGTATAGGCTAGGATCAGCCCCGGCAGCGTGCCAACCAGATCCAGAGACCGGAAGATCGCAAACAGCGGAACCATGACGGCCACCACCGGCGCCATCCGGGTCGAGATGATCCAGAAGAACAAATCCGATTTGCCGCGAAAGTCGACGCGGGACAGCGAGTAAGCTGCCAACGACCCGAAGATCACCGAAATGACCGCCGATCCACCCGCCGCGATGAGGCTGTTCATGATGTAGCGGCCGAAATTGTTCTCTTGGAACAATGTCTCGTAGTGTTTGAAGGTGGGTGTGAAGTCGAAGAACACACCGATGCCCAGCCAATCGCCTACCTCTGGAAGCTTGAATGCCGCCAGCAGGTCTTTGAATGACGAGACAAACATGATCACAAACGGCAACAGCGTCCAGATCAGGTAAAGCACCACAAAGATCACGGCCAGCACTCGCAGCAAGCGCTGAAGCGGGGTATCATAGTGGACGACGTCACGCGAAGCCATGGGTCAACGCCCTCCTGAATTGGGTCGGTCGAATACGCCAACCAGAATTTTGCCAAGGATGATCGTGACCACCAACAGGACCAGTGCAATCGCGGCACCGCGCCCGAGGTCAAAGAACTTGAAGGCCACCTCGAACAGATAGACGGGCAGGATTTTGGTCGAATTGGCCGGGCCGCCGCCAGTCAGAACCAGAATGTGGTCGATGAATCGGAAGTTGTCCATGAACCGCAACAACACTGCGATCAGCAGGACCGGATAAAGGTTGGGCATCACTATGGCGAAGAAATTGCGCGCAGGCGACGCGCCATCGACCATGTTCGCCTCCATCTGGTCTTGGGGCACCCGTTTCAGGCCTGCCAGCGCAATCAACGTGATCAGCGGCGTCCATTGCCAGACATCGACCAGCACCAGCGCATACATCGACGTCTTGGCACTGGACAGGATCGAACCCGACCCAAGGATGCCCAAGCTCTGAAAAATCCAGTGATACCAGCCAAAGGTGCCGTTGTAGAGGAACAGCCACAACAGGCCTGCGACGGCCGGTGCCATCATCATCGGCATCAGCAGGGCAGTGACCAGAAATTTTTCATATCGCGACCCATTGACGATCAGCGCTAGGAGCACGCCGATACCCACCTGCAAAAACAGGCACATCGCGCTGTATTTGAACAGCAGAACCCAGCCCGACAGGAAGCGCCCGTCACTGGCAAGATCGGTGAAATTCTTGAACCCAACCCATTCGACCGCGCCCATATCGCCCTTCTGGAACGCCATTATGATCAGCCAGAAGAACGGATACAGCGAGATGAACGCCAGCAACGCGATAGCGGGGGCCATCAGATAGAAGTAGTAGGCTTTTCGTGCCGCCGGGTTGAACGACGTCGGGATCGGCAACTCGGCCGACAGCGGTCGGGCCTCCACTTCCACCGAAACCTTCCGGGCGCGGAAACGATCTACCGCGTCGATGGTAGATTGCGAGAGAGAAGGGGTTTGGGACATGGCCGGCCTCATTTCTGCGCCCCGTCGTTACGGAGCGCATCTGATCAAGGTGTCTAGTTTGCGGGTCGCATCGCCGCCGCAGCGAAAGCAGCGGCGATGCCATTGGCGATTGCGTCAGCCGGCGTTCAATTCGTCCAGTTGCGCCTTCAACTCGGCCCCGGTTGCCGCAGCATCCAGTTCACCGGACAGCATCCGCTGCGTCGTTGCCGCGATGATCGAGTGATACTCGTTCGCTTTCGGGATCTTTGGTCCGAGGGTAAAGTTCGGATCCTTGATACCAAAGTTGTAGACCGGATCAAAGGTCAGGGCGTTCGGCATGGTGCTTGGGCGTTGACCGGCCGCGACCACGTCTTCGCGGGCCAGAACCGACTTGCGGGTCGGTGTGCCGCCAAGACCTTTCAGAACCTCGTACTGGTTGTCGGCCGACGTGGACCACTGTGCAAAGATGTAGGCCGCGCGCTGCAGGGCTTCGTCAGCGTTTGCGTTGATCGAGATGCCGCCGATGCCGCAGTTCGTGCCGTTGACAGCCTCGCCGCCGTTCTTGATCCAGTCGGGCGCGCCCTTCGGGCACGGCGCGTACCCGGTCTTGCCACCCGCGGCCAGCGATGTCTTCTCATCTTCGACCGAGGCTGCAAATTCGTGGTATTGCACCTGCATGGCAAGGTTGCCGGACTGATAGACCGTGTTCAATTCCAGCGTTCCGTTCGCCAGGTTGTCGGGGTGCGACACATCGGCAAGCGCCTTGAACTTCTCAAGGATCAGAATTGATTGTTCGTCGCCCCAGTTCGTGGCGCCGGGCGTTTTCGACCCCAGCTTGTCATCGATCGCGTAGTCGATCCAGCGTCCGTTGGCAAAGCACATGCGCTGGATATCCAGCTGCGTGGTCCAAGCAAACGACCCCTGATGCTGTGCGTAACCATAGGGCACGTCCTTGCCGGCGTCCTTTGCCTTCTTGAAGAAGGTCGCAAAGTCGAGAACGTTCTGCCAAGTCGTGTCATTGTTGTATTCGAGACGATAACCGTATTCGGCCTCGAAGTCCTTGGTGTTCGCCTCGAACACGTCCTTGCGGTAAAACGTGCAGGCAATCGCCGCGTCATAAGGCAACGCCATCACACGGTTGCCGTCATAGAACCGGCCGCAGGCGGTCAGGAAATTCTCGAACCAAACCTCGTCGCCATACCCTTCGGGGTCTTGCGGCAGCGTCTCATCCCCGAACATTGGCGTCATGTCGGCGTAGAAATCCGCAAAAGGCGCGCCGATCACTTTGTCCTGCGAATACTGCAGCACATAATCCGCCGTGCCCGAGC
>JANNAF010000074.1:0-2796 GCA_031384005.1 Rhodobacterales bacterium | reverse complement strand
CGGTGCGCGTTTCTTTTTCAGTACATTCTGACGCCGTCGGCGCCTTCGTCTCTCGTGTACCGATGGTCAGCGGGATTCGTGAAAGTAAGAAACGAAATTTTCGGGAAGATTAGAGAATGTTTTGCGCCAGGAGTCAAGTATCTGATTTTTATGCGAAAAAACTTCCATCAGTTGCCGTATTCGGCTTCAGAAACTGGGCTAAACTTGCGATCAGCCCAGTTTCAGCTGCCGAAACGTTGAGACTGGGCTCCATGAGCGCAGAGATTTGAGGACGAAGAGAGCGAGCAAAAAACTGAAATTCGCAACCTTCAAGTTGCTATGCTTGGCTGCCCCTGAATGCCCGTGTCTGACTGCCATCGGATGAGGGCAAATGCATCGGTTAGTCGAGAACGACCGCTTTCCTGAAGGTTTTTCGACGTGGACCGCGGCGCGACATTGGCCGCCAGGTGGTGGCGGTCCACGTTGACAAACCTCGGAAGGACGAAGCCGCGGGGGGCGAGGCGCGGTCTATGGGGAAAGAGCGCCGACGTCAGGGTCTGGGACGATGATCAGCGATGGTTGGAGGCATGAAGGTAGGGCGCAACATAAACTCTTGCAGAATAGTTCCGATGCTCCTGCGGCTTGAGCAGATACGCCGGTGGCTGGGCCAGGACAGAGCCTGGCCAATTCTGCGTGCTCGGGCCGCCGTGGGCAATCGCCAACGGTTCGGCGCCCACACGGGAACCGGTGCCGGATCGATCTGCATGACGGGCGCTTCATCATGCCGCCATCTCCCGAGGCGGTGCCCGTGATTGCGGCTTTTGTCCTCTTGGAAAGATTTCAATGATCCTCATCGGTCCCCCGCAGCAAGGGCACGGCTCTCGCAGGGTGAGCGGGGCGGGCTCGACCTCGGTTGCGGGGGCCGCATCGGGAAGCGCCATACCCAGCAGGCTGCGGATCTTCGCGATATTGACCTTCCGGGCGGCGCTGGCGAGCAGGCCGTAGTGCCGGATGCGGTGGAACCTATCCGCTGCCCGGCAGGCGATTGCGAAGCAATCTGCCGAGAGGGGGGCAGAACATGGATCAGAAAGCGGCGGATGAACTCATCGGTGGTCAACTGCATGACCTTTTGGCGATCACCGGTCTTGACGCGGTAATCCTTCCAGCGGAACGCGACTGTATCGGCGTCGGCGCTGACCAGGCGGGTGTTCGTGATCGCCACGCGGTGAGTGTAACGGCTGAGATAGGCCAGCACCGCCTCAGGGCCGCCGAACGGAGGCTTGGCGTAGACCACCCATTCAGCTTTGCGGAACGGGGACAGCCAGGCGGTGAATGTGCTGGCATCGGCCAATCCAGATCGGTCACCGAAGAAGATCAGGTGTCCGGCGTGGTGGAGGGCGAGCAGGCCTGCGAGGAATATGCGGCGAAAGAACCGCGATAGGACCTGCACGGGCAGGAAGAACCCCGGTCGACAGGCGATCCAGCGGCCGCCATCTGGCGAGAGGCCGCCGCCCGGGACGATCATGTGAATGTGGGGATGGTGGGTCGTCACGCCAGAGGCGTGCTTTCAGCACGACGCCGAGCCCCAGCTGTGCAGCACCGCCGTCATCCCGACCTTTGCACCAAGCCGTTTGGGATCGGCGGCGATGGTCAATACCGTCTCGGCAGAAGCGCGGAACAGTAAGTCATAGACCGCCTTCTTGTTCCAATAAGCGATCTGCGCGATCTCGGCCGGCAGGGTGAAGACAACGTGGAAATACTCCACCGGCAGCAGGTCCTCGGCCCGGGCTGCCATCCAATCCCGCGCGGCCGGGCCCCGGCACTTCGGGCAGTGCCGGTTCTTGCAGGAATTGTAAGCGACATGGTGGTGGCCGCATTTGGCGCAACCGGCCACGTGCCCGCCGAGCACCTCGGTCCGGCAGGCCTCGATGGCCGACATCACCTTGAGCTGGGTCAGGCTGACATGCCCTGTATTGGCCTGCCGCCACGCAGGACCATGAGCACGGAAGATGTCAGCGAGCTCCAGCGACGGGCGGGGCACGAAAGCCCCGGCGTCAATCCGGGCCGTCGGATCGGAGCACCCGGTCCTGCACAATCTTCATCTGCTCGAAGGGACTGACGGTACTTTGGATCGTCTTGGTGGCGACATGGGCATGAGCCGCGCCGTGGTGCTGAGCTTTGCGTGACCCAACAACACCTGGATCACCCGCACGTCGGTGTTGGCTTCCAAGAGGTGCGTGGCAAAGCTGTGCCGAAGGGTGTGCAAGGTTGCTGGCTTCGTGACCCCCGCCATATCCTTGGCCGCCATGAAGGCGCGGTTCAGTTGGCGGGGCGACAGGGGCTGGATCTTCGGGAGGCCCGGAAACAGCCAACCCTCGGGTCGAGATTCACGCCAATATTGCCGCAACACATCAAGCAGGCTGGGGGACAGCATCGCCTGCCGGTCCTTGCTGCCCTTGCCCTGATCAACGTGGATCAGCATCCGCTGGCTGTCGATGTCGCGGACCTTTAGGTTGCAGACCTCGGAGGCCCGTAACCCCGCCCCGTAGCTGATGCCGAGGGCCGCCTGATACTTCAATCCGGGCCCCGGCACCGAGGCAAGAAGCTTCGCCACCTCTTCCACGCTCAAAACCACCGGCAACTTGCGTGGCTGACGATGGAACTGCATGTAGCGCTTCATCTCTTCGCGCCCGCAGGTGACGCTGAAGAATAGCCGCAGCGAGATGATGCGCACGTTGAAGGTGGTGGCCGAAACCGCGTCCTTCGTCATTTGCAACTGGTAAGCCCTCAGGTCATCGGGCGTGGCGGTGTCCGGCG
>JANNAF010000072.1:0-11512 GCA_031384005.1 Rhodobacterales bacterium | reverse complement strand
CGCGCCAGCTTTGCCCTTGCCGACCACCCCGGCATCTTTTCGCGGCTGGCGGGCGCCTTGGCCCTGGTCGGGGCGAATGTGGTGGACGCGCGGACCTATACCTCCAAGGACGGCTATGCGACCGCCGTGTTCTGGGTGCAGGACACCGAAGGCCATCCCTATGACATCGACCGCCTGCCCCGTCTGCGCGGCATGATCGACAAGACCCTCAAAGGCGAGGTTTTGCCCCGCACCGCCCTTGCCGACCGTGACCGCGTGAAAAAGCGGGAACGCGAGTTCCGCTTTCCCACCCACAACACCTTCGACAACGAAGGCTCCGAGATTTACACCATCATCGAGGTTGACACCCGCGACCGCCCCGGCCTGCTGTTCGACCTGACCCGCACTCTGGCCGCCGCCAACATCTACATCGCCTCCGCCGTGATCGCGACTTACGGTGCGCAGGTCGTCGACGCGTTTTATGTCAAGGACATGTTCGGCCTGAAACTGCACGCCGGGCATAGGCAAGAAAGCCTTGAGAAAAAGCTGCGACAGGCCATCATGGACGGCGCGGCGCGGGCGCAGGGATGACAGGATGCCAACGCCATCTCAGGTGTGGCGGATGCACAAGGCAAAAACCCAGCATCACATCTTGCATCCACGTCCAGCACCCGGATGCGCCGCAGTACTCGCTGCGACTATTGCGATTACCGGGCTGGCCTACAAGGCAGCGCAGGCCCAAGTGCCTGACTGAATTGCCAAGATGGCAAAGGTCATTCGTGCAAACACCTTTGATCACGACTTCACGGTTTGCCCGACTGCGTCAGCGCCATGGACCATACCGTTTTTTAGCAGTTATGTTGGGGCAATGACGGATGGCACGACGCTTGGCGTTTTTCACATGCCGCAGCCAGACAACATCCCCATGGAAGACCGCCCCCTGCCTGTCGTCTTGATTCCTAAATCCCAGCACGTCTGGAACGTGGGATACATGTACAATGGCCAAGTCCTTCCGGAAAGCAACCTACGCGGCTTTATCTGGGCGCCCGGCAACAACCGCAGCGGCTGGGCTCCGGACGAGGTGAACTGGGGTGCCGATGCCGCACGCCTTTTCCGTTGCTTTGCCTACAAGGGGAAGGAGAGGTGCGTTACCTATCACCCGATCCGCAACTGCGAGGTCACTGGTGGGGGCAAAGAAGTAGGCTTCTTTGTGCAAGTGCGACGTCAGGAAGATCTGGCCGTGTTAGCGATGCTCGACACTTTCGGACCGGCAGATGATTTGGCCAGCATAGCCGCCAAAGCCGCGTGGGAAGCCGTGTGCAAGCCGGACCAGTGATGTCCTCCCCTTGGCCAAGGCTCTGGCCTTGCGCCACGCACCACATTTCCGCCATCCCGGACGGTGCCTCCACGGTCCCGGCCAGCGCCAGACCTCCCCTTGGAGGGCGATTTTCGCCCTCCGGGTCGGGCGCTGTCCTCTGACGGTTGGGCGGAACCAATCAACCTGAACCTTGGTCGCGACGGCCGGGGATGCGCCGTGCGTTTCTTTTTCGGCCCGAAACGCGCCGCGACAGTTGACGTCCGGAAATCTCCATGAACCCCAAACACTCTACCGCCCCTTTCGCCCCCGGCCTGAACAGGCTACCAAGTCCCTTGCAATTCACTGGCAGGCCTATGGCGCGCTCCTTACTCCGCAATGTTGTCACCGTCGGCGGCTGGACCTTGCTCTCGCGTGGCGCAGGCTTTGCCCGTGACATGATGATGGCCGCCTATCTTGGCACCGGACCGGTGGCCGAGGCGTTTCTGATCGCCTTCTCCCTGCCCAACATGTTCCGCCGCTTCTTTGCCGAGGGCGCCTTCAACATGGCCTTCGTGCCCATGTTCGCGAAAAAGCTGGAGGGGGGCGAGGATGCCACCGGCTTCGCCCGCGACGCGATGAGCGGGCTTGCCACCCTGCTGATCGCCTTCACCCTGATCGGCACCATTGCCATGCCCTGGCTTGTCTGGGCCATGGCAGCCGGATTTGTGGGCGACGCGCGGTTCGATCTGGCGGTCGAGTTTGGGCGGATTTCGTTTTCCTACATCCTGTTCATCTCGCTCGTGGCCCTCCTTTCCGGCATCCTGACAACCCATGGCCGCTTTTCCGAGGCATCCTTTGTTCCCGTCCTGATGAACCTGATGTTCATCGCCGCGATGTTCGGGGCGGACTGGATGAGATGGGACATGGGGCTGACCCTCGCCTGGACCGTACCCCTGACCGGGGTGGCGCAGCTGGCCTTCACCTGGGTTTCGGCGCGGCGTATCGGCTTTGCCCTGACGCCCCGCTGGCCGCGCTGGACGCCTGACCTCAAACACCTCGCCCTGATCGCGGGCCCCGCCGTTTTGGCGGGCGGGGTGGTCCAGATCAACCTTCTGGTTGGCCGTCAGGTCGCGAGCTTTACCGAGGGCGCCGTGGCGTGGCTGTCCTACGCCGACCGGCTTTACCAACTGCCCCTTGGCGTCGTTGGCATCGCCATTGGCACCGTCCTGCTGCCCGACCTGTCGCGCCGCCTGCATGCGGGTGACGGGATCGGCGGGCGCGCCTCGCTGAACCGGGGGGCCGAGTTTGCCCTGGCCCTGACCCTGCCCGCCGCAGTCGCCCTGTATGTCATCGCAGAACCCCTCTGCGCCGTCCTTTACCAACGCGGTGCCTTCACCGCCGCCGACAGCCGTGCCACGGCCCTCGTCCTTGGGATTTACGGCCTTGGCCTGCCTGCTTTCGTCCTGCACAAGGTCCTGCAGCCGCTGTTTTACGCCCGTGAAGACACCCGCCGCCCGTTCCGCTATGCCCTTGTTTCCATGCTATTGAACGCAGCCATCGCTGTGGGCCTGATGCCATGGCTCGGCTTTGCCGCCGCAGCTTGGGCGACCACGGTTGCGGGCTGGGCCATGGTCTGGCAGCTTTGGCATGGATCACGCCAGATGGGCACAGATGCCACGATGGACGACCGTTTTCGCAGCCGCCTGCCCCGGATCGTTGCGGCCTCGCTGATCATGGGCGCGGCCCTTTGGGCGGCAAACTGGGCGCTGACACCGCTTCTTGATGCGCAGCTTTGGCGCTTTGCCGGGCTGGCGTTGCTGATTGCAGCGGGCATTGTCACCTATTTCGGCAGTGGCGCCCTGATCGGCGCGTTCCGCCTGTCTGACTTCCGCACGCTGCGCCGCAAAACCTAACGCCGCATCTTGGCCAGAACCCGCCCCCACCCACCGGGGCTGACCACAAAGGCCACGGCAAATCCTGTCGCAAAACCCACCAGATCGGCAACCCAATCCCATGTCGTGCCCTGCTCGACCCCATAAACCGCGATCCCAATGACAGCCACAATCAGTTGAAACGCCAGCAAAAACCCGATTAACCCGAACGCCCGCGCCTGATTGCCGCCTGCCCCAACCAATTGCACCCATAAAAGGAACGAATAAGCCCCGATCAACCCGTAATCCCCCGGATACCCGCCAATCAGCGCACCATGAGACAAGGGCACCGCGGCATAGGCCAGCGCGCCTGCGATTGTTGCGGCGAAATAGGTCACCAGCAAGGCCCACCACCGATAAACCTCGCCCACGAACTTGCCCAAGGCCAACAGGATCACCACCACAAACAGCGCATGTGTCACATCTGCATGCACAATCGGATAGGTCACCAACCGCCACAACCCATTCGCCGGATACTGGTTCAGCGCAATCATTTGCCGCAGGTAATCGGGCGCAAACGCAAAGGTCTGCATGGCCTGCACCCGCCAGCCCACCGCATCCGGCCCGCCCACCAATCCACTGGCCCCGATGTTCAACACCAGTTCCATCGCAATCAGCGGCAAAGCCAATATCCACACCACAGGCGGCAGCGGGTTCAGCGGTGGGGCGTTCGGGTCTTGCATCGCGGGTGTATCCTGTCCAAGCCATCAATTGACGCCCTCGAATGCCAGCGTTAAGGGCAAGGTGCAAGTTTTCAGATGGAGCATCCCCCCATGTCTGCACCGGTGTCCGACGCGGTCCAAACGCCTCAGACCTTCCCGACCCGCATATTTTCGGGCATCCAGCCCTCTGGCGGGCTGACCTTGGGCAACTACCTTGGTGCCCTGAAACGCTTTGTCGAAAAACAGGACGAGGGGATCGAAACGATCTATTGCCTTGTCGACATGCACGCCATCACCGTCTGGCAGGACCCCGCCAAACTGCGCCAACAGACGCGCGAGGCGGCCGCAGGCTTTATCGCTGCCGGGATCGACCCTGCCCGGTCCATCCTGTTCAACCAGTCTCAGGTGACGGCCCATGTGGAACTGGCCTGGATCTTCAACTGCATCGCCCGCATGGGCTGGATGTCACGCATGACCCAGTGGAAGGACAAGACCGCCGGCAAGGATGCCGAGGCCGCCAGCCTTGGCCTCTTCGCCTATCCCGCCCTGATGGCTGCCGACATTCTGGCCTATAAAGCCACCCATGTCCCGGTGGGCGAGGATCAAAAGCAGCATATCGAACTGACCCGCGACATCGCGCTCAAATTCAATAATGACTACAAGGTCAACTTCTTTCCCATCACCGAACCCATCATCGAAGGGGCCGCAACCCGCGTGATGTCCCTGCGCGACGGCACCAAAAAGATGTCGAAATCCGACCCCTCGGACCAGTCGCGCATCAACCTGACCGATGACGCCGACACGATCAGCAAGAAAATCCGCAAGGCCAAGACCGACATGGATCCCCTGCCAGATACCGTCGCGGGCCTGAAAGACCGCCCCGAGGCCCGCAATCTGGTCAACATCTATGCCGCCCTCGCCGGGCACACCCCGGCCCAGGTCGTGCAGGATTATGCCGGGGCGCAGTTCGGCACCTTCAAACCCGCTCTGGCCGATCTGGCCGTGGCGAAACTGTCTCCGATCACGTCCGAAATGACCCGCCTGATGCAGGATCCGGCCGAGATTGACCGCATTCTCGGCCAAGGTGCCGCCCGCGCCGACGCCATCGCCCGGCCCATCGTCGATCAGGTCTATGACATTGTCGGCATGATCCGCTCGCGTCAGGTCTAGCATGCGCCGGGTCGCGCGTCTGATCCTGATGCTTTGGGGCATGGGGTCCGCCGCCGCCTTTGGCACGGTCCTTTATTGGATCGCCACCGATCCCGCCGCCCGCGCCTTCCGCGATGCGACACTGGACGAAATCACCGCCACGACAGACCGGATGCTGGCCGAAACCGCCACACCCGACCATCTGGCGTTGCTGCTCGTGCAGCGGCTGGATCAGGACCCGCGCAACTGGCTGGCGCTAGATGCCCTGATGGATATCGCCACCCAAAACACCATCCCCTTGCCCGCTGACCTGACCACCCGCTTTGCCACCCTGCGGGAGGCGGACCACGGCTATCTGGCGACCGCTGGTTCCTGCGCCGTCTGTCTGGTCGACAGCACCTCCTGCACCCTGACCGAAGTGTTCGTCTGTCAGGCCCCCATCAACCTGACCCCGATTGGTGACGTGCTGGGCATAGGCAAGGCCGCGTCGGCCTATGCCTTGGGCAACCAGATTGACACCGTCGACCTTGCCCTGTCCATCGTCGGCCTTGGGGCCACCGTGGCCGTCCTGACCACCGGTGGCGGCAGTCTGGTCGTCAAGGCCGGGTCGGGCCTGATGAAAACCGCACTCAAGATGGGCCGGGTGTCGCGCCCCCTGCTGGCAGTCTTTGAAACCGCCATCCTGCGCGGGGTGAACTGGGCCAAACTGGCCGACGCCAGATCACTGGACGCTGTCCGCGCCGCCTTGCGGATGGAACATTTCGACGAGGTGACGCGGATTGCCAACGCCCTTGGCGATGTGGCGGGCAAAACCGACCTGACCACCGCGCTGCACCTGCTGCCCATGGTCGACAACGCCACCGATGCCGAACGTCTCGCCAAAACCGCCAAAGCCCTAGGCCCGCGTTTGCTGGGCAAGGCCGAAGTACTGGGCAAAGCCCGCCTGTTCCGCGCCACCCTGCGCGCCACCGACATGGCCGCCGCACTCTTGGCCAGCTTTGTGGCAATGGTCACGGCTTTGGCGGGTCTGGCGGGGGCTGTTGTAGATGGCCTGATCCGCCGCCTTTTGCGTCCAATGACAAGGGCTTCTGTTAAATCCTCTCCCATTCGTTAATTTCGTAAATCTAAGCATCTGTTATTACTGTATATTTTAAAATGTCCAGATCTGGACGCTTCGTCACGGAATCGATTCAATCCTCTGGCAATTTCGTACCCGAGGGCCAATTGGCCCCTTCACCCGGGCGCCCGCGACTGTCCCCGCAGCTGGGCAACTCTCCTTTCCCGGTTTGGCGCCCCTAGGCCGAATGCGGCTTGGGGGCGCACTTTTTGGCGGGGTTCCGCCCGTCGGGCGCCAGCATCCCTTTCCGCCTGCCCCGGTCAGTGCTTTAGTCTAGCCAATTAGGATGGAGAGCAGCATGGCATTCGGAACATCAATCCGCACCTTCTGGGAGGGGCGCTGGCACGAGGGCGACCTGCCCGTGATGAAGGCCGCAGACCACGGCATCTGGCAGGGCAGTTCGGTGTTTGACGGGGCGCGCTATTTTGACGGCGTGTGCCCCGATCTGGCCTTGCACTGTGCCCGGCTCAATCGTTCGGCTGTGGCCATGATGATCACCCCCACAGTTGAAGCTGCCGATATGGTCGCCATCATCCGCGAGGGGTTGGAGGTCTACAGTCCCGATCAGGCGGTTTATGTCCGGCCGATGTACTGGGCCTTGCACGGCTCCGACCTTGGCATCGCACCCATGGCCGGCGCCACCGGGTTCGCCATCAGTCTGGAGGAGGTTCCCCTGCCCCCCGCCAGTTTTGCCACGACCGTCACCCGCACCCGGTTCCGCAGACCGGTGCTAGAGGATTCGGTCTGCAACGCCAAGGCGGGCTGCCTTTACCCCAACAACGCCCGCATGCTGGTAGAGGCGCAGGCCAAGGGGTTCGGCAACGCCCTTGTGGCCGATGCCTTGGGCAACCTGGCCGAGTCTGCGACGGCGAATGTCTTTCTCGTCAAGGATGGTGTGGTCCACACCCCGATCCCCAACGGGACCTTCTTGGCCGGCATTACCCGCGCCCGTCACATCTCCAACCTGCGGGCTGACGGGGTGGAGGTGCGTGAAGAGGTGCTGACCTTTGACGATGCCCATGCGGCGGATGAGATCTTTTTGTCGGGCAACTTTGCCAAGGTGACCGCGGTCAAGGCGTTTGATGACACCATCTACCGGACCCGCAGCATGACAGACCGGGTCAGACGGCTTTATCTGGACTGGGCTGCCGGGCAGGTTTAGGACTGCGGCAACGGGAGGGCGGGGATGCGCAAGTTTCTGGTGGTGCTGGACGAGACGCGGGAGTGTCTGAATGCGATGCGGTTCGCGGCGCTGAGGGCGGCGCATACCGGGGGTGGGGTGCAGATCCTGTCGATCATCCCGCCCGAGGAATTTCAGCACTGGATGGGCGTGGCCGATCTGATGCGGGCCGAGGCGCGCGAGCGGATCGAGGCGCATTTCGAGGTCTTTGCCAAATGGATGCGGGACAAGCAGGGGGTCAACCCTGAACTGGTGATCCGCGAGGGTGACCCCCTGACCGAGATTTTGGCGCAGGTCCGTGAGGATCCGTCGGTGGGGGTTCTGGTTTTGGGGGCGGGGTCGGAAAAGAACGGGCCGGGGCCGCTGGTCACCGCCTTGTCGCGGTCATCGGGCAGCCTGCCCATTCCGGTCACCATCGTTCCGGGGGATATGAGCAAGGAACGGCTGGAAAGCATCACCTGACCGGGGGACATCAAAGAGTGTCCACGCGCGGACAAAATAGAAAATACAATAAAATCAATGCGTTAAATATCAGTTTTTACCTGATATTAAGACATGTCCCACGCAAGACCGCAGGTCAGGCGGACAATAGCCGCGCCTCCCATCGGCGCAGACTGGGGTGGGCGCTGGTGGGCCATGACGGGCCACTGGGCCGGAAAATGCCCGGAAACAGGGCGCGCAGTTCGTCCTGCACGGCATGGGGCGCCCCGGCAAAAACCTCTGGGCCGATCAGGAAACTCTCACTTTCGACGCCATCGGACAGCACGATCTGGTGCGTGGCAAAGGCAAGATGAAGATAGATCACGCCACCTGCCAGATCGTCCATAGACACGGCCTGCGACTGCGGCAGATCCTTGGCGGCCACCAGAACCTCGGGCGTGCCAAAATACAACTGGCACCGCGCGCCGCGCACAATCATGCGGTGCTGGGGCGACAAGATCATGTCGCGGTCAGGTCTTGCGGGGCCAAGGGCCCCTTTGGGAATACGGACGGGGCACAGATGGGGTTCGCGCAGCAGGCGGTCAAAGGGGACATGGGTTGAGGCGAGAAAGAGCAGCGGCTGTGGGCCATGACCCATAGTGTTGACCAGATCGCCGGGGCAAAGCCGTTCGATGGCACGCGGACCGTCCGGGGTGGCAATGCGGGTTCCGGGGGTAAAACAGGCTGGGGTGACATAACTGGCGAAGGCTGTTGGCGCAGAGCCACCGCCGGGCCCCTCGGCTGCCGAGGTGACCCGCAACGCAACACCCACCGGGGGCCAGCCGGACACCGGACCGACAAAGGCCAGACCCTCGATGGTGGCATAGCTGGGGTTTGAGTTATTGACGTTGTATCCGATGACCCGCCATGTCTGGCCCGTGGCCGGATTGGTCAGGATCAGGGAATATTCCGCCTCGACCACAGTGCCCGAGGCATAGGTGACACCGTTAATCCTTTGCGCCCCGAACAGGGTTTGGCCGGAGTCGTTGTCATCAAAATTGGCATCGTTGTCGTTTACGGCGGTTTGCAGCCACGCATTCGAATTAAGGGTGATGGTGCGGTTTAGCAGATGCGCCCCGCTGCCCTGCGTGATGCCGTCAAGACTGCCGGCCCCACTGACGGTGATATTGGCCTTTTCAAGGATCCACACCGGGGACACTGGCATCGCAAGCGCACTTTCTTTGACGTCGAAACGGACACTTAGCTGGGCAATATGGTCAGGGCGTGTCGACTTTCAGGCCCAATTGCAGAAAATTTTCAGGGATCTGGCAGGACGGTTTCGGCAGGTGGGTCCGACGGTGCCCGGCAGCCCCAGATTTGCCACCTTGTCGGGTGATCAGAGTGCGTTTGGATTGGGAGCCATGAAATGCTGAGGTGGATGCGCCGGGCCCTGTTGGTTGGCATTGTGGTGCTGGCCCTGCCGCGTGCCGTGGTTCTGGCGGTCGGGTTATGGGGGATGCTGTTCCCGCCAGAGGTGCCGGTGGTCGTGTATCTGACGCGCGATGCGGTGGTCCCGGATCAGGTGATCAAGACGCCGGGCGAGACGATCATGGCGATGTATGATGATTTTGCCGGGCAACCCTCGTTTTCCGCGTTTGCCGCCGATGCCACGGGGCATTGGGGGTGGGCTGGCGGTAAACATTCCACCGATGCGGCGCGGGCGCAGGCATTGGCACGGTGTGGCGAGGGTTGTGTCGTCATGTTTGAAGCGCGGCCCCGTTTTTACAAGGCAGGCATCCCCGGCCAGACCGTGTCGCAGGACGCCGCTTTGGGGATCCTGCGGGCGATGAGGGACCAGCCACCGGAGTTTGCGCCGTTTTATGCCTTGGCCGAGGATGGGTCTTGGGCGGTGCAGACAGCGGCGGATGGGCGGTTTCTGCCGCAATGGGCGGTGCTGAACCGCTGTCGCGCCAATCTGGAGCCGCGGCGCGAGAATTGGCCGCGTGGGTTGCCTTGGCCGCAATGCCGGATTTTTCGTGGCACTGTCAGTTTTGTTCTGCCGCAGGGTGACGAGGAAAAGAGTTAGAACCGTTCCAATCTTGACTTCCGGCTGTTCAGGGCGCATATCCGACTGGAATAGTCAGGAGTTATGGCCATGTTCATCCAAACCGAATCCACGCCGAATCCGGCGACGTTGAAATTCCTGCCGGGGCAGGCGGTGCTGGATCTGGGCACAGCGGATTTCCCGAACCAAGAGGCGGCGGTCAAGTCGCCGCTGGCGGCGCGCATATTCGCCACCGGCGAGGTGACGGGCGTGTTTCTGGGTATGGATTTCGTGACGGTGACCAAGGCCGAGGCTGCCGAGTGGCAGCATATCAAGCCCGCGATTCTGGGCGCGATCATGGAGCATTACCAGTCGGGTGCCGCCGTGATGGAGGGCGACGCGCAGGCGGCGCATCAGGCACATGACGGGCCGGACGGCGATATCGTCAAGCAGATCAAAGAGTTGCTGGACACCCGGGTTCGTCCTGCTGTGGCGCAGGATGGCGGGGATATCACCTTTCACGGCTTTGACCGTGGAGTGGTCTATCTGAACATGAAGGGGGCCTGTGCGGGGTGCCCATCGTCAACCCTGACGTTGAAGATGGGGATTGAAAACCTGTTGCGGCATTACATCCCCGAGGTGCTGGAGGTTCGTCCTGTCGCCGCCTGAAATCGTTCTGGCAATTGACACATCGGCGGCGCATTGCGCCGCCGCTTTGCTATGCGGTGACCGGGTTGCGGTGCAGGTCGAGGCGATGGCCAAAGGGCAGGCCGAGCGTCTGGTGCCCATGGTGCAGGAGTTGCTGGCAGCCGAGGGCGTTGCAATGGCCGACATCGGGTTGATCGGGGTTGGCGTGGGACCGGGCAATTTCACCGGGATCCGGATTGCCGTGGCGCTGGCGCGCGGGATGGCGTTGGGGTTGGGGGTTCCGGCGGTGGGGGTGACGGGGTTCGAGGCTGGGGGCATGGGCCGATTGGTCGCCATTCCCGCCCGGCGCGGTCAGGTCTATGTCGCCGGGCCGGGGGTTGCGCCAGGGATTGCCGAGGCGGCGCCCGAAGGGGCGTTTATGCTGGCGGACATGGCGGTGGGAGATCTTGTCGCCGCGATTGCGCGGGTGGCGCGGGCCAAAGGCGCAGGACCGCGCCCGGCCCCGTTTTACCTGCGCGGCGCCGATGCGGCCCCGGCATCGGACCCGCCGCCGGTGATTCTGCCGTGACACCTGCACATATGGCCCAGTTGCACAGCGCGGCCTTTGTGATGCCGCGCCCGTGGTCCGAGGGCGAGATTGCCGATCTTTTGGCCAGCCCGCTGTGCTTTGCCTTGACCGATCCTGCCGGTTTTGTGATGGGGCGGGTGGTTGCGGGTGAGGCCGAGTTGCTGACGATTGCCGTGGACCCTGCCGCGCAGGGCCGGGGCGTTGGTGCGCGTCTGATGCAGCGGTTCTTGCACGAAGTGGTGCAGCGCGGCGCGCAAAGTGTGTTTCTGGAGGTGGCAGAGGATAATGCGGCTGCGCAGGCGCTGTATCTGCGTGCCGGGTTTCAGGCGACCGGGCGGCGGCGTCGGTATTACCAGGGGGCGGGGGGCCTGAACGTTGACGCGGTTGTCATGGCCAGGGCCATGGCGGGGTGAACCCCGCCCTACATTTGCCGCCCAATTATTGACCTTATGATCAAATTAGGGGCGCTGCCTTTAAGATTTCTGTTGACCACCTGCGCCGCATCCTAGCTAAATCA
>JANNAF010000042.1:0-6960 GCA_031384005.1 Rhodobacterales bacterium | reverse complement strand
GGATGCGATGTTTGGAACTGCCGAAGCCACCAAAGCCCCGATTGACCTGATCAAGGAGGGGTCCGAGGCCACATTCATGGTCGATGTGATCGAGGCCAGCCAGACTGTGCCGGTGATCGTGGATTTCTGGGCGCCGTGGTGTGGCCCGTGCAAGACGCTGGGCCCGGCGCTGGAGGCGGCGGTGACCGCAGCCAAGGGCAAGGTCCGCATGGTCAAGTTTGACGTGGACCGCGCACCGGGCCTGTCACAGCAATTGCGGATCCAGTCGATCCCGACGGTCTATGCGTTTTTCCAAGGCAAGCCGGTTGACGGGTTCCAAGGTGCTATCCCGGGATCCGAGATCAAGAAATTTGTCGACAAGCTGGTGGGACTGGGCGGCGACGATGGCGGTCTGGCCGATGCGCTGCTGGCCGCCGAGGAAATGCTGACCGAAGGCGCCCATGCCGATGCCGCCGAAACATTCGCCGCCATTCTGGCCGAGGAGCCGGAAAACGCGGCGGCCTATGGTGGGTTGATCCGGTCATATCTGGCGATGGACGATCTGGACCGCGCGCAGGAACTGGCTGACGCGGCACCGGCCAAGATCGCCGGATCAACCGAGGTGATTGCCGCCCGTGCCCAGATCGAACTGGCGCGGCAGGCCGCACAGGCCGGCCCCGAGGATGTACTGCGCGCCGCCGTGGCGCGTGACCCGCAGGACCGGCAGGCGCAGTTCGATCTGGCTGTGGCGTTGCATGCGTCGGGCAAGGTCGAGGAGGCGGTGACCATGCTGTTGGACCTGTTCAAGCTGGACCGCGAGTGGAATGACGGGGCCGCCAAGGCGCAGCTGTTCACGATTTTCGGCGCGCTGAAACCGCAGGACCCGATTGTGCTGGCCGGGCGCAGAAGATTGTCGTCGATGATCTTTGTCTAGCCTGAAACCCGCGCTAGGTACCTAAACATGATGAATCTGACCGACTTGCCCGATACCCTGCCACTGTTCCCGTTGTCGGGGGCTGTGCTGTTGCCGCGGGCGCGGCTGCCGCTGCATGTCTTTGAACCGCGCTATCTGGCGATGATCGAGGATTGTCTGAAAAGCGAACGCCGCCTGATCGGCATGATCCAGCCGCGGGGTGATGGGACCGCGGCCCAGCCCGCGCTGGCCATGGTGGGTTGCGCCGGGCGTCTGACCTCGTTTTCCGAGACCGACGACGGGCGGTTCATGATCACCCTGACCGGTGTTGCCCGTTTTGTGGTGACCGAGGAAGTGGTGGGTTTCGTGCCCTACCGCCGGGCGCGGGTCAGTTTTGACCCCTATCTGCTGGACCTGTCCGGGCCGCAGACCGACCCTGATTTGAACCGCCGTGTGTTCCTCAAGGATCTGGGGCGGTATTTGCAGGCCAGCAAGATGGGCACCGACTGGTCGAACCTGAAAGAGGCCGACGACGAGATGCTGGTCAATGTGTTGTCCATGCTGTGCCCCTTTGGTCCCGAGGAAAAGCAGGCGCTGCTGGAGGCGGGCAGTCTGCCCGAACGGCGGCGGATCCTGGAAACGCTGATATCCTTTGCGCTGCAAGGCAACGGCGTCGGCGACGAGACGATGCAGTGAGCGATCAGGTCGACGCCGATCCGCTGCCCGCGCCCATGGTGCAGATTGTTGACCGGCGGATGCTGGAGGCGCTGATTTGCCCCCAGACCCAAGGCCCGCTGCGCTATGACGCTGATCGGCAGGAACTGGTGTCTGACCTTGCTCAATTGGCCTTTCCGATTCGCGACGGCATCCCGATCATGCTGATCAGTGAGGCCCGGGCACTGTAATTGGCCCCTTTTGCCATCATCCCGGCGAATTGACTGCGCTGGGGCTTGACGAAACCCTACGCGGTGGTCTTGGTGCGGCTTGCCCTTTGCGCTGACAGGATCCGCCCAGTGACCAGATTGCTTACCCATCTTTCGGCCATGACCCTGCTGGTTTTGCTGGCCGCCTGCGGCAAACCCAATGCCCCAACCGAAAACGCCGGTACGACGGTTACCCCGCCCGAATATCAGGCGGTGCAGGATGGCGAGTTTCTGATCCCCGCCGTCGCCGCCCATCTGTTTTATGACGGTGCCATGCGGACCGAAGTTTCCTACAACGGCGATGACGAGCCGGGGACGATCGTGGTCGATACCTTTGCCCGCCGCCTGTATCTGGTGCAAGAGGGCGGTACGGCGATGCGTTACGCCATCGCGGTGGGCCGTGAGGGGATTTCGTTCAGAGGGGCAGGCGTGATTGGCCGCAAAGAAGAGTGGCCGGGCTGGACGCCGACCGCCAACATGATCCGCACGCGGCCTGACCTTTATGCCGAATATGCCGGTGGGCTGCCGGGGGGCCTCGACAATCCGTTGGGGGCGCGGGCGCTGTATATCTATCGTGGTGGCAATGACACCCGGTTCCGCATCCATGGCACCATCGAAAACGCGTCGATCGGTCATGCGACCTCGGCCGGGTGTATCCGTTTGTACAACCAGGACGCGATTGACCTGTTCAACCGGGTGGACAACGGAACCCGCGTGCGTGTCCGCACGTTGGAGGAAAGCATCGAGTTGGAGGGCGTTTACATGAACGACGCCTACGGTCGGGCCGTGCTGGACACCCCGGAAAATCAGGAACAAAAACTGAAGGATGCGGCGCGGATTGCCGAGTTGGAGGCGCAAAACCCCGAACTGGCCGCCTATGACGCCGCCGCGCGCGCCGCCGAGGCCGCCGCCATCGCCCAAGCCGGGGAGTGATGCGTAGGGTAGGTGGCTAACCCAACGCTCCGTCAGGTCAGGATCACGTAATCCTTCAATGTCGGTTCCACGACACGCCATGTGCCGGAAAACCCGGGCCGGATGATATAGCTGTCACCCGCCCGCAGCGTGGTTTCGGTGCCGTCTGCGGCGGTCAGCACAGAAACCCCCTCCAATATATGGACATATTCCCATTCGGAATAGGCGCAGGCCCATTCCCCGACCGTCGAATGCCACAGACCGGCATAAAGCCCGCCCCGCTCCTCCAGATTCCACGCGGTATGGACCGGGTCGCCGGCAATCACCTTGTCCGGCTCGGGCCTTGTGACCTGTGGTGGGGTGCCGTCGCGCGTGACGCGCATCAGATGTGTCATGGGTCATCCTCCGGATATGGCAGCCATGTTGGCAGGGTGGTTCAGCCATGCAGCCTTGGCAAGGCGCCACGGCGGTCAAATTTCTTGTCGCACCTGCCGTCATATGCCCCTATAACGCCAGCCAAACGTTGCGGAGCCTGAAGAATGAGCGCCACCTCTGCCTTGCGCCCCGTGTTGCCCCCAGACATCCGCGCCCGCAAGGGTCAGGCGCCCTTGGTCGTGTTGACCGCCTATACCACCCCGATGGCCCGTTTGGTCGATGCGCATTGCGATGTGGCGCTGGTGGGCGATTCGGTCGGGATGGTGCTGCACGGGTTTCCGTCAACCCTGGGGGTGACGATGGACATGATGATCCTGCATGGCCGCGCCGTCGTGCGGGGCCTGTCGCGGGCGATGGCGGTGATCGACATGCCCTTTGGGTCGTATGAGGAGGGCCCAGCGCAGGCTTACCGCAACGCCGCCCGTCTGATGGTGGAAACTGGCGCCCCTGCGGTCAAGTTGGAGGGCGGGGTACATATGGCTGACACGATTGCCTTTCTGACGCGGCGCGGCGTGCCGGTGATGGCCCATATCGGGTTGACCCCGCAGGCGGTGAACACGCTGGGCGGGTACAAGGTAGTCGGCCGCGATGCAGAGGCGGCGGGCGTCATGGCCGATGCCGAGGCGGTTCAGGCCGCAGGGGCATTCGCCGTTGTGTTGGAAAAGGTGCCCGTTGGCCTGTCGGCCCGCATCACCCAGACGCTGGCCATTCCGACCATTGGCATTGGTGCGGGCGTGCACTGTGATGGGCAGGTTTTGGTTGTGGACGACATGCTGGGCATGTTCACCGATTTCCGCCCCAAATTCGTGAAACGCTATGCCGATCTGGGGGCCACTGCCGATCAGGCGATTGCCGCCTATGCCGATGACGTGCGCAGCCGTCGTTTTCCGGCACCGGAACACGGGTTTGCCGATGAGGCGCCCAAGGCGGCCAAGCCTTGACCCCCATCATCCGGACCGTGGCCGAGATGCGGCAAGTGGTTCGCGGCTGGAAGGCGGCAGGCGGTGTGGTGGGCGTCGTGCCGACCATGGGCGCGCTGCATGACGGGCATTTGTCGCTGGCCCGCGCCGCCAAGGCCGAATGTGACCGCGTGATCGTGACCATTTTCGTGAATCCCAAGCAGTTCAACAACCCCGACGATCTGCTGAAGTATCCCCGCACCGAACAGGCCGACGCCGCCTTGCTGGCCACCGTGGGTGTGGATGCCATCTTTGCCCCCCTGCCGGACGAGGTGTACCCAGAGGGGTTTGTGACCACCGTTTCGGTGTCCGGCGTCGCCGAACCGTTGGAGGGCGCGCTGCGGCCTGGCCATTTTGACGGGGTGGCGACAGTGGTGACCAAACTGTTCGGCATGACCTTGGCCGACCGGGGCTATTTCGGCCAAAAGGATTGGCAGCAGTTGCGTGTGGTGAACCGTCTGGTACGCGATCTGAACCTGCCTGTCTGGATCGTGGGATGTGAGACGGTGCGCGAGGGGGATGGCCTTGCCATGTCGTCGCGCAACGCAAGACTGGACCCCGCCTCGCGCCGGATTGCCCCCGCGCTATATGCCGCCATGACCGCCGCCGCCCGGACGATTCGCGCGGGCGGCGACGCGGCGCAGGCCCTGACTGGCTGTCAGGCCGCCGTGTTGGCCGCTGGTTTCACCTCGGTCGAATATGTCGACCTGCGCGATGCCGCATCGCTTGGCCCGGCGGATGGGCTTGACCGCCCCTTGCGGATGCTGGCTGCTGCATGGGCGGGCGGCGTCCGGCTGATTGACAACATCCCCGTCTGACCACACCCCCTTTGCCTGACGCCCGACCCGTGCCAAGATACCCCCAAGGGCAGGACCCGATTTTTCGTGACGATGGGATGTAATTCCTATTTACATACCTATCTCAGTCCACAGTGTTCAACGGAGGGCTAGATGGCCAATTTCGACGCTCAGATCAAAGCAAGTCAGGAACAGGTGGCCGCCGCACAGGCCAAGATTTCCGGCATCACCGCCAAGATCGAGGAGGCGCGGTCCAAGCTGGGCACCGACGCGCAGTTCGATGTGGAAAACGCCACGCTGGATGATGTGCGCAACCAGACCGACCTGATGAACGCCAATATCGCCGAACTGATCATGGGTCTGGACGATGTCACCGCCGGGTTCAGCCAGGAATTCGCCGAGATGCGGTCCAAGACCGGGATGGAGAGCTTTATCGGCATCTTTTCGTCCGCCAAGGCCGATTCGATGCGGCAGGAGCGGATGCGCACCGCCAGCATTGATGACAAGTTGCAGGATCTGATTTCAAAATCCGACGTGATCGTGCGCCTGTTGCAGGGCCAGTTGGACATGCTGAACGCCCAAAAGGTGACGGTCGAGGCAAACCTGGGCGAGACGCTGACCGACCGTGAGGTTACGGTGGGCGCGTTGGAGGCGGTGCGGGCCGAGATCGGGTCGATGGACCCCAAGATCATCGAACTTGAGAACAAGATCGCGGTGGAACAGGACGCCGCCGCCCGGACCAAGCTGGAAACCGATCTGGCCGCCCTGAACACCCGCTATAACGCGCTGGTGCAGGACGAACAGGTGCAACTGGCCAAGAGCCAGACGCTGGAGCGGTATATCGAAAAGGGCAAGACCTGGGTGGATTCGTTGCAGAATCAGGCGGCGACCCAGTTGGTGCTGATCAACAAGCTGCAGACGGATACCCGGCAGCGGGTGGTGCTGTATGATGCCCTGTCGGCGTCGCTGAAGACCGCGCAGCAGCAGGAAGTGGCCCACAAGATCAATGAGATTGGGGTCAAGACCGATCAGGAGGCTCAGGTCGCGATGGCCGCGATTGGTGCTGCCACCAACGACAAGATGGCCCAGAGGTTGGAGGCGCATGAGGGGCATATGGTCTTTGCCCGCCAAGTGCTGGAGCAAAAGGCCAAGGCGGATGAACGCTTTGCCCGGCGCTTTGCGGCGATTGTCGAGAAGCACGACAAGAATGCGTATGGGGAATAGGTGAGCAAGGCCGATGGATGAGGTGAAGCATGGCTTGGTGATGACGCTTGCGCCGGTTGTTTCCCTCCTTCTTGCTTATGGAACGTTCACCGCAGGTGCAGGGATCTATTGGGTGCAGGCGGTGGCGGCGCTGTTGCTCATCGGGACCTGTTTCTTGGGTGGATGGTCGTTTCTTATCGGCTTGATCCACTTGGTATTAGGAACAATCACCGTCCTGAAAGCACGGTACAAAGCGAGACGGACAAATGCCTGAAACCCCCCTCGTCGATGACCACCTCGCCCTAGACGACACCCTTGTCGTCCGGCGCTACTTTGCCAAGTTCGCCCGCATCACCGCCTTGATGCAACGCGTGACGGGAGAGGTGGAAAATGATGGCCGTCTGACCCGGACCGAGGCGCGGATATTGGGCAAGTATCTGACCCGGCTGGCGGCGACCTTTGCGGCGCTGGCGGACAAATGTCTGATGACGGGCCGCGCAACCGGGGCACCCAAGCTGACCTTTGACCGCCACGAAAGCGGCTTTCCTATCGCGCAGGAATTGATGGTGATGGCTGTTGATGCCCAGCAGGCGGGCAAGCATCTGGAGGGGATGGCCTCGGCCACCGAGTTGAAAGACAAGATGATCCGCCGCATGTTGCAGGATCTGGCCGTGCCCACCGACCTGCAATTCGCCCTGTCGCAGCGCCTGTATTACGAGGCTTTGGCGCGCGGTGGTCTGTTCTGGACCCGCAATGACCCCGATGTGCAGTGGATCGAGGATATCGGCGACCGGCGGCATTATCTGATCCACTGGGCGGTTTATGACACGCAGGTCAAC
>JANNAF010000534.1:0-1560 GCA_031384005.1 Rhodobacterales bacterium | reverse complement strand
CCCTACCGCCGCGAATTCATCATATCCGTGGTGGCCGTTCTGGTCTTTACCCTGACCCAGCTTGCCATCCCCATGATCATCCGCCACGCCATCGACCAAGGCGTCATGGTCGGCTCGATGCCCGTCCTGCGCGCTGCGCTGATCACCTTTGCCCTTGTGATTGCGGTGAATTTCGTCGCCAGCTATGTGCAGGAAACCGTGGTCGGCAAGGCCGCCGAAAACGTGTTGTTCGACATCCGCCGCGCCATGTTCGCCCATTTGCAACGTGTCTCGCTGTCCTTCATGGACAAGACCGAGGTGGGCCGCCTGATGTCGCGGCTGCAGGGCGATGTGGGGTCGATGCAGGAATTCCTTGAAACCTCGGTCCTGTCGGTCGGTGACATCGTCCTGCTGTTCGGCATCATCACCATCATGCTGTACCTTGACCCCGGCCTTGGCCTGATCACCCTGTCGGTCCTGCCGATCCTGTTCGTGGTGCGCATCTTTTGGCTGCCCATGGCGCGTGATGCCTTTATCAGGGCGCATGAGACGAACTCGGCGGTGAATGGGGCCTTGGCCGAGGGCATCCACGCCGTGCGCACCGTACAGGCCATGGGGCGCGAGGCGGTCAATGCCGATCTGTTTCGTGGCAAGGTGATGGCCAACCTGCACAGCAATCTGGGCGCATCGCGCATCGCACAGGTGCTGGTGCCGGTGGTGGACAGTCTGACCGGTCTGGCGATGGCGCTGGTGGTTGTGCTGGGTGGCATGATGGTTCTGGACCGCCAGCTAGATGTTGGCGTGATGGTCGCCTTTCTGTTTTATATCCAGCGGTTTTTTGACCCGATCCGGTCGTTGACCATCCAGTATTCGGTGATGCAGCGCGCGATGGCCTCGGGGCAGCGGTTGATCGAGGTTCTGGACGTCGCCATATCCGTGACAGATCGGCCCGGGGCGGTGGATCTGGGCGACACCGACGGGTCGGTTGAATTTGACCATGTCACCTTTGGCTATGACCCCGCCGTGCCTGTGTTGCGCGACCTGTCGTTCCGGGTGGAGCCGGGCCAGACCGTCGCCCTTGTCGGGCCGACCGGGTCGGGCAAATCGTCGGCCATGTCGTTGATCCACCGCTTTTATGACGTGACCGGGGGCCGGGTTCTGGTGGGGGGCCACGATGTGCGGGGCGTGACCCAAGCCTCCCTCGGTCGCCAGATCGCCATGGTGTTGCAGGAACCCTTCCTGTTCACCGGCACCATTCTGGACAACATCCGCTATAACAAACAGGACGCGACCCGCGACCAGATAATCGCCGCCGCAACGCTGCTTGGGGCCGATCCGTTCATCCGCGCCTTGCCGCAGGGTTACGACACTTTGTTGGGCGAACGTGGCGGCAGCCTGTCCACCGGTCAGCGCCAATTGCTGAGCTTTGCGCGCGCCTTAGTGGCCGACGCCAAGATACTGGTGCTGGACGAGGCGACGGCCAGCATTGACAGCGCCACCGAACAGGTGATCCAGCGCGCCCTTGCCACCCTGTTGCGGGGCCGCACCGGGCTGGTGATTGCCCACCGTCTGGCCACCGTC
>JANNAF010000501.1:0-21832 GCA_031384005.1 Rhodobacterales bacterium | reverse complement strand
ATGGCAGGGCCTTGCCACCCAGCCCCCCGGCACACCCTATGTGGCCGAAATCACCCTGATGGATGTGACTGGCGATGTGGCGATGGTCAAGCTGACCGATACCTGTTTTGGCGATGACTATACTGATTATCTGACCCTGATCCGCGATCAGGGTCAGTGGCAAATCACTCACAAGGCGTGGTTTGTTCACGCCAAGGCGGGGTGACGCCCCTCAGCCGATCAGAAAAGCGGTGTGATCTACCACAGTTCCAACCTTGACCGTGGCAAACAGCACCGCATCCGCCCCGCCGACGCCGCCCTTGTCAAACATCCGCCGCCACGGTCCCGGCGTCGAACGCATCCCCGGCCAAACCACCCACCGCCCCAACCCCGCGCGCCGCGGTTCGATCTGATCCGCCGCATCGTCAAAATCGCGCAGGGTATCGGCATTGCGCAGCGTGACCTTGGCACCGAACACAAAGGTATCCGCGCCCACATTGCCGGTCAGCACATCCCCCCAGCGCCCGTCAGTGCCATAGATCGTGTCATCGGCCCCCAACAGAAAAACCAACCGCACATCAGGGTCATCGGTGACCACCGCCACAAAGAAATCCGCCGCCGAAAATGACAGCCCAGTGGCCGAACAGGCGAAACTGCCGTCAAAAACCTCATCCGTGCTGGTGATGGTGCCGCCTGTGATCTTGGTGATCAGGCCATCCGTGAATTCATATTGCAGCCCAACCCCGCTGACCGTGACGATCAAAATTGACCCGCCATTGTTGAACTTTAACTTGAACTTGGCTGCACAGGGTGCGGTGTCAAATATGCCGGCGAATGGCCCTGATCCGCCCGACAAGATCACACCATTCGCACCGCGATTTAATGTAAAAACCGCCAAAAAAACATTGCCTCGCGACAACAGGACCAATTGCCTGCCAACGCTGAAAAAAGGATCCCGCTGCACAATGTCGCGCCGCTCTGCATGGCGGCAAAGGTTAAGGTGGCCCTAACAGAAAAATGCAAGTGCTTGTTAAATAATGATATTCAAAAGTGTCCGCGCGTGGACACACCCTCAGGCGACCATGCCACCATCGGTATCGTCCCCCGTTTCATTGGACAAGGCATGGAAATCGGGCACCATGATCCGGCGCTTTTCCTCCAGTTCGATCACCCCGTCCCGTTTGAGCGCGCTCATCTGCCGGCTGACGGTTTCCAAGGTCAGGCCCAGATAATCGGCCATCTCCTCGCGGGTCAGCGGCAGATCAAACCTGACCGCCCCCTTGGTCGCCTTTTGCTTGAGGCCGGTGTCGCGGCGGGCGATGATGGTCAGCAAACTGGCAATCTTTTCCCGCGCCGTCTTGCGACCCAGCAGCAACATCCATTCGCGGGCAGCATCCAACTCGTCCAGCGTCATCTCCAGCAACCGTTGGGCGACATGGGGGGTGGCGGCCATCATGTCCTCGAACGGCTTCTTGCGAAAACAACACATCACCAGATCCGTGGTGGCCGTGACATCATAGGGCGCCGTGGTCCGCCCCGGCCGCCCGACGAAATCCGACGGCAACAGCAGGCCGACCATCTGACGGCGGCCATCCTCCATCGTCTGGGTCAACGTCGCAATCCCCGTGACCACCGACGCGACAAAATCCATCCGGTCCCCCGACCAGATCACCGTCTGCCCGGCCTGAAAACTGCGGTAGTATTTCATCTCCTCCAAACGATGCAATTCGTCCGGTTCGCACCGGGAACAAACTGCCCGGTGCCGTATGGGACAGTCGCCACAGTCTTGCGGGGTCATTTTGGGCAGATGCAGGGACATGCGCGGTCTTTCCTTTGATCTGAATCATGGCAGGTGCCCTATCGCTTCTTAAAGTAAGGGCATGACACAGTATACACAACTCGCCCGGTTCGGGCTTTTTGATGCGCGGGTGCCGCGCTACACCAGCTACCCGACCGCACCACAGTTTACAGGCGGCGTAACCCCGGCCATCTTCACCGACTGGATCGAGGCAATCCCCGAGGGGACCGCGATATCTCTCTACCTGCACGTGCCCTTCTGCCGCCGTCTGTGCTGGTTTTGTGCCTGCCGGACCCAAGGCACAGCCTCAGACGTGCCCGTCATAGCCTATGTGAAAACGCTGCAAACCGAATTGGCTTTGCTGGCCCGTCACCTGCCCAAAGGCGTGCGCCTTACCCGCCTGCACTGGGGCGGCGGCACGCCCACGTTGTTGGGGCCGGGCTTGATCCGTGATCTGGCTGGCACCGTTCTGGACATCGTGCCGCTGGCCGAGGGGGCCGAGTTTTCGGTCGAGATTGACCCGAACGAGGTGGACGAGGCCCGCCTGGATGCTCTTGCCGCTGCGGGGATGAACCGCGCTTCGATCGGTGTGCAGGACTTTGACCCGCTGATCCAGAAAACCATCGGCCGCGAACAGGGCTTTGCGCTGACCCGTGACGTCGTTGGGATGATCCGGGATCGGGGCGTTGCCAGTCTGAACGCCGACATCCTGTTTGGTTTGCCGCATCAGACCGGGCCGCGCATCGCAGAGACGGTACAAAAACTGCTCAGCTTTTCGCCCGACCGGGTTGCCCTTTATGGCTATGCCCATGTCCCGTGGATGAGCCGCCGTCAGCAGATGATCCCGTCCGAGGCCATGCCCGCCCCGCAGGAACGCCTTGCCCTGTTCGAGGTGGCGCGCGATCTGTTTCTGGCCGACGGATATCAGGACATTGGCATCGACCATTTTGCCAAACCGACCGATGGACTGGCCATCGCGGCGCGATCCGGGCATTTGCGGCGCAACTTTCAGGGCTATACCGACGACAGCGCCCCCATTCTGGTGGGCCTTGGCGCCTCGTCGATCTCGCGCTTTCCGCAAGGCTATGCCCAGAACGTCTCGGGCACCTCGGACTATACCAAGGCGGTGCGGGCTGGGCGTTTTCCAACCCACCGTGGCCATGTCTTTGCCGGGCAGGACCTGCTGCGCGCCCGCATCATCGAGGCGCTGATGTGCGATTTTCGCGTCAACCGGGCTGAATTGGCCCGCTATGGTGCGGCGCGGTCCGAGGTGGATGCCATGTTGACGACGGTGGCTGCGGCCTTTCCCGGCATGGTCCGGCTGGACGATGCCGCCCTGACCATTCTGGATCATGCCCGCCCCTTGACCCGGGTCATTGCCCGCGCGTTTGACGCCTATGATCAGGCCAAGGCCCAACATTCGGCCGCAATTTGACTGTGTCCACGCGCGGACACTTTGAAAAACATATACATAACAGATACTTGGCTTTTTCTGTTAGGGCGGCGTTAAGGTTTGCCCGCGGTCTGGAACCGCCCCTTCCAGATCCAGCCACAACTGGCCATCGCTGAACCCGCCGCGCACCAGATGACCGGGGCGGGCCACCTCGGGATAGGTTTCGGCCCAGTCGCGGAAACGGTCGTTCGTCACGATCCGGGCATCCAGATCGCGGGCGGCGGCCAACAGCGTGGGGTCGGCCGGGGTGCCGCGCGGCATGACCAGAACCCGGTCCTTGTGCAGGCCCAACATCCGGCCAAGGTCGGCATCATCGCGGTAGCTGTCGGCAATCTTGTACCCGGCATTGGCGTCAAACACGACGCCGGGGTTGAACCCCAGTGCGGTCAGGCGGGCCAACACCACGCGCAGCGTGTCCAACTGCGGTGTGCCATCTTTCCAGTGCATCACATTCGAACCATCCACCAGAATATGCCGGACCTTTGCGGCAGCTTTGCGGGGCGGCGGCTTGAACGCCCTGTCATCTGCGGCGCGGGTATCCCGACCAATGGCCAACAGCAGCAAGATCAGGGCCGCCACGGCCGCCGGGCCCGCAACCAACAAAAGATCAGTCATGCCGGGCAACACAATCGCCACCGCGACACCGGCCACCGACACCAAGACCAAAAAGACCAATACAATCATAAGGCGAAGCTAAAACGGTTTTCGCCAAAACGAAAGCCGCAAAATCCGGTCCGTCCCATGGTCGCCCCTTGTAGGATGGGCAGTTCGTCTTTCCCGACCGGGAAAGACGGTTTGCCCATCTTCCCCCGGCCCGGCGGTCAATGCGCCATCAAAACCGGGATCTTGGTGCCTTGCAGAACAGCGCGGGTCGCACCCCCCAGCACAGCCTCGCGCAGGCGGGAATGGCCATAGGCCCCCATCACCATCATGTCGGCGGCGCGGTCCATGGCGTGCTCGGCCAGCACTTCGGACACTTTGGGCCGGTTGCGGGCCAGTACGGTCACCTCGGCCTTGACACCGTGGCGGACCAGAAACTGGCACAGCCGCCCCCCGGGGTCGGACCGTTCGGGGCCACGGGCGGGCGGATCGACCACGGTGATATCGACCAGATCGGCGGCCTTCAGCAGGGGCAGCGCGCGTTTGGCTGCGGTCAGCGCCTCGGCCCCCTGATTCCATGCCAGCAATATCCGGCGCGGGTTGGCGATGCGCGACAGGTCGGCGTCAGGTGGCACGATCAGCACCGGCGCATGGGCGTCAAACAGCGCGGCCTCGACCACAGCCTCGGCGTCATACCCTTGATCCATACCGTAAGGCCGGGTCTGCACCACCAGATCGACAAAGCTGGCGGCATTGCCCACCACATGGGCGACCCCGCCCATTTCGGCCACGACGGTGTCAATCGTCCAGCGCAGGGTCGGGTCCTGTGCGCCCAGCGCGGCCCGTGCCGCAGCATCGGCCCTTTTGGTATCGGCCTCGGCCCGTTCCAGCGACATTTCCGTCAGGATCGCGCCGGCACCGATATAAGAGTAGCCCAGCTGAGTGACGTCCACCCCCAGCGCCAGAACATCCAGATGGCCGTCATTGGCCAGTGCAATGCGCGCACCGGCGTCGATCGCCACCTTGGCCTGGCCCGGGTTGGTGACGACCACAAGAACCGATTTGAACCACATGATCATTCTCCGGATTGGGGGGCCTGGCTTTGCTGTCAGGCATGGAGTGATCCTAACAGCACGAACACAGCCTCCGAGTTGACACAGATCAAGGCGCCGTCGCGCTGCGCCTGCAAAACCTCGAAGGGTCGAGAACTCTTGCCGGGGAATCGTGCGACGCGGTCGCATGGCAGGGGACCAAAGCCCGACCCAAAAAACTGAGGGACGCAAAATGTGGGATTACGTCAAATTGATTGCGCTGGCGGGGGTGGCCTTTTTGGCTGCCCTGGCGGCAAATTTCGCGCATGATCTGCCCTATATGGTGAATGCGTTGGTGGTGATGATCGCAGCCGCGATCACCTTTATCTATGTGTTGCGCCATGCGGGCGAAGAAGTCAGGCACGACCAAAGCCAGTATATGGATGGGGTCGTGCGGGCCGGTGTCATTGCAACCTCCTTTTGGGGCATTGTGGGATTTCTGGTCGGGGTGGTGATTGCCTTTCAGTTGGCCTTTCCGGCGCTGAATATCGACAATGTGTTCGGGATATTGAACTTTGGCCGTCTGCGGCCGCTGCACACCTCGGCCGTTATTTTCGCCTTTGGCGGCAATGCGCTGATCATGTCGTCGTTTTATGTCGTTCAGCGCACCTGTGCGGCCCGGCTGTGGGGCGGCAACCTGGCGTGGTTCGTGTTCTGGGGCTGGCAGCTGATGGTGGTTCTGGCGGCGACCTCCTATGTTCTGGGCGGCACGCAAAGCAAGGAATACGCCGAAACCGTCTGGTATATCGACATCTGGATCGCCGTGGTCTGGGTCGCCTATCTGCTGGTTTTCCTTGGCACCCTGATCAAGCGCCGCGAGCCGCATATCTATGTGGCGAACTGGTTTTATCTGTCGATGATCGTGACGGTGGCCATGTTGCACATCGTCAACAATCTGGCTGTTCCGGTGTCGGTTTTGTCGTCGATTTCGGTGCCGGTTTATGCGGGCGTGCAGGATGCGATGGTGCAGTGGTGGTATGGCCATAACGCTGTCGGGTTCTTCTTGACCGCCGGTTTCCTGGGGATGATGTACTACTTTGTGCCCAAGCAGGCCGAACGGCCGGTCTACAGTTACAAACTGTCGATCATCCACTTTTGGGCGCTGATCTTTCTTTATATCTGGGCCGGTCCGCACCATCTGCACTATACCGCCCTGCCCGAGTGGGCGGCGACGCTGGGCATGGTGTTCTCGATCATCCTGTGGATGCCGTCTTGGGGTGGCATGATCAACGGTTTGATGACGCTGTCGGGTGCTTGGGACAAGCTGCGCACCGATCCGATCCTGCGGATGTTTGTGTTGGCGATCGGGTTTTACGGCATGTCCACCTTTGAGGGGCCGGTCATGTCGATCAAGGCGGTCAACTCCTTGTCGCATTATACCGACTGGACCATCGGTCACGTCCATTCCGGTGCCCTTGGCTGGAACGGGATGATCACGTTTGCGGTTTTGTATTTCCTGACACCGCGTCTGTGGAACCGCGAAAAGATGTATTCCAACACACTGATTTCGTGGCACTTCTGGCTCGCCACCATCGGGATCGTTCTGTACGCCTCGTCGATGTGGGTCACGGGCATCATGGAAGGTCTGATGTGGCGTGAGGTCGATGCGAACGGCTATCTGGTGAACGCATTCGCCGACACGGTGGCGGCCAAGTTCCCGATGTATGTGGTTCGCGGTCTGGGGGGGGCGATGTTCCTGTCCGGTGCGCTGATCATGGTCTATAACCTTTGGATGACGGTGCGAGGTCAGCCCCAGCGGGCAATGGCTTACGCCGGCGTTCCTGCTGAATAAGGGGCAAGGAACATGGCTTTTCTAGACAAACACAAGGTGATCGAGCGCAACGCCACGCTGCTGTTGGTGTTAAGCTTTCTGGTGGTGACGATCGGCGGTCTGGTGCAGATCGTGCCGCTGTTCTATCTGCAAAACACCATCGAGACGGTCGAAGGCGTGCGTCCGTACACCCCCCTCGAACTGGAGGGGCGACAGATCTACATCCGAGAAGGGTGCTATGTCTGCCACAGCCAGATGATCCGCCCGATGCGCGACGAGGTGGAACGGTACGGCCATTACTCACTGGCGGCGGAATCGATGTATGACCGCCCGTTTCAGTGGGGCTCCAAACGCACCGGGCCGGATCTGGCCCGGGTGGGGGGGCGTTATTCCGACAACTGGCATGTGGACCATCTGACCAATCCGCAGGCCGTGGTGCCGGAATCGGTGATGCCCAAGTATGGCTTTTTGCTGAACGCCAAGCTGGAGCCGACCTATACCACCGATCTGATGACGGCGCACCGGATGGTGGGCGTGCCTTACAGCGACGACCAGATGACCAATGTTGCCGCTGACTTTGCCGCTCAGGTTGACCCCGATGGCGATACCGAGGGGCTGCTGGCACGTTATGGCAAGGTGACTGTGTCAAACTTTGACGGGCAGGCCGTCGTCACGGAAATGGACGCCCTGATCGCCTATCTTCAAGTGTTGGGTACGATGGTCGACTTTTCGACCTTCACGCCCGATCCGACGCGTTAGGGGGACATGATGGAGAAATACAGCCTTCTGCGCGAGTTTGCCGACAGCTGGATGCTGCTGGCATTGACGGCGGTCTTTGTCGGCGTGGTGATCTGGGTGTTTCGCCCCAGCGCCCGCAAAGCCCATGACGACGCGGCCTCTGTGATTTTTCGCAATGACAAGAAACCCGGGGACACCCCCCCCCCACCATCGAAGGAGGCGTGACAGATGTGCGCCAAACCCGTCAAAAACGAGCCCAAGGATGTCGGCACGACCGGCCATTCGTGGGACGGTATCCAGGAACTGAACAACCCCCTGCCGCGCTGGTGGGTCTGGGTGTTCTATCTGACCATTGTGTTCGGCATCGGCTATACCGTGGTCTATCCGGCATGGCCCATGCTGACCCGGGCAACGCCGGGCCTGCTGGGGTATTCGGAACGCGCCGAGGTGGCGGCCGAAATCCAGCGGTTTGACACGGCCAATGGCCCGATCAAGGGCAAACTGGTGGCGGCTGAACTGACAGCCATCAGCGCCGACGCTGAATTGCAGCAGTTTGCGCTGTCGGCAGGCAAGGCGGTGTTCCGCACCAATTGCGCCACATGCCATGGCTCGGGTGCGGCTGGGGTCGCGGGCAAGGGCTATCCCAACCTTTTGGACAACGACTGGCTGTGGGGCGGCGATGTGACGGCGATCCATGCGACCATCACGCATGGCATCCGCAACACCAACGACCCTGATGCCCGCCTGTCCCAAATGCCCAGCTTTGGTGTGGACGAGCTGTTGACGCCGGAACAAATCGGTGACGTCGTGGAATATGTCCTGCAAATGTCGGGTCAGGACCACGATGCCGCACGGGCCACGGCGGGTGCCGCCGTCTTTACCGAAAACTGCGCCGCCTGTCATGGCGATGACGGCAAGGGCAACCGTGATCTGGGGTCGCCCAATCTGACCGACGCGATCTGGCTTTATGGCGGCGCGCGAGAGACGATCACCGCCTCGGTCCATCAGGCGCGCTATGGCGTCATGCCCGCCTGGGGCTATACCGCCCCCGGCACCACGGCCTTGTTGAGCGAGGATGAGATTCGCGCCGTTGCGGTCTATGTCCATTCGTTGGGCGGTGGCGAGTAACACCTGTTGCGCCCCGGCAGTCCGCTGGGGTGTGACCTGTCACCCCTATGTCACCCCCATGTCACCCGTGATGCCGCGCCCCATAACCGAAGGCGCGGCATTTCGCATTTGCGTTGGTGCCTTTTTCGGTCGGCTTGATCCAAGTCAAGGCGCGGTCCGGTGGGCTGGTGAAAATAGGGCCATGGTCACCGAGAGGTGGCCGCCTGATGTGGTGGCACTGTCCCCGGACGCGTCCACCACGTACACCGGCACCCCCCTGTTCGCGCGGTTCCTGGGGTGCCGGTGCTTTTCCCGACCCGCGCGCGCCCACCCCCTCTCTCTCGGGCAACCCTGACGCGAAATCACGATCCCGTGGCGCCGAAACCCTACTTGATCTGGGTCAAGGCAGGCTGTGTGCTGCCGATGCACAAGGGACGGGCGAACAGACACCCAGGATCCCAGAATCATGTCCTCTGCCGACGAGCCAAGCCTTTACGTCGCCCGCGAACCCATCTTTCCGCGGCGGGTCTCGGGGCGTTTTCGCAACCTTAAATGGTGGATCATGGCATTCACCCTGGGCATCTATTACCTGACGCCGTGGATCAGATGGGACCGGGGGCCGAACCTGCCCGATCAGGCCGTGCTGATCGACATTTCGGGGCGGCGCTTTTTCTTTTTCATGATCGAAATCTGGCCGCATGAGTTTTATTTCATCGCGGGCCTGCTGATCATGGCGGGGTTGGGGTTGTTCTTGTTCACCAGTGCCGCAGGTCGGGTCTGGTGCGGTTATGCCTGCCCGCAGACGGTGTGGACTGATTTGTTCATTCTGGTCGAACGCTGGGTCGAGGGTGACCGCAATGCCCGCATCCGGTTGCACCGTCAGGTGTGGAACTGGGAAAAGCTGATCAAGAACGGGGTCAAATGGGGCCTGTGGCTGGCCATCGGATTTGCGACGGGCGGGGCTTGGGTGTTCTATTTCACCGATGCGCCGACGCTGTTTTGGGACCTGATCTATTTCACCGCCCATCCGATTGCCTATATCACCATCCTGATCCTGACCGCGACGACGTTCTTTTTTGGCGGGTTTGCGCGGGAACAGATCTGCATTTATGCCTGCCCGTGGCCGCGGATTCAGGCCGCAATGGTGGACGAGGACACGCTGACCATCGGGTATCGCGACTGGCGTGGCGAACCGCGTGGCAAACAAAACGTGGCGGGCAATGGCGACTGCATCGACTGTATGGCTTGTGTGAATGTCTGCCCGATGGGGATTGATATTCGCAACGGGCAGCAAATGGCCTGCATCACCTGCGGGCTGTGCATTGACGCTTGTAATGATGTGATGGACCGGATCGGCAAGCCGCGCGACCTGATCAGCTATCTGGCCCTGACCGATGAGACGCGCGAACGCGCCGGACAAGAGCCGAAATCGGTGTGGAAACACGTCTTTCGTCCGCGCACCATCATGTACACTGTGCTGTGGGGCGGCGTCGGGCTGTTCCTGGTGGCGGCGCTGTTCTTGCGCACCAATATCGATGTGTCGGTATCCCCGGTGCGCAACCCGACCTTTGTGCTGCTGTCGGATGGGGCGATCCGTAACGCCTATGACATGCGGCTGCGCAACAAGCATGGCGAGGATCGCTGGTTCACCTTTAGCGCGACATCACCGGCCACGCTGGTCCTGACGCTGGAGGGCGCGACAGGGCTGCGCGTTCTGGTCCCGGCGAACCAGACGAAAGAGCAGCGCCTGTACATCACCGCCGCCACGGGTTCGCAGGGTGCGACCGAGGAACGGACCGCAGTTCGCCTGTGGGTCACCGACACCGAAGAACTGGTGGCCCCGCGTGCAGAGCGGGTCCATATCGACACGATTTTCAACGGAAAGGACGACTGACATGGCAGTTGCAGACAAACCAGGGCGTCCGATCACGGGTTGGCATGTGCTGGCGGTATTCGTGGCGTTTTTCGGGGTGATCATCGCGGTCAACGTCACCTTGGCGTGGCAGGCGATTTCCACCTTTCCGGGGTTGGAGGTGAAAAACAGCTATGTCGCCAGCCAGACCTTTGACGCCGAACGCAGCGCGCAGCAGGCGCTGGGCTGGACGCTGGATTATGGCTATGACCCGGTGGCACAGGAATTGCGGCTGACCTTTACCGATGCGCAGGGGGTGCCTGTGCAACTGGCCACGTTGGACGTTCTGGTGGGCCGCACGACCGAGGCTGTGGATGACATCCGGCCCGCCTTTAACGGTCAGGCTGGTGTTTATTCAGCCCCCGCTACCCTTGCGCAGGGGCGCTGGATGATGGCGGTCGAGGCGCGGGCGCTGGACGGTACGCTGTTCCGGCAGCGGCTGGAAATTCAGGTGGCACGCTGACATGACGATGGTTGACCGTGTCCCTGTTGAAACCGGCCATATCGTGGCCTGTCCGGCCTGTGTCGTGGCCCCGTCGGCAGAACGGATGGCCGAACTGACCGCCGCCGCGCAGCCCGATGCACGCCTGATGTTGTCGCTGCCATCGGCCCATTGCGCGGCCTGCATTTCGACGGTGGAACAGGCGATGCTGGCCTATCCGGGGGTGCGGTCGGCGCGTGTCAACCTGACGCTGAAACGGGTGTCGGTGCAGGCGGATGCCGCCGTCACCGCAGCCGACCTGACCCGCGCGCTGGGGGCGGTGGGGTTCGAGGCGCACGAGCTGGACCCCGGCTTGCTGTCCTCTACCGAAACCGACCGTCAGGGCCGTGAGATTTTGATGCGGCTGGGTGTCGCGTTCTTTTCGATGATGAACATCATGCTGCTGTCGGTCGCCGTCTGGTCAGGGGCCGAGGCGGCAACCCGCGACATGTTCCACTGGATTTCCGCGATGATCGCCATTCCCACGGTGATTTTTGTGGGCCAGCCGTTCTTTCGCGCCGCATGGGCCGCGTTGCGGGTCGGGCGGCTGGGGATGGATGTGCCGATTTCGCTGGCGCTGATATTGGCCACCGGCATTTCGCTGTATGAAACCACCCAAGGGGGCGAGCAGGCCTATTTCGATGCGGCGGTCATGCTGGCGTTTTTTCTGTTGCTGGGGCGGTATCTGGACCACCGCAGCCGCGCCTTGGCCCGGTCCGCCGCCGAGGAGTTGGCCGCGTTGGAGGTGCCGCGCGCCATTGTGCTGGTGGACGGCGTTGAAACCCTGCGCCCGATGGCCGAGGTGGCCAGGGGCGATCTGGTGTTGGTGCGTCCCGGTGGCCGGATGCCGGTTGACGGCATCGTCGTGACCGGGTCATCCGAGGTGGACCGTGGCCTGCTGACTGGCGAAAGCCTGCCCGCCTTTGCCGGACCCGGCACCGTCGTCTCGGCGGGTGAGGTCAATCTGACCGGCCCCTTGACCCTGCGCGTGGTCGCGGCGGGGCGCGACAGTTCGCTGCACCGCATGGCTGATCTGGTCGCCGTCGCCGAAAACGCCAAAACCCGCTACACCACGCTGGCCGAACGGGCGGCGCGGCTGTACTCGCCGCTGGTCCATATCCTGTCGTTCAGCGCCTTTGGCTATTGGATGTGGCAAACCGGGGGCGATGTGCGCTTTGCGGTCAACATTTCGGCTGCGGTTCTGATCATCACCTGTCCGTGCGCGCTGGGCCTTGCCGTGCCTGCGGTGGTGACGGCGGCCACGGGCAAGCTGTTTCGCCGTGGAGTGCTGATCAAGAACGGCACCGCGCTGGAACGGTTGGCCGAGGTGGGCACCGTGGTGTTTGACAAGACCGGCACCCTGACCATGGGCACCCCGGAACCGCAGGATCTGGATACCATTCCGGCGCGTGACCTTGCGGTGGCGGTGGCGCTGGCGCGGGCCTCGTCACACCCGTTGGCGCAGGCGTTGGCGCGGCTGGACGTGGTGGCCGCCCCGGTGACCGACCTGCGCGAGGTGCCGGGTTACGGCGTCGAGGGGCGGTTGTTGGGGCAGGTTGTGCGTCTGGGCCGGGCCGCTTGGGTTGGGGCTGAACCGGTTGCGATGACGGCGACCTATCTGAGCATGGGTGGCGTGCCCCGCGCCTTTGCCTTTACCGACCAGTTGCGTCCGGGGGCCGAGGCAGCGATTGCCGAACTGCGCGCCCAAGGCAAGGCGATCCGGCTGGTATCGGGCGATACGGGTGCGGCGGTGGCCGCGTTGGCGCAGCGGTTGGGCATTGCCGATTGGGTCGCCGAGGCGCTGCCCGCCGAAAAGGCCGCACTGGTGCGCGCCTTGACCGACGCTGGCCACAAGGTTTTGATGGTAGGCGACGGGCTGAACGACACGGCGGCGCTGGTGGCGGCGCATGTGTCGATATCGCCTGCATCGGCGCTGGATGCGGCGCGGGTCGCATCGGATATCGTTTTGCTGGGGCGTGACATGGCGCCGATTGGCGATGCCGCGCGGATCTCGCAGCAGGCCACCCGCCGGATGATCGAGAATTTCCAGATCTCGGCCGCCTATAACGTCATCGCGGTGCCCTTGGCGCTGATGGGGTCGGCCACGCCACTGGCTGCGGCCTTGGCGATGTCGCTGTCGTCGATTACGGTATCGTTGAACGCATTAAGGTTGAAATAGTCCATGCAGATCCTGACCATCCTGATCCCGGTGTCGCTGCTATTGGGCGGCATCGGTCTGGCGGCCTTTTTCTGGGCGCTGCGGACCCGGCAGTTCGATGATCCGCAGGGCGATGCCAGCCGGATATTGACCAAGGAATGGGATGACCACCCGCGCCCCTAAGCGATGGTCACCACAGCGGGCGTTAGCCCGTCAATCGCCACGGTGCAGGTCTGGCCGCGTGTCAGCGGCCCCACACCCGCCGGGGTGCCGGTAAAGATCAGATCGCCGGGGGCCAGCGTCACCAGCCGCGACAGATGGGCGATGATGGCGGGCACGGGCCAGATCATGTCCGACAGCCGCGCAGATTGTTTGACCACACCGTCCACCGTGCAGGTCAGGCCCGCATCCGCGATGGGTCCGGGATGGATCAGCCCGACGACAGCCGAGGCGTCAAACCCCTTGGCCATATCCCACGGACGCCGCGCCGATTTGGCCTGCGCCTGCACATCGCGGCGCGTCAGATCATTGCCAGTGGCATAGCCCCAGACATGGGACAGCGCGTCGCCCTCGGATATGTCGCTGCCGCCACGGCCCAGCGCCACGACCAGTTCGCCCTCGAAATGGAAATCCTGCGTGGCGGGGGGATAGGCGATGGTGGCACCGCTTTCGACCACGGCATCGGCGGGTTTGGTGAAATAAAACGGTGGTTCGGCATCCGGATCATGGCCCATTTCGCGGGCATGGTCGGCATAATTGCGCCCGACACAAAAGATGCGCCGCACCGGAAAGCGGCCCGGCCCGGTGGTAGGCAGGCTGGGTTGCACAGGCGCGGGGATCACGAACCCGGTCATTGGCCGATCGTAAAGCACATCATCCCGCGCGATTGCAGGCGGCGGCAGGCAAGGTCGGCGTTTTCTTGTGACAGGCCCATGAAATTGGCGTCATAGCCGCCCTTGCGTTCGACCACCTTGCGCAGGCCATCGCCCAAGGTGGCGCTTTCGGTCAGCTGCACCTGCAACAAGAGCCGTTCCGCCTCTGACCTTGTGCTGTAATGGCCCAGATTGACGCCCCAATACTCCCCGCCCGAGGTGGAGACACGGGTGACAACCTCGGGTTTGGCCGGGACGGCGGCCAGTTCGGCATCGCTGTCGGTATAGATCGGCGTGCGTTTGGCCGGGCGCACATCGGCCATGGCCAGTTCAGTCCGCTGTTCGCTGGCCGAGGCGGTGATGGTCACGCCCTGCGACGGCGTGATGACGGCGGCCCCGTTCGCCAAGGCCAGCGCCTGCCCTTCCAGGCTGTCGGCGGGCGGCGCTGCCACCACTTGGGCGGGGGGGGCGGCGACGGTGGTGATCGCGGCAATCTCGGTCACTTCGGGCGCGGCGGTGGCACCGGGGCGGGCCTGTGGCCGCGGCGATACGGCCACCGCAAGGTTCAGGCGCAGCGTCTTGCCCGCGCCGTTTTCGACCTCGGGCAGGGCTTCGTCCACGGTGCTGTCATCGGCGGCCACCAGCATGCCTTCATCAGGTTTTGCTTCGGGGTCGGCGGGGGTGGGTTTGACGGTGCGGGTGCCTGGCTTGGCCTTGCTGAACCCCAGATCCAGCAGTTCGGCCATCTTGGAATTGCGCTGTGCGGTCGAGGTGCCGCCAAAGACGGTGGCAATGATGCGCACCCCGCCCCGTTCCGCCGAGGCGGTCAGGTTGAACCCGGCGGCGTCGGTATACCCGGTCTTGATGCCGTCCGCCCCCTCATAGGCGTCCAGAAACTTGCGGTTGGTATTGGCGACTGTGGCCAGCCCGGCATCGGTCGACCGACGCGAGAAGATGTTGTAAAACTGCGGAAAATCGTAAAACAGATGCCGCCCAAGGATCGACATGTCACGGGCCGACGACAGGTGCCCCTTGGTGGACAGGCCGTTGGCATTCTTGAACCGTGATTGTTTCATGCCCAGCCGTTTGGCGGTCGACGTCATGCGGGCGGCGAATTTTTCCTGTGATCCGCCCAAGGCATCGCCGATGGCGGTGGCCGCGTCATTGGCCGATTTGACCGCCGCAGCCCGGATCAGATAGCGCAGCGCGATCTTTTGCCCGGCCTTCAGGCCCAGCCGGGTTGGGGCCTGATTGGCGGCATTTTTGGACACGGTGATCATGGTATCAAGGCTGACCTTGCCCGCCTCGATGTCCTGAAACGCCAGATACAGCGTCATCATCTTGGTCAGCGAGGCTGGCGGCAGGGCCATTTCCGCGTTTTTGGAATACAGCGTTTCGCCTGAACGGGCGTCCATCACGAACGCCGCGTATTGTGCTGCACCTGCCGGAAGAGCCGCCACAGCCAACAGGGCCACGACGAAAATCCGTATCAGGGTGCGCAGATGCTGCCCCACAAAAGCTGTCACCTTGCCTGCCTCGTTCTTGCCTCGTGCCCCTGTTTGATCGGGGCATCGTTCTGCTCTTTGAAATCGTAACACAGGGCAAGTTTTCAGAAAACCCCTTTGTTTCAATGGGTTTGGCTGCGGTCTTAGTGCAATGGATGTTGTGTGGGATGCTAGATGTGGTGGCAGTCGCGGCATTTGCCGCAAGAGATTGTGGCGATCAAAGGTCGCGCAGCAGGGCGGGCAGGTCGCCAAGGTCAGGAATAGACCGGAATCGGGGGGCATTTTGCGGCGGATCGGCCCGTTCAAGGGCCCATGTCAAGCCGTGTGGTACATAAATGCCCCACGCCCCTGCCGCTAGGGCAGGCAAAACGTCGGATTTCAGTGAATTACCCACCATCATCGCCCGGTCAGCGCCGTGGCCATGGCGGGCAAAGATGCTGTGATAGGCGGCGGGCGTCTTGTCGGACACGATCTCTACCCCGTGGACAAGGTCTCCAAGGCCCGATTGCGCGACTTTGCGCTCTTGATCCAGCAGATCGCCCTTGGTGATGATCAGAACACGAAAATCGGCGGCAAGGGCTGCGACAGTGGCGCGGGCGTTGGGCAAAAGGTCAACCGGATGGGCCAACATGTCGCGCCCGGCCTGCATGATTTCGGCAATGACCGCAGCGGGCACCCGGCCCTCGGTCACCTCGATCGCGGTTTCGATCATCGACAGCGTAAAACCTTTGACGCCATAACCATAATGGCCAAGGTTGCGCCGCTCGGCCGCCTCCAGCAGTTCGGCAAGGTGGTCAGGGTCGGCGCTGTTTGCCAAAAGCGCGGCGAATCGGGACTGGGTCAGGTGGAACAGGGTTTCGTTATGCCACAGGGTGTCGTCGGCATCGAAGCCTATGGTGGTCAGATCGGCCATGAATCACACCTCCAGCCTGACAAGATGGCGTTCAGCCAGTCCCAGCGCAACCTGTTATCTATGAAACCGGGTGGCCGGGGGGTTTCAACACCCGCAAGATCGACTATATTAGACCGCGAACCCAAATTGTATGCCCGAGGTCAGGATTTTGCCCGCATTGCCCATGATGATGTCTGACGACCGGCGCGGACCGGGTCAGGACACGTCCATTCTGACCAAGACCAAAACCAAAACCGAACGCCCGCCACTGTACAAGGTGCTGATCCTGAATGACGACTATACTCCGATGGAGTTTGTCGTGCATGTGTTGGAACGGTTCTTTGGCCTGAACCACGCTCAGGCGTTCGAGATCATGTTGACGGTCCACAAAAAGGGACTGGCCGTGGTGGCGGTATTCTCGTTCGAGGTGGCCGAGACCAAGGTGGCGCAGGTGATGGATTTCGCCCGCAGGCATCAGCATCCGCTGCAATGCACGATGGAAAAGGAATAGGCCCGCAGGGTCTGTTCAAAACTGACCCGCAGGGTCTGTTCGAAACTGACCCACCGGGTCTGGGGCACTCATGAGAGCGGCGAGAATAGAGATGGCGCTGGACAGCGGTGCCTGGGTGATGCCCGCTGTCGGGGATATCGCCGTGTACCGGCCACGGATCGGTGACGATCTGTCGGCGCTGCCCATGGGGCGGGTCGTGGTGCTGACCGGGTTCAAACCGGATCATGACCATTTTGCGGCCCTTGGTTACCGTACCGCCCCCACCGGGCAATTCGGCACGGCGCTGATCTGCCTGCCACGCGCCAAGGCCGAGGCCCATGCCCTGCTGGCCGAGGCGACAGCGGCGCTGCGGCCCGGTGCCGTGATGGCGATTGATGGGCAAAAGACCGACGGGGTCGAGGCGGTGCTGAAGGACTGCCGCGCGCTGGGTCTGGAACTGGGCGAGGCGATTTCCAAAGGGCATGGCCGGATTTGCGTTTGCCCGGCGGATGGGCGTTTGCTGGCATGGGCGGCGCAGGATCATCAGGTTGACGGCTTTGTCACCCGGCCCGGTGTGTTTTCGGCGGATGGGCCTGACCGCGGGTCGGTTTTGCTGGCCGGCGCACTGCCCAAGGACCTGCCGGCGCGGGTGGCGGATCTGGGGGCCGGGTGGGGCTATCTGGCCCATGCCATTCTGGCGCGGCCGGGGGTCAAGCATCTGGACATGGTCGAGGCCGAACAGGCGGCGCTGGACTGTGCTGCGCGCAATGTGCGCGATCCGCGGGCGGAACGGCATTGGGCCGACGCCCGCAGCTTTCGCCCGGCCAAGCTGTGGGGGGCCGTGGTGATGAACCCGCCGTTCCACACCGGACGCGAGGCGGATGTGGGGTTGGGTCTGGCGTTTATCCGCGCCGCCCAAAAGGGGTTGGCCCCCGACGGCGTGCTGTGGATGGTGGCCAACCGCCACCTGCCCTATGACGCGGTGTTGCGCGAATTGTTCCGCGTGGTTGATGAGGTTGCCGGGGACGGCGGATTTGTGGTGACACGCGCGGCCTATCCGGTGCGTGTCAAGCGGAGCTGAGGAAGATGGGCAAACCCCCCTTGCGCAGGGCGCGCAAGGGCGAACTGCCCATCCTACAAGGCGCGGCCTCGGTATACTTGTAGGATGGGCAGTTCCTTTGGTTCGGAACGAAGCAAAGGGTTTGCCCATCTTCCCCGCAACTGCCCGTTGATTAGCGTGCGTCGTTCAGCATCACTTGCCGCGAATGGGATGCAAATTCGCGTCGCAACAAGACGCCTGCGGTGACGACTGTCGTCACGATCAGCGCCACAGGTCCGATCAGCCAGCCCAGCGCGGCCAGTGCAAAGTAGATCGAGTTCAGGCCCCGGTTGAAACTGCGCGCGGCGGTGATGTTGATTTCAGCCGATTGCCGGGCGCGGGGCGCGGCAATCGGATCGTTGGGATTGTTTGGCACCGCCGCCATCATGATCGCGCAATAACCAAACAGCCGGTGCGCCCAGATGAACTTGAGCAGCGCATTGGCCAGCAGCACCACCACAACCAACAGCTTGATCCGCAATTGGGATGTATCGGCCGCCAGCGTCAGATCCTGCGCCAAACCGGTCAGGGTTGCCGCGTTGCCGATCAGCGCCACCCCGCCGCCAATCGCGATCATCGAGGCGCTGGCAAAAAAGGCTGTTCCCTGGCGCAGGCTGTCGATCAGCGTCACATCAAAGATCCGGGGTTCGCGTGTCAGAAACTCGGTCATCCAGCGATAGCGGTAATCCTGCATCAAATGGCTGACCGAAAGCCGCCGTTTTGGCGGCTTTTCGGCCAGACGCCCCGTTGCGCCCCAGATCAGCACCAGGGCCACAAAGGCGGCGGTGTCCAGCAGCGTGAACGTCGATTCAAGCACGGCAAGTATGTTCATGGCTAACACGCTACAACTGGGAGCCAAGCCTTGCCAGTGGCAATCGCGCGGCCTAAGTCTGAGGCAACCGGAGGCTGCCCATGGATATGCCCAAACCCGATGCCCGCGTTCTTGGGGCCCGTGACAGCATCGTCGCCAAATTGCGCGCCACTGTTCCGGGCGGTGTGATTGACGATGTCGCCGAAACCCGCGCCTATGAATGTGACGCGCTGACGGCGTACCGCTGTACGCCGCTGGCCGTTGTGTTGCCCCGCACCACCGCCGAGGTGTCGCAGATTTTGGCGCTGTGTCACCGGATGGGGGTGCCTGTGGTGCCGCGTGGGGCTGGCACGTCGCTTGCGGGCGGGTCGTTGCCGACGCAGGATTGTGTGGTGCTGGGACTGGCGCGGATGAATGCCGTGATCGAGACGGATTATGACAACCGGTTCATCCGGGTGCAGTCCGGTCGTACCAACCTGTCAGTGACGGGCGCGGTCGAGGCGGAAGGATTTTTTTACGCCCCCGATCCCTCCAGCCAGCTTGCCTGTGCGATCGGCGGCAATATCGCCATGAACTCGGGTGGTGCGCATTGTCTGAAATATGGGGTGACGACCAACAATCTGTTGGGCGTGACGCTGGTTCAGATGGACGGCACGGTGGTTCAGGTGGGCGGGCCGTGGCTGGACCCGGCGGGCATGGATCTGCTGGGGGTGATCTGCGGGTCCGAGGGGCAGTTGGGTGTGGTGACCGAGGCCACCTTGCGCATCCTGCCCAAGCCCGAGGGGGCGCGGCCCATGCTGATCGCCTTTGACGCCAATGAGGTGGCGGGCAACTGTGTGGCCGACATCATCAAGGCGGGCCTTTTGCCGGTTGCCATCGAATTCATGGACCGGCCCTGCATCGAGGCGACCGAGGCCTTTGCCCATGCCGGTTACCCCGATTGCGAGGCCCTGTTGATCGTCGAGGTTGAGGGTAGTCCGGCCGAGATTGACGAGCAGTTGGCGCGGATCAAACAAATCGCGTTGCGTCACGCCCCGGTTGATCTGCGGGAAAGCGGGTCCGAGGAGGAGAGCCGCCGGATCTGGCTGGGCCGCAAATCGGCATTTGGGGCAATGGGCAATATTGCCGATTACATGTGTCTGGACGGCGCCATTCCGGTCAGCGAACTGGCCCATGTGTTGCGCCGGATCGGCGAGATGAGCGCCGAGGTTGGGTTGCGCGTTGCCAATGTGTTCCATGCCGGGGACGGCAATCTGCATCCGCTGATCCTGTACGATGCCAACAAGTCTGGCGATCTGGAAAAGGTCGAGGCGTTCGGGGCGGATATTTTGCGGCTGTGTGTCGAGGTTGGCGGTTGTCTGACGGGTGAGCATGGCGTCGGGGTCGAAAAGCGCGATCTGATGAAGGTGCAGTTCACCGATGCCGATCTGGAGGCGCAGTTGAAGGTCAAGGATGTGTTTGACCCCGACTGGTTGCTGAACCCGGCCAAGGTGTTCCCGTTGGCTGTGACGGCAAGCCGACGTGCCGGTTGACAGCGCCGGGGGTTTCACACCCCCGGGCCCCCGTGGGATATTTATGGACAGATGATGATCAGGTGCGAGACAGAAGATGACCTTGTGGCCCTTTTGCGCAAGCGGGGGGAGGCGGTGTTCGTGCAGGGCGGCGGCACGCGGCGGTTGGGGGAAGTGGTGGGCGAGGGGATTGACACCGCGGGTCTGTCTGGCGTGCGGATTTATGAGCCGGGGTCGTTGACGCTGGTGGCGGGTGCCGGGACGCCGATGGCGCAGGTGGAGGCGGTTCTGGCGGCCGAGAAGCAGCGTTTGGCGTTCGAGGTGCCGGACATGCGGGCGCTGTTGGGGCGGGGCGGGGTGTCGACGCTGGGTGGCGTGGTGGCGTCGGGCGCGTCAGGGCCACGGCGGGTGCAGGTCGGGGCTTGCCGCGACCATGTGTTGGGTTTGCGGTTTGTCAACGGGGCCGGGGTTTTGGCCAAGGCCGGGGGCCGTGTGATGAAGAATGTCACGGGGCTGGATCTGTGCAAGTTGTTGGTGGGCAGCCATGGCGCGCTGGGTGTGATCACTGAAGTGGCGTTCCGGGTCCAGGCGCTGCCCGAGGCCGAGGCGACGTTGGTTGGGCGGCGCGGGGTCGGCGAGGGTCTGGCGGTGTTGCGGGCGGCGCTTGGCACGCCGTTTGATGTCAGTGGGGCGGCTTATCGCGGTGGCGCTGCGTTGATCCGGGTTGAGGGCATGGCAGGGTCGGTCGCGTACCGCCTGCGCGCCTTGCAGGACCGGTTGGGCGGCGACTGGGAGGTTGAGGAGGGCGCTGTCAGTGCCGGTCTGTGGCGGACGGTGCGCGATGTGACCGATTTTGCCGGGCGTGACGGTGTGGTGTGGCGGGTTTCGGTCAAGCCATCCGATGCGCTGGACGTGGTGTCTGGCTTGCCAGCCGAGGCGGTGTTTGACTGGGGCGGCGGATTGATCTGGCTGTTGGCGGCGCCGGATGTCGATATCCGGGCGCGGGTTCAGGGGCTGGGTCATGCGACGCGGGTCAGGGGCGATGCGGCTGGCGCCGTCTTTCACCCTGAAGCGGCGGGCGTCGCCCTGCTGGCGCGCGGGATCAAGGCCAAGTTTGATCCCAAGGGGATTTTGGGACCGGGGGTTTTGGGCTGATGCAAACTTTCTTTACCGAGGCGCAACTGGCCGACCCCAAGCTGGCAGAGGCCAACAAGCTCCTCCGGACCTGTGTCCATTGCGGGTTTTGCACGGCGACCTGTCCGACCTATCAGGTGCTGGGCGATGAGGCCGACAGCCCGCGTGGCCGGATTTACCTGATCAAGGAGATGCTGGAGACCGGGCGGCCGGCCGATGCCAAGACGGTCACCCATATTGACCGGTGCCTGTCCTGTCTGGCCTGCACCACGACCTGTCCGTCGGGTGTGGATTACATGCATCTGATCGATCAGGCCCGCGCCTATATTGAGACGACCTATAAACGACCTTTGTTCGAGCGGGTTCTGCGTGGGGTTCTGGCGCGGGTGATCCCCTATCCTGGGCGGTTCCGGCTGGCGCTGTTCGGGGC
>JANNAF010000497.1:0-1523 GCA_031384005.1 Rhodobacterales bacterium | reverse complement strand
GCGCTGAAGTCGCTCGGGGAGGGCACAATACGAGCGACGAAGCGCAGTAGTATGCCACGGTTGAGATGGGCCGTCCGACGCGCCAACGGCCTTTACATCACTGCGCGTCGCGATGACGAACAGTCTGGGCCTAGACTGCGGGACAAAGAGTTCAGCGTCTACAACAACTGCCCCATACTTGTAGCCCAGACCGTCAAGGGCTTCACAGATGGCTGTGAAGTCCTTTCCGGCATGGCTCGTCAGAGTGCCAACAACATTTTCCAATGTCACCACCTTCGGCGCGCGATCATCGTCCTTCAGTGATTGGATCTGTGAGATGAATGGCCAGAAAGTGCCAGACCTATCACCGCGCAGACCAGCGCCGCCGCCAGCCAACGACAGGTCTTGGCACGGGAAAGATCCCCACACCAAATCTGCAGTTCCTGGCAGGTCGTCAGGTGCTATGTTGCGAATGTCATCGACAACCAGTTCCGACTGACCCCAGTTGCGCTTGTACGTTTCGCCTTTTTTCCGGTCAAAGTCATTGGCGAACAAACACTTCCACTCAGCACCAAGCCCGGCTCTTGCCATCCCTGCGCCAGCAAAAAATTCATAAAAGCTAGGCATTCGTCACTCCCGGTTCGTGTCTGTTGTGCCCTAGTCAAGAGAACATTTCAAGATTCTTAGCTCCGAAATCCTGCGCAAAGGTTGACGTGGGGTTTGCACTGTCCGGATTAGGGGGGGAAGTGGGTGCACCCATTGCGGGTTTGTGTCGGCCTGAGAACCACGGCTTCACCTTCGGCATGGCAGCCGTCACCTCGACCTCCCGCAGCATGCCACCTGCCAACAGCCCATCCCGCACCCAGTCCAGCGCCAGCCACCAATCGTCATAGCCGCGCCGGGCGGATGCGATCTGCTCGGGATGTGGTCGCCAGGTGACCGGGCATGCCAGTACCTCGATGCTGCGCCAGCGCCCGCGATGCAGGACGCGCTCAATGCCGACCACCACGGTGGTGGATCGCTCGCCATGCTGGTTGCTTTTGGTCTCGACCGGCACGCAGCGCGGGACAACCCCTGGCAGCCAGTCTGGCGTCATCCCAGAGCGCGCCAGTTCGGCGACGTAGATCGCCATGCGTTTGCCGCCGAGGCTGTCGGGCATTCCGGCCAAGGTCGCGGCGACGATCTCTGCATCTTCATGGGTGTAGGACAGCGATTTATGGCCGCCGCCATCCACCTTGCACCCCAGACGCGCCCGCTGGATCAGCACGTATTCCATGCCAAACCCGAAGCCTTCCTCGTCGATGTCCCGCCGCATCGGCAGTTCCAGCTGCGCCTTTTCCACGCGGAACGCCCATTCCAGGATCGCCTGCACGCCCAGCGCCCGTTTCACGCGTCCGCCGCTTGCGCGCCCGATCCGTCCCTGCATGCTCATGGCAGCATTCCTTCAAACAGGTTCATCTGCGCTGGGCCTTCCTGCTCATCCGCTGGCCGCCAGATCCACGGGCCCGAGGCCATGGGCAGCAGCGAGAGCGCGCCACGCATGT
>JANNAF010000492.1:0-1663 GCA_031384005.1 Rhodobacterales bacterium | reverse complement strand
AACACGCCGACCGGGCCGTTCCAGACGATCGTGCCCGCGGCCATCAGCTGCTCGGCCAGCCGCTTCGCGGTCTGCGGGCAGATTTCACTTCCTGCGCCAAGGCCGCGCCAATCTCCCGCGCAAGGTCAGGGTTCCACGACGACCCAATCACAATCCCCACCGGAAACGCCGCCGACTTGACACCCCCCACCAAAGACCCGCCGCCCCGCGCCCCGTTCGGCCCGTCCGTCACCCGCAGCTTGCCAATCCCCAACCGCTCCACCGCCGGCAACGACCAGAAATCCTCACCCGACAGGATCGCAACCTGCTCTTGCAGCGTCATCTGATCCAAAAGCGCGTTGATATCGGTCATGGCAATCCCCCCAATGGTTGTCGCCCCATCCCGCATTTGCCACCGCAAATCAAGCTGGAACGCTATTGCCCGCCCTTCTTGGCCCGCACCTCGGCCTTCGGCGCCCGCGACGGCGGGAAGACCGCCTGCAAAAACGTGGCCAAGGTGCCGCTCAGGGTTTCCTGCTCCATCCCATAGAACACGTTCATCCCCTCGCGCCGCTTCCACACCAGCCCCGCCCCCTCCAGCACCGTCAGATGCTTGGAGACTGCGGGCTGAGACATCTCGAACCGCGCTGCAATGTCGCCCGCACTCAACGGCCCTTCCGAGATATAGGCCAGAATGCGCCGCCGCGTGACCGACGCCAAAGCCTCGAAAACCTTGTCCGCGCTTGACATGTCCCAACCTTATAGCTTATAAGTTATTAAGCTATAAAATTATAACCCTTGAACCCCGCAGGCGCAAGATGAACCTGAATGCCACCGACCGCGTCACCCCCCTGCCCGAAACGACACTGGAGGGCCGGATCCTCTGGGACGCCCCCAAATCGCTGTGGTGGTTCGCCCATGCCACCGGTGCGGTGGCCGCCGTGACCCTGTTTCCATCCTGGGACGCCGCCGCCGTGATGGTCGGTCTGACCGCAATCACCATCTGCGCCGGCCATTCGGTGGGGATGCACCGGTTGCTGATTCACCGCAGCTTTGACGCGCCCCTCTGGCTGGAACGCAGCCTTGTCTACCTTGGCACTCTGGTCGGCATAACTGGCCCCATGGGCATGATCCGCGCTCATGACATGCGCGACTGGCACCAACGCCAAACCATTTGCCCGCCCCATCCATCGCATGGTGCAGGCTTCTGGCGCGATGCGTGGTGGCAGATGCATTGCCGCTTTGCCCTGACCCATCCGCCGCGCCTCACCATCGAACCCCATATCGCCCAAGACCCGGTTCTGCGCGCCTTGGAGGCAACCTGGATGCTTCAGCAACTCCCTTTGGCGATCGTCCTTTACACCATGGGCGGTCTGCCGTGGGTCCTGTGGGGCATCTGCCTGCGCATCACCCTGTCGCTCACCGGACATTGGGCCATCGGCCACTATGCCCACAAACTCGGCCACCAAACTTGGACCGTCGCGGGCCTGCCCGTCCAAGGCTACAACCTGCCCCACCTTGGCCTCCTCACCTTTGGCGAGGCGCATCACGGCAACCATCACGCCTTCCCCCACTCGGCCCAACTGGGGCTGACCCCCGGCCAGACCGACCCCGGCTTCTGGCTGATCCGCACCCTCGCGGCCCTCAACCTCGCCCATGACATCCGCCTGCCCGACAGCGCCCC
>JANNAF010000479.1:0-10747 GCA_031384005.1 Rhodobacterales bacterium | reverse complement strand
GCCCTTGCGGGAGGCGGCACCCGAAAAGCTGGCGTTTTTCACCGGGCGGGATCAGAGCCAGAGCTTTACCGGCTGGTGGGCGCAGGCCTTTGGCACGCCGAACTATGCGGCCCATGGCGGATTTTGTTCGGTCAACATGGCGGCGGGCGGCATCTATACCATCGGCGGCGCGTTCTGGGAGTTTGGCCAGCCCGATTGGGAGCGGACCAAGCTGTTCGTGATGTTCGGCGTGGCCGAGGATCACGATTCAAACCCCATCAAGATTGGTCTGGGCAAGCTGAAGGCGTGCGGTGCGCGGGTGATCGGCGTGAACCCCATCCGCACCGGTTACAATGCGATTGCCGACGATTGGTACGGCATCACGCCCGGCACCGACGGCCTGCTGATCCTGTCACTGGTCCATTGTCTGCTGGTGGCGGGCAAGGTGGATCTGGACTATCTGGCGCAGTTCACCAACGCGCCGTTGTTGGTGAATGAGACGGAGGGTGCGGAAAAGGGCCTGATCCTGAAAAACGCGGAATCCCAGCCCTTTGTGATCGACCGCCGCACCGGGCAGCCTGCGCCCTGGGACGGCAAGGGGGTTCAGCCGGACTTGGGTGCCACCTATCAGGGCCACAGGACGGTGTTTCAGCATATGGCCGAGCGGTATCTGTCGCCCGATTATGCGCCCGAGGCGGTGGCGGGGCGCTGCGGCATCCCTGCCGCGCGCATCCATGCGCTGGCCGCTGAACTGGCGGATGTGGCGTTCAATCAGGCAATCGAGCTTGAGCGGGAGTGGACGGATTTTCGCGGCAACCATCACGCCACCATGCCGGGCCGCCCGGTCAGTTTCCACGCGATGCGCGGGATTTCGGCCCATTCCAACGGGTTCCAGACCGCCCGCGCCCTGCATGTGCTGCAGATCATCCTGGGCACCGTGGAAACCCCCGGTGGGTACCGCCTGAAGCCGCCCTACCCCAAACCGGTCGAGGCGCATCCGACGCCGCATTTCGTATCCGCCCCCGGCAAACCGCTGTCCGGGCCCCATCTGGGTTACGTTCGCGGCCCCGAACAACTGGCCCTGAAAGAGGATGGCAGCCCGGCGCGCATCGACAAAGCCTTCACTTGGGAAAACCCCTTTAGTGCGCATGGCCTGATGCATATGCTGATCCCCAATGCCCATGCGGGCGATCCCTACCGCATCGACACGCTGTTTTTGTACATGGCGAACATGGCGTGGAATTCGTCGATGAACACCACCAAGGTCATGGCGATGCTGACCGACAAGGGCGCGGACGGCGAATATATCATCCCGCGCATCATCTATTCTGACGCCTATGCGTCCGAAATGGTGGCCTATGCCGACCTGATCCTGCCTGATACCACCTATATGGAACGGCACGATTGCATCTCGCTGCTGGACCGCCCGATCAGCGAACCCGATGCCGCAGGCGACAGCATCCGCTGGCCGGTGACCGAACCTGACCGCGATGTGCGCGGGTTTCAGTCGGTGCTGTTGGACCTTGGGCACCGTTTGGGGCTGGCCCCGATGGTGAACGCGGATGGCACCGCCCGCTACAAGGACTATGCCGATTACATCCAGAACCACATTCGCCGCCCCGGTGTCGGCCCGCTGATCGGATTTCGCGGGGCCGAGGGCAATTTGTCCGGGCGGGGCGAGGCGAACCCCGATCAGATCGCCGCCTATATCGAAAACGGCGGCTTTTTTCAGGCCCATGTCCCGGCCGAGGCCGCGTTTTATAAACCGTGGAACGCCGCCTATCAGGATTGGGCTGTCAAAACCTCGTTCTATGAAACCCCGCAGCCTTATCTGTTCAACATCTGGTCCGAACCGATGCGCAAGTTTCAACTGGCAGCCGAGGGGCACGGCGCGATCCAGCCGCCTGACCATTTGCGCGCACGGCTGAAACAGGCGATGGACCCCTTGCCGATCTGGTATCCGCCGTTTGGCGATACCGAGGCGGCGGGCTGGGGCTATCCGATCCACGCCCTGACCCAGCGACCGATGGATATGTACCATTCTTGGGGCAGCCAGAACGCATGGCTGCGTCAGATCAGGGGCAAGAATTACCTGTATGTGCCGACGAAGCTGTGGGCCGAACATGGGTTCAAGGACGGCGATTATGCCCGCGTGATTTCGCCTTCGGGGGCGATCACCGCGCCGGTCGCCCATATGGCCGCGCTGAACGAAAACACGATCTGGACCTGGAACGCGATTGGCAAGCGTCGCGGCGCATGGGCGCTGGATGATGCAGCGCCCGAGGCGGTCGAGGGGTTCTTGTTGAACCATCTGATTTCCGAACTGCTGCCGGAAAAGGGTGACGGGATGCGCTGGTCAAACTCGGACCCGGTGACAGGGCAGGCGGCGTGGTTCGATTTGCGCGTGCGGATCGAAAACGTCGGGCCGAAACCACAATCAGAACCCAGTTTCCCTCCGATCCCGCAAGTTGTGCCCAAAGGGGACAAAAGATGACGCAACTGCCAACCCATACCGACAAACAACTGGGCCTTGTGGTCGACCTTGACACTTGCGTTGGCTGTCAGGCCTGCGTGACGGCCTGCAAGGGGTGGAATGATCAGGGGGCCGGTCTGTCGGACCAAAACCCTTATGGTGCGGACCCTTCGGGGACGTTCCTCAACCGGGTACACAGCTATCAGGTGCAACCGGTTGAGGGCGCTGCACAAATCGTAAACTTCCCCCGGTCCTGCCTGCATTGTGCCGATGCGCCCTGTGTGACGGTCTGCCCGACCGGGGCCAGCTATAAACGGGTCGAGGACGGTATTGTGCTGGTGAACGAGGATGCCTGCATCGGCTGCGGGCTATGTGCATGGGCCTGCCCCTATGGCGCACGGGAAATGGACGCCGATCAGGGGGTCATGAAGAAATGCACCCTGTGCGTCGACCGGATCTATAACGAAAACCTACCCGAGGAGGACCGCGAACCGGCCTGTGTGCGCACCTGCCCAACCGGGGCGCGCCATTTTGGCGATTTCAACGACCCCGACAGCAAGGTGTCGCGCCTGACGCGCGAACGGGGCGGCTATGACCTGATGCCGGACCTGAAAACCCGGCCCACCAACAAATACCTGCCGCCACGCAAAAAGGATGTGCGGCAGGATGCCAGCCTGCTGGCGCCGCTGCTGGATATTCAGGCCACCGGATTTGCCGGGTGGCTGGACCGCGTGTTGGGAAAGATCTGATGCATCCGGCACCTTCGGTCATACTGTTTTCCACGCTGTCGGGGATGGGTCTGGGTCTGCTTGCGTTTTTGGGGGCGGGGCTTGTGCTGGCAACGGGATGGGCGGCGTTCCTGTGGTGGGGCCTTGGCTACGGCCTTGCCGTAGGCGGGTTGCTGGCCGCCACCTTTCACCTTGGTCAGCCAAAGCGCGCGCTTTTGGCCTTTACCCAGTGGCGCAGCAGTTGGCTGAGCCGCGAGGCATGGACCGCAGTGGCGGCCCTGTTGACGCTGGCGCCGATGGCAGTGTCGGATCTGTTCGGCCTTGGTCTGCCCAGGGTGGTTGGGCAGGTCGGGGCGTTGTTGGCCCTGTTGACGGTGTTCACCACCGCGATGATCTATACCCAGATCCGCGCCGTGCCGCGCTGGCATCACTGGACCACGCCCTTGCAGTTTTTGGGTTTTGCCGTGGTGGGTGGGGCGCTGTTGTCAGGGCAGGCTTGGGCGGGCCTGGCGCTGATCGGGTTGGGGCCGTTGATGGCGCTGTCGTGGTGGATCGGTGACGGCCAGTTTGCCCGTGTGGGGCAAACCTTGGGTATGGCCACCGGGCTTGGGCCGATTGGCGAGGTGCAGGTCTTTGAACAGGCCCACACTGCCGGCAATTATCTGCTGCGCGAGATGATTTTTGTGGTTGGGCGCAAACATGCCAACAAGGTGCGGTTGATCGCGTTGGGGTTGGGGGCCGTTCTGCCCGCGCTGGTCGTGGCGCTGGGCCCTGCCGCCCCTGCCACTGTCGCCCTGGCCGCCCTGTTGCACCTGAGCGGGGCACTGGCACAACGCTGGCTGTTCTTTGCGCAGGCCGAACATGTGGTGGGCCTGTACTACGGAAAACGCTGAACGCCGTTGCTGCAGGTCAGGGCATGGGCGTCCAGCCTTGCCCACGGTTGCACGAACGCCTAGCTGTTAGGTCAGATCAAGGAGTGCGCCATGGATATCACAACGTCAGACCAGCCGACGGGCATCGACCCGGTATGCGGCATGACCGTCAAGATCACCGACGCCAGCCGCAAACATGACCATCAAGGCGTAACCTTTCATTTCTGTAGCGAAAAATGCCGGACGCGGTTTCAGGCGGACCCGTATTTCTTTCTGTCGGGCAATGCGAAAAAGCGGGGCAAGCTGGCGGTCAAGGGTGTGCAATACACCTGCCCGATGGACCCCGAGATCATCTCTGACAAGCCCGGTGCCTGCCCCAAATGCGGTATGGCACTGGAGCCGATGACGCCGGGCGATGCGCCCAACGCGGAATTGACCGATTTCACGCGGCGGCTGGTGGTGTCCAGCATCTGCGCCGCACCGCTTGTCGTGGTGGCGATGGGGCCGATGCTGGGTCTGCCGATGCCCGATGCCCTGCACCGCCTGATGCCCTATGGCAACTATGCACAGTTTGCGCTGGCCAGTCCGGTCGTGCTGTGGGCTGCGCTGCCTTTCTTTCAGCGCGGGGTGGATTCGGTGCGCAACCGCAGCCCCAATATGTGGACGCTGATTTCGTTGGGTGTGGCGGCAGCCTATCTTTATTCGGTGGTCGCCACCTTTTTGCCGGGGATTTTCCCCGCCGCCTACCGCGATGCCATGGGTGTTGCCACCTATTTCGAGGCCTCTGCCGTGATCGTGGCACTGGTCTTTGTCGGTCAGGTGCTGGAATTGCGGGCGCGCGAGAGGACAGGCGATGCGATCAAGGCGCTGATGCGGCTTGCGCCCAAAACGGCACGGCGGGTTCAGCCGGATGGCGATTTCGATGCGCCGCTGGAAAACATCTGGATCGATGACCTTTTGCGGGTCCGCCCGGGCGAGGCGGTGCCGGTGGACGGTGTGGTTGTGGAAGGCGGGTCGGCGGTTGATGAAAGCCTGCTGACGGGCGAGGCTATTCCGGTCGAAAAGACGGCAGGCGCCGCGGTGACCGGGGGGACGATGAACCAGAACGGCAGCTTTGTGATGCGGGCCGAACGGGTGGGGGCGGCCACGGTTCTGGCGCAGATTGTCGAAATGGTTTCGGCGGCACGGCGGTCCAAGGCGCCGATCCAAGGCATGGCCGACCGTGTCTCGGCGGTGTTCGTGCCGGTTGTCGTGGTGGTGGCGCTGTTGGCTTTCGTGGCGTGGTTGATCCTTGGGCCCAGTCCGGGGTTTCTTTATGCCATTGCGGCGGCGGTGTCGGTGCTGATCATCGCATGCCCCTGTGCGCTGGGTCTGGCTACGCCCATCTCGATCACCACGGCCACTGGGCGCGGGGCGCAGGTGGGCGTGCTGGTCAAGGGGGGCGAGGTGTTGGAACGCCTGGCGGGGGTTGATACGCTGGTCATCGACAAGACGGGCACCCTGACCACCGGCAAGCCCGTGCTGACCGATGCGACAAGTGACGAGGTGCTGGCCCTGGCGGCGGCGGTCGAGGCGGCGTCGGCGCATCCTTTGGCCGCAGCTGTGCTGGCCGGGGCGCAGGCGCGCGGATTGACGGTTGCGGCCTGTGACAGCTTTGCCTCGGTGACGGGCAAGGGGGTGCAGGGTCTGGTGGCCGGGCGGCAGGTGGTGTTGGGCAATGCGGCGATGCTGGCCGATATGGGGCTGGTAGCACCCGATGCGAGCGGGCTGGCGGCCGCGGGCAAGACCGTGATGTTCGTGGCGGTTGATGGCGCCTATGCGGGCCTTGTGGCCGTAGCCGACCCGATCAAACCGGGGGCCGCACCGGCGCTGGCCGCGCTGCGGGCCGAGGGGTTGCGCATTATCATGGCGACCGGCGACGCCGAGGCGACAGCCCGGGGCGTGGCGCAAACGCTGGGGATTGACGAGGTTTTCGCCGGTCTGCTGCCTGAGGGCAAAAAGGCGCTGATCGACCATTTGCATGCCGAGGGTCGCTATGTGGCCATGGCAGGCGACGGCGTGAATGATGCCCCCGCGCTGGCCGCGGCAGAAGTCGGGATTGCCATGGGGCCCGGGGCGGATGTTGCGGTGGAAAGCGCCGGAGTGACCTTGTTGTCGGGGGACCTTGCGGGCATCCTGCGGGGCCGCAAGCTGGCGCGCGCGACCATGCGCAACATCAAGCAGAACCTGTTCTTTGCCTTTGCCTATAATGCGGTCGGGATCCCGGTTGCCGCCGGGCTGCTGTACCCGTTCACCGGTTTGTTGATGTCGCCGATGATTGCCGCGGCGGCGATGAGCCTGTCATCGGTTTCGGTTATCACCAACGCGCTGCGCCTGCGCGGGTTGCGGCTGTAAAATCCACCGGCCAAGATGGGCAAACCGCCGTTTCGCCAAGGGCGAAACGGCGAACTGCCCATCCTACAAGGGGCGACCAAGGGCATCTTGTAGGATGGGCAGTTCGTCGGCTGCGCTGCGCAGCTGACGGTTTGCCCATCTTGCGCAATGCAGGTCACCACCACGCCCAAGGGCCGGGGATCGCCCCCCGGCCCTTGGTTTTCTGTCTTTCGCTGCAGCCTTACTTGGCTGCGTCGTCCGAGAAGATGTTCTTCTTGTGCGTGCCACCCGGCACGAACAGCAGACCAATCACCACGGTCCCCATCGCCACCACGATCGCGTACCACAGGCCGGCGTAGATGTTGCCAGTCTGGGCCGAGATGGCGAAGGCGGTTGCTGGCATCAGGCCACCGAACCAGCCGTTGCCGATGTGGTAAGGCAGCGACAGGCCAGAGTACCGGATACGGGTCGGGAACAGTTCGACCAGCATTGCCGCGATCGGGCCATAGACCATGGTGACCAGAATGATCAGGTAGGTCAGCGTCAGCACGATCGTCAGTTTCTGCACAGTAAAGATGTCGACAAAGTTCTGCGCCACGGCCACGGACGTGTTGTCCTTGGCCACCAGCGGATAACCCGCCGCCTTGAGCGCGTCGTTCAGACCTTTGTCAAACGCCCCTTTGACGCCGCTTTCGGCCGCAACCACGGCGGCTGCCGCGTCGTATTTGGCCAAAACGTCAGCCGGAACTGCGGCACGGGCCGCGTCCAGCGCCGCCTGGGCCGCAGGGGTTGCCGCATTGGCGGCATCAAGGGCGGCTTGGGCTGCCGTCTTTGCAGCTTCATCCGTGCCATCGGCCACTTTTTTGACGCCTGCTTCAGCAGTCGTCACAGCGGTCTTGGCGGCTTTGTTTGCCTTTTCAGCATCGCCCAGTGCCGTCATGGCGCCTGCATCGATGCCAGCCTTGACCTCGTCCAGTGCAGCCTTGGCGGCTGCAATCGCTGCTGTGTTGGCACCGGCGTCATAGCCGGTGATCACGGTTTCGCCGACCTTGACTTGCGCAACCGTCGCATCGGCCGAGTATTCCGTGGAGTAGTTCACGGAAGTCCGCGCCAATTGTGCCTTGGCCACGTCACAAGAGTTGGTGAACTTGACCGTGCCCGTCGGGTTGAACTGGAACGAACAGTCAGCCTCGTTTGCCACAACCGTGACCGGGGTCTGGTGTGCGGCGTGCAGGATCGGGTTTGCCGTGGCCGTCAGAAAGTTGAACACCGGCAAGAAGCTGATGGCACCCAGAACGCAGCCGGCCAGAATGATCGGCTTGCGGCCGATCCGGTCGGACAGGTCACCAAAGAACAAGAAGCCCCCGGTACCCAGGATCAACGACCATGCCACCAGAACGTTGGCGGTAAAGCTGTCAACCTTGATCACGTTTTGCAGGAAGAACAGGGCATAGAACTGCCCGGTGTACCAGACCACAGCTTGACCTGCGACCAGACCGAACAGGGCGATGATGGCGAACTTGCCGTTTTTCCAGTTGCCGAATGCTTCACGCAGCGGCGCTTTGGAACCGGCACCCTCTTCCTTCATCTTTTTGAAGGCCGGGCTCTCGTTCATCTGCAGACGGATATAAAGCGAGATCAACAGCAGGAAGATCGAGCCGAGGAACGGGATACGCCAGCCCCAAGAGTTGAACGCCTTGATCATCTGCGGTGTGCCGTCCGCGTTCATCACAGCGACGCCAGCCGCATCCAGCACGGCCACATCCGGATAGGCGCCGTTGACATAGCCCTGAACCGACAGAATGACGATCAGCGACAACAGCAGGCCCAGGGTGGCGGTGGTCTGGATGAAGGCGGTGTAATAGCCGCGACGGTTTTGCGGCGCGTGTTCTGCCACATAGATCGCAGCCCCACCGTATTCGCCGCCCAATGCCAGGCCCTGTGCCATGCGCAGGGCGATCAGGATGATCGGTGCTGCGGTGCCCCAGCTGTTATAGTTCGGCAGCAGGCCGACAAGGAAGGTCGAGATACCCATGATCATAATGGTCATGAGGAAGGTGTATTTGCGGCCGACAAGGTCGCCCAACATGCCGAACACCAGTGCGCCGAACGGACGCACGATAAAGCCTGCCGCAAAGGCCAAAAGCGCAAACACGTTGCGCGTCGCCTCTGGGAAAGCCGTAAAGAACTGGGCCCCGATGATCGCGGCCAGCGAACCGTACAGGTAAAAGTCATACCATTCGAAAATGGTACCAGCCGAAGAGGCCATGATGACCTTTCGCTCTTCCTTGGTCATTGGACGTGAGCGTGCGCCCACATCAGCAGTCACATTCGCCATAGGTACTCTCCCTTTGTGCCGGTCATTGCCGGCGTCCCTGACCGGGCGCGGTTTCCCGCAAACTCCCGGCCCCTGTCCCCCCGCCCAGTGTGTCCTCCCCCGGGCGGGTATTCTGTCACGCCTGTGTCAGGCGCGGTTCATGCGGTTCGCCACCAGATCGTCCACGACGGACGGGTCGGCCAGCGTCGAGGTGTCGCCAAGGCTGCCATGATCATTTTCGGCAATCTTGCGCAGGATGCGGCGCATGATCTTGCCTGACCGGGTCTTTGGCAGGCCGGGTGCCCACTGGATCAGATCCGGCGTGGCAATCGGGCCAATTTCGGTGCGAACCCATTTGATCAGGTCCTTTTTCAACGCTTCTGACGGCTCCTCACCCCGCATCAGGGTGACATAGGCATAAATCCCCTGTCCCTTGATGGGGTGAGGGTAGCCAACAACGGCGCTTTCGGCAACCGATGGATGGGCGACCAATGCACTTTCCACCTCGGCTGTGCCCAAACGGTGACCAGACACGTTCAAGACATCGTCGACGCGGCCGGTGATCCAGTAATAGCCGTCTTCGTCACGGCGGCAGCCGTCTCCGGTAAAGTAATAACCGGGATATTGGCTGAAATAGGCTTCCTCGAACCGGGCGTGATCCCCCCACAGGGTCCGCATCTGCCCGGGCCAGCTGTCGGAAATGCACAAGACCCCTTCCGCGGCGGTGTTGGTCTGAACCACGCCGGTTGCGGCATCCAACACCTCCAGCTGGACGCCAAAGAACGGCTTGGTGGCCGAACCCGGTTTTTGCGGGATCGCACCGGGCAGGGGGGTGACGATATGGCCACCGGTTTCGGTCTGCCAAAAGGTGTCGACGATGGGCAGTTTGCCCTTGCCGATGTTCAGGAAATACCAGTTCCACGCCTCGGGGTTGATGGGCTCGCCGACGGTGCCCAGAAGTTTCAGGCTGGACAGGTCATGCTTTTCGATATGCTCGGTGCCCATGGCCATCAGGCTGCGAATGGCGGTTGGGGCGGTGTAGAACTGGTTGACGCGGTGCTTGGCGATCACCTCCCAGAACCGGCCCGCATCGGGATAGGTCGGAACACCTTCAAACATCACCGTGGTCGCCCCGTTCGACAGGGGACCATAGACGATATAGCTGTGACCAGTGACCCACCCCACATCGGCGGTGCACCAGAACACATCGCCGTCATGGTAATCGAACGTCATCTGATGGGTCAGGCTGGCAAAGACCAGATAGCCGCCGGTGGTGTGCAAGACGCCCTTGGGGCGACCGGTGGAGCCAGAGGTGTAGAGAATGAACAGCGGGTCTTCGGCGTTCATCTCGGCATAGCCGCAATAGGGCGCGGCCTTGGCCATTTCGTCCAACAGGTCAATGTCGCGGCCTGCAATCCAATGGGTCTGGTCACCGGTATGTTTGACCACCAGACATTTCACGTTCTCCTTGCAATGCAGCAGGGCCTGATCGGCATTGGCCTTGAGCGGAGTTTTCTTGCCGGCGCGCGGGGCGAAATCGGCGGTGATCAGCAGTTTGGCGTCGCAGTCATTGATCCGACTGGACAGGGCATCGGGCGAAAAGCCGCCAAAGACGACCGAATGTATCGCGCCAATCCGGGCGCAGGCCAGCATGGCATAGGCGCTTTCGGGGATCATCGGCATGTACAGGACAACCCGGTCACCTTTGCGCACGCCCTGCGCCTTGAGCACATTGGCCATGCGGCAGGTCTGTTCCAAGAGTTCGGCATAGGTAATGTGGCGGGCGGGGGTTTTCGGATCATCCGGTTCCCAGATGATCGCGGTCTGGTTGCCGCGGGTCATCATGTGGCGGTCGATGCAATTGGCGCTGATGTTCAGCGTGCCATCCTCGTACCATTTGATCGACACGGCACCCATGGCAAAGCTGGTGTTCTTGACGCGGGTAAAGGGTTTGATCCAGTCGATGCGCCCGGCCATTTCGGCCCAGAACGCGTCGGGGTCGTTC
>JANNAF010000477.1:0-2819 GCA_031384005.1 Rhodobacterales bacterium | reverse complement strand
TGTGCTGCAAAACGTGGCGCGTCCGAATGGCATGGTTATGGTGTCGCCGTCGGCCACCTCGCCCGCGCTGTCGACCGCTGAGGACGACGGCCTGTTCTTCCGCACCGCACCTTCTGATGCGCGCGAAGGCGAAGTCATGGCGGACATCCTGACCGAAAAGGGCGTCAAGTCGATCGCGCTGACCTATTCCAACAGCGACTACGGCAAGGGTCTGGCCGAGGCGATCGCCGCGTCATTCACCGCCAAGGGCGGCGTTGTGACGATCAACGCAGCGCATGAGGACGGCAAGTCGGACTATTCGGCTGAAGTGGCGGCACTGGCTGCTGCCGGTGGCGACCTGTTGGTCGTGGCTGGCTATCTTGACCAGGGTGGCAAGGGCGTGATCCAGGCCTCGCTCGACTCGGGTGCCTTCTCGACCTTTGGTCTGCCCGGCGGCATGGTGGGCGACAGCCTGCCCTTGGCGATTGGTGCGGCACTGGACGGATCTTACGGTCAGGTCGCACAGTCGGACAGCTCTGGTGCGGCCATGCTGGCAGAGATGGGCAAGGCTGCGGCCACGCCTTATGACGCCACCTCGCCCTACACCATGGAAAGCTATGACGCGGCTGCGCTGATCATGCTGGCAATGCAGGCGACCAACTCGACCGATCCCAAGGTTTATGGCGCCAAGATCATGGACATCGCCAACGGTCCGGGCGAGAAAATCCTGCCCGGCGAATTGGCCAAGGGTTTGGAACTGCTCGCCGCTGGCACCGCCATCGACTATGATGGCGCGTCTGGTGTGATGCTGGTCGGCAATGGCGAAAGCGCCGGCCGCTACAAGCAGTTCGAAGTCAAGGGCGGCGTGTACGAGACTGTAACCTTCCGTTGATCTCTGATCTGAACTGAACGGCGCGGCCCGGGGGCACACCCCGGGCCGCGCTTTAACTATCCGACGCAAGATGCTGAAAAAGCACGCATTACGACGGGGAAGCCATGATAGTTGTCGAAGACCTGCATCGTCATTTCGGCGCGTTTCGCGCTGTGGATGGTGCCAGCCTGGAGATTGCCACAGGATCGATCACCGGGTTGATCGGACCGAATGGCGCGGGCAAGACCACGCTGTTCAACGTGATTGCCGGACGTCTGGCCCCGACCAGCGGCCGCGTGCTGATGGATGGCGAAGATATCTCGGGGCTGCCGCCGCATGTGCTGTTTGGCAAGGGATTGCTGCGCACGTTCCAGATTGCGCATGAATTTGCCTCCATGACGGTGCGGGAAAACCTGATGATGGTGCCGCCGAACCAATCGGGCGAAAAGATGTGGAATGCCTGGTTCCGTCGCGGTCAGATCGCCGCTGAAGAACGCGCCCTGCGCCAAAAGGCGGATGAGGTGTTGGAGTTTCTGACGATCACCCATCTGGCGGACCAAAAGGCCGGAAATATTTCGGGCGGGCAGAAAAAGCTGTTGGAACTGGGCCGCACCATGATGGTGGATGCCAAGGTGGTCTTTCTGGACGAGGTCGGCGCGGGCGTGAACCGCACCCTGCTGAACACCATTGCCGATGCGATTGTGCGGCTGAACAAGGAACGCGGCTATACGTTCTGCGTCATTGAACATGACATGGATTTCATCGCCCGCCTGTGCGACCCGGTGATCGTTATGGCCGAGGGCAAGGTCCTGGCCAAGGGCACGGTGCACGAGGTCAAGAACGACGAACGGGTGATCGAGGCCTATCTGGGCACCGGGTTGAAGAACAAGGTGAAATCCGCATGATGATTCGCAGTTTCGCCGCGGCCCTGGCCTTGGCTGTGCCCGGCCCTGTGTTGGCCTGCGAATACCTGACCAAGCATTTCGAGCTGTGCCCCGAGGGCACGCCTTGGGCCACTGGCCGCTGGGAGAACGGTGGCGACAGTGCGACGCTGTATGTCGGCGACATCGGGTATGAAGGGTATGAGGATTACCGTTACCATGACCCCGCCAAGACCATCTATGCCGAGATGGACACGCGCAACGCCGAACCGTCGCGCCAATCCCAGACCGTGACGTTGAAGGCGGACAGGCTGGCGGCAGCGGACATGGCCTTTGTCCGCATCATCGAGCAGGTTTCGAACAAATCTATCGGCACCGAGGTTTGGGTCACCATGATTGCCGAAGACACCCGCGACCCGCAAAAGCAGGGTGCACGCATCCTGTTGCAACTGCGCGCACCTGCCGACACGCCCGTCGAACGGGTGGAGCGTCTGTCGCGCGAGTATGCGGCGCTTGTCTGGCCACGCACGAACGTCGAGGGGCAATAACATGGCTGAACCCTTTTTGATTGGCGACAACATGACCGGCGGGTATGGCGCGGTCGATATTTTACACGGCTGCACGATTGCCGTGAACAAGGGCGAGATTGCCGTGATTGTCGGGCCGAATGGCGCGGGCAAATCGACGGCGATGAAGGCGGTGTTCGGCATGCTGAACCTGCGGGGCGGGTCGGTGCGGTTGAATGGTGAAGATATCACCAAGCTGTCGCCGCAGGCTCGCGTTGCCCGCGGCATGGCCTTTGTGCCGCAAACCTCGAACATTTTCACCTCGATGACGGTTGAGGAGAACCTGGAAATGGGGGCGTTTCTGCGCCGTGATGACATCAAGGTGACGATTGAACAGATTTACCACCTGTTCCCGATCCTGAAGCAGAAACGCCATCAGGCGGCGGGCGAGTTGTCGGGCGGGCAGCGCCAGCAGGTGGCCGTGGGCCGGGCGTTGATGACGCAGCCGCAGGTGTTGATGCTGGATGAGCCGACTGCCGGGGTCAGCCCGATTGTGATGGACGAGTTGTTTGACCGCATCAT
>JANNAF010000465.1:0-13612 GCA_031384005.1 Rhodobacterales bacterium | reverse complement strand
GAACAGCTGGACTTCCCCCATATCTATGCCTCGGGCCGCTCTGGCTGGGCCGATCTGGAACTGGACGGCCCGCGCAAGAACCTTGACGCGCTGTTTGACATGATCATCTCGCATGTCCCGGCCCCGCGCCAGTTAAAGGATGCCGACAAACCGTTCCGCATGCTGGCCACCACCCTGTCCGCCGACCCGTTCATCGGCCGCATCCTGACCGGCCGTGTCGAATCCGGCACCCTGCGCGTGGGCGAAACGCTGAAGGCGCTGTCGCGCACCGGCGAAAAGCTGGAACAGTTCCGCGTGACCAAGGTTCTGGCGTTCCGTGGCCTGAACCAGACCGCGATTGACGAGGCCGTGGCCGGTGACATCGTCACGCTGGCCGGCATGTCCAAGGCCACCGTGGCCGACACGCTGTGCGCCCTTGAACTGGACATCCCGCTGCCCGCCCAGCCGATTGACCCGCCGACCATCACCGTGACCTTTGGCATCAATGACAGCCCGCTGGCAGGCAAGGACGGCAACAAGGTGCAATCCCGCGTCATCCGCGAACGTCTGATGCGCGAATGTGAAGTGAACGTGGCGATCAAGGTCGCCGACACCCCCGGCGGCGACGCGTTCGAGGTGTCGGGGCGCGGCGAATTGCAGATGGGCGTTCTGATCGAAAACATGCGCCGTGAGGGGTTTGAGCTGTCAATCTCGCGTCCCCGCGTCATTTTCCGTGACATCGACGGGATCAAGCATGAACCCATCGAAGAGGTCACGATTGACGTTGATGATGAATACACCGGCGCCGTGATCGAAAAGCTGACCGGTCCCCGCAAGGGCGACATGATCGAGATGAAACCAGCGGGTGCCGGCAAGACCCGCATCATCGCCCATGTGCCGTCACGCGGTCTGATCGGATATCACGGTCAGTTCATGACCGACACGCGCGGCACCGGGGTTCTGAACCGGGTGTTCCACGATTGGGGTGCACACAAAGGCCCGATCGAAGGGCGCCGTCAGGGCGTTCTGATCTCGATGGAAACCGGGATTTCGGTGGCCTATGCGATGTGGAAACTGGAAGACCGTGGCCACTTTTTCATCGGTGTGCAGGAACAGGTCTATACCGGCATGATCATCGGGGAACATAACCGTGACAACGATCTGGAAGTGAACCCGCTCAAGGGCAAACAGTTGACCAACGTCCGTGCCTCGGGCACCGATGAAGCCGTCCGCCTGACCACCCCGGACAAGCTGTCGCTGGAACAGTCCATCGCCTATATCGATGATGACGAGTTGGTTGAAGTGACGCCGAAAAACGTCCGGATGCGCAAACGCTATCTGGATCCGAATGACCGCAAGCGCATGTCGCGCGCTGGTTGACCAAAAAGCCCGCCGAAAGGCGGGCTTTTTTCATGGGTCAGATGGGCAAACCACCTTTTCGGGTCCGAAAAGGCGAACTGCCCATCCTACAAGCGGCTATTCAGCGGCTTCCACCACCATCAGTTCCCGCTCGCAGGCCCCGTCGGCATGGGCGCGCGCGGCGGAATAGGCGGCGGAATGGTAACACTCGACCGCCTTTTCAACGCTGGGAAACACCGCCACGACATTGCGCTCGCGCGGGGTCCCCTCCAACTGCACATAACGGCCGCCCCGGGCCAGAAACTTGCCGCCATGGGCTGCAATCGCAGGACCCGCAAGGGCCGCATATTTGCCGTAGGCCTCGGCGTTGGTTACATGGACATGGGCAATCCAATAGGCTTGTGGCATCTCAAACCTCCAGCGCGGCAATGACCGCCGCGATCGCCGCATCGGCCAAGGCGATGTCCGCCCCACCGCCCTGCGCCATGTCGGGACGGCCACCGCCACCCTTGCCGCCCAATGCCTCGACCGCCGCCTTGGCCAATGTCACCGCCGAAATGCGCGCCACCAGATCGGCGGTCACGCCTGCCGCCACCGCAGGCTTGGCCCCGGTGTCCGCGATCAGCACGACAGCACCCGACCCAAGCCGCGCCTTCATCTCGTCGATCAACCCCGGCAGATCCTTGCCCGTGACCCCGGTCAACACCTGCGCGATCAGCTTGACGCCGCCGACCTCGCGCATTTCGGGCCCTGCCCCCATCGCCAGTTCGCGGCGCAGTTGGGCCACCTCGTTCTGTAACGCCCGGCGCTCCTCGGCCATGGCTTTGACCCGCTCGCCCACCTCGGCAGGCGAGGCTTTCAGCGTCGCCGCAACCTCGGCCAACCGGGCACCCTGCGCGCGCAAATAGTCCAGCGCCGCCTGCCCTGTCAGCGCCTCGAACCGCCGAACCCCGGCGCTGGACGCGCTTTCACCCAAGGCGACAAAGGCCCCGATGTCGCCGGTGCGCCTGACATGGGTGCCACCGCACAGTTCCAGCGAATAGGTCCGCCCATCCGCGCCCTTGCTTGACCCCTCCAAAATGCCCATCGACACGACGCGCACCTCATCACCATATTTCTCGCCAAACAGCGCCTGTGCGCCAATGGCGCGGGCGTCGTCCGGCGTCATGATCCGGGTGTCTACCGCGCTGTTCTGGCGGACAAATTCATTCACCTCAGCCTCGACCTGTGCCAACTCGGTCGCTGACATCGCAGCCGAATGGCTGAAATCGAACCGCAGCCGGACGGGCGCGTTCAACGACCCGCGCTGTGCCACATGGTCGCCCAAGGCCCGGCGCAACGCCTCGTGCAACAGATGGGTGGCCGAGTGATTGGCGCGGATCTGGGCGCGGCGCGTGTGGCTGACCTCCAGCTTGGCCGGTTGACCCTTGGTGATCGCCCCCTCGGTCACCCGCGCAATGTGGATGAAAACCCCGGCCGATTTCTTGGTGTCGGTCACCTCGGCCACCCCGGTCTGCGTGCGGATCAGACCCGCATCGCCCACCTGACCGCCGCTTTCGCCATAGAACGGCGTCTGGTTCACGACGATCTGCACTGTCTCACCCATGCCCGCCGACCCGATCCCAGCACCGTCGCGGACCAGGGCGACAATTTCCCCCTCGGCCGTCTCGGTGTCATAGCCCAGAAACTCGCTGACGCCATGCGCCTCGGCCAGTTCGAACCAGATCTTTGAATCGGCCGCCTCACCCGTGCCGACCCAAGCCGCCCGCGCCTTGCGACGCTGCTCCTCCATCGCCACCTCAAAGCCCGCCACATCGACCGCCTTGCCCTTTTCGCGCAAGGCGTCCTGGGTCAGGTCCAGCGGGAAGCCGTAAGTGTCATAAAGCTTGAACGCTGTCGGCCCCGGCAGATCGGCCCCCTCGGGCAGATGCGACAACTCCTCGTCCAGCAGTTTCAACCCGCGGTCCAGCGTGGTGCGGAACCGCGTCTCCTCCAACCGCAAGGTCTCCTCGATCAGCGCCTGCGCCCGGGCCAGTTCGGGATAGGCCCCGCCCATCTGGCGCACCAGCGTTGGCACCATCTTGTGCATCACCGGATCAGCGGCCCCCAGCATATGCGCATGCCGCATCGCACGCCGCATGATCCGGCGCAGAACATAGCCACGCCCCTCGTTGCTGGGCATCACACCGTCGGCGATCAAGAACGAGGTCGAGCGCAGATGGTCCGCAATCACGCGGTGGTGCACCTTGCCCGGGCCATCAGGATCGGCACTGGTGGCATTGGCAGACGCCTCGATCAGGCTGCGCATCAGGTCGGTGTCGTAATTGTCATGCTTGCCTTGCAGCAAGGCACCAATCCGCTCCAGCCCCATGCCAGTGTCAATCGATTGCATGTCCAGCGGACGCATCGAGCCATCGGCAAACTGTTCGTTCTGCATGAACACGTTGTTCCAGATCTCGATGAACCGGTCGCCGTCCTGATCCGCCGACCCCGGCGGGCCGCCCCAGATATGGTCGCCGTGGTCATAGAAAATCTCGGTGCACGGCCCGCACGGCCCGGTCGGCCCCATCCGCCCAAAGTTGTCGGCATTGTCGATGCGGATGATCCGATGTTCGGGCAGGCCCGCCACCTTTTTCCAGATCGCCGCCGCCTCGTCATCGGTGTGGTAAACCGTCACGCACAAGCGGTCCTTGTTCAGCGCGAAATCCTTGGTCAAAAGCTCCCACGCAAAGGCGATTGCCTGATCCTTGAAATAATCGCCAAAGCTGAAATTGCCCAGCATCTCGAAAAACGTGTGATGCCGGGCGGTATAGCCCACATTGTCCAGATCGTTGTGCTTGCCGCCCGCCCGCACACATTTCTGCGCCGTGGTTGCCCGCTTGTAATCCCGCGTCTCGACCCCGGTGAAACAGTTCTTGAACTGCACCATGCCCGAATTGGCAAACATCAGCGTCGGGTCATTGCGCGGTACAAGGGGGCTGCTGTCGACGACCTTATGCCCGTTGCGGGCAAAAAAATCGAGATAGGTCGAGCGGATATCGTTCAAACTCGGCATGGGGACAGTCCTTCCAAGGCAGCAATCGGCGGTTTTGCCTTTCCGTTTAACTTCCCCTGCGGGGCCTGTCCATCACCTAACAAACTGTCCATCACCCAAGGAAAAGGGCCGGCCCCATCGGGGCCGGCCCGTGCTTGCCATCCCAATCGGGGCTTCAGTCGTCCAGAACCGCCTCACGCGCATCGCCCGCCATCGAAAAGTCCAGACCGTTGGCCGAACGGATCTTGTCCTCGATATCCTTGGCGATGGCGGGGTTGTTCTTCAGGAACAGCTTGGCGTTTTCGCGCCCCTGACCGATCCGCTCGTCGCCATAAGAATACCAGCTGCCCGACTTTTCGACCACGCCAACCTTGACGCCCAGATCGACGATCTCGCCGGTCTTGGAAATCCCTTCGCCATACATGATGTCAAACTCGACCTCCTTGAAGGGCGGCGCCACCTTGTTCTTGACCACTTTGACCTTGGTGGTGTTGCCAACCACCGAGTCGCGGTCCTTGATGCTGCCGGTGCGGCGGATGTCCAACCGAACCGAGGCGTAAAACTTCAACGCGTTGCCGCCGCTGGTGGTTTCCGGGCTGCCGAACATCACGCCAATCTTCATGCGGATCTGGTTGATAAAGATCACCATGCAGTTGCTGCGCCCGATGCTGGCGGTCAGCTTGCGCATGGCTTGGCTCATCAGGCGGGCCTGCGACCCCATCTGCATGTCGCCCATGTCGCCCTCGATCTCGGCCTTGGGGGTCAGGGCTGCAACCGAATCGACCACGATCACATTGACCGCGCCCGACCGCACCAGCGTATCGACAATCTCCAGCGCCTGTTCGCCTGTGTCGGGCTGGCTGATCAACAGCTCGTCCAGATTGACGCCCAGCTTGCGGGCATATTGCGGGTCCAGCGCATGTTCGGCATCAACAAAGGCGCAGACGCCGCCGGTCTTTTGCGCCTCGGCCACCACATGCAGCGTCAGCGTGGTTTTGCCCGAGGATTCCGGTCCGTAAATCTCGATGATGCGGCCCTGCGGCAGCCCGCCGATCCCCAAGGCGATGTCCAACCCCAGCGATCCGGTCGAGGTGGCAGCGACATCCATGATCGGATTGTCACCCAGCTTCATGATCGACCCCTTGCCGAACTGCCGTTCAATCTGGGCCAGGGCCGATTCCAACGCCTTCGCCTTGTCCGCGTCTTTCTTGTCCATGTTCCGCTTACCGTCCAACTCGAAAAGGTTTGCCGTTGCCATCGTCGTTCCCTTATCCCACAGCCGCGTGCGCGCGGCAATCACCCGAGGTGTTCTCGTTTTGTTGCCAGACCATGGGGGCAAAACAAGAACATTTCAATCAAATTCTTCGTAAGCCAGCTTTTTCTCAGAAGGATTAAGGAATAGTTATCGCAGGTGAAGAAATCGTGATCGGGAGGAAGAATCCGTATGTTGGTGTTCTGGCGGCAGGGTCTGGTGTTCCTTGCGACCCCCAAAACGGCGTCCACGTCGATTGAGGCGGCGCTCAGCCCGCTGGCGGCTGTGGTGGTGATGCGTCCGCCGCAGTTGAAACACACCAATGCTTCAAAATACCAGCGCCACGTCGCCCCCTTTCTGGGCGACCAAAAGGGTACCAGCTTTGTCACCACCGCCCTGATGCGAGAGCCGTTGAATTGGCTTGGGTCATGGTATCGCTATCGGCAGCGTCCGGAGGAGGTGCCAGAAAAATCGACCAGGGACATCAGTTTTGATGATTTCGTCCGGGCCTACTGCCGGGATGAACAACCCGAGGTTGCCAAGGTCGGCTCGCAGGCCACGTTCCTGTCACCGTCCGGCTTTCGTCCGGTCGACCATATCTTTCGGTATGATCGGATGGATCTGTTCATCAAGTTTCTGGAAAAACGGCTTGGGACCAAGATTACGTTACCGATGATCAACGTGTCGCCCGAGGGTGAAGTGGCCCTTTCGCCGGATGTCGAAGCAACCCTGCGCCAGCACTGCGCCGCTGACTTTACCCTATATGACAGCCTGATCTGAATGACAGCCTGATCTGACGCAGTGCCCGGTGGCGGGGCCAGTCAATGCATCTGGCCCTGCACCGTTGCGGCCAGATCGTTCAGCGAAAACGGTTTCGGCAAGAATACCGAGTTGGGAATGCGGGCCTGATTTTCGGACAAGGCGTCCTCGGCATAGCCTGACACAAAGATCACCTTCACATTCGGACGGTCTATCAGCGCCTGACGCACCCAGCTTGGGCCGTCCATGCCGGGCATGACCACATCGGTCACAAAGACATCGACGATCAGCGTGGGATCCTCCAGCGCCTTCAATGCCTCTTCCGCATTCTCGGCCTCCAGCACGGTATAGCCGCGCAGGCGCAAAGCGCGGCTGGCAAAGGCGCGCACAGGGGCCTCGTCTTCCACCAGCAAGACCACACCCTCGCCCTGCTTGACCACGATCTTGCGTGCCGGAACCGCAGGGGCATCCGCTTCGCCCCGGCCATCATGGATCGGCAAATACAACTGGAACACGCTGCCTTCACCCACTGTCGAATCGACAAAGATGAAACCACCCGATTGCTTGATGATGCCGTAAGCCGTCGACAGACCCAGACCGGTCCCCTCGCCGACCTTTTTGGTGGTAAAGAACGGCTCGAATATCTTTTGCAATCTGTCCTCGGGGATGCCGCAGCCCAAATCGCTGACCCGGATCAGGGCATAATCCCCGGCGGGAACCGTTGCACGGTCGCGCGTCATGGGTTCGCGCAGGGTCACCGCTTCGGACGCGATGCGGATGGTGCCGCCGTCGGGCATCGCATCGCGGGCGTTCACGACCAGGTTCATCACCACCTGTTCCAACTGACGCCGATCCGCCCGGATCGCCCCAAGATCGGCGCCATGCGACAGTTGCAGCCGCACCCGTTCCCCCACCAATCGGTTCAACAGATGGGCGAGGTCGGACAACACATCCTGCAAATCCAGCTTTTCAGGTTTCAGCGTCTGTTTGCGCGAAAACGCCAGCAGCTGCCCGACCAGTGCCGCGGCACGGTTGGCGTTTTGGTGGATCTGAACCAGGTCGGCATAGTCCGGATGCTCGCGCTCATGCCGCAGCAGCAACAGGTCGCAATGGCCGGAAATTGCGGTCAGCAAATTGTTGAAATCATGGGCCACACCGCCCGCAAGTTGGCCAATTGCCTGCATTTTCTGGCTTTGAACAAACTGCGCCTCCAGCGTTTTCAGCGCCGTGGCATCCTGCAAAACCGCCAGAATACCGGGGCGCCCGCCCTCAACGATGCGGCGCAGGGTGACCTGCAAGAACACCTCGCCCTCCAACAACCGGGCGCGCAGCACCTCGGACCGGGCCGGGCTGCGCTCACTTGCGATGTCATCCAGCCAATCGGCGACCGGACGGCCCAACCCCTCGAACAGGGCGTGGAACATCTCGGTCTGGCCGATGTCCAGCTTTAACAGCCCGCGCGCGGCCGCATTGGCCACGATCAACGTGCCGTCGGCCGCGAACTTGGCCAATGACACCGGCACCTGTTCGAAATCTGCCATCGTATTGGCATGAACCGAACTTTGCGCGACCGGCAGCAAATAGATTTCGCGCCGCTCTCCCGGCCCCTCCACCTCGGCCAGTACGGCGCGCACCGGGCCCTCTGCGGCCGAAACCTCGACCTCCTCGCCCGAATGCAGGACAGGTGTCGTGAAAATCCGGTCCAGCCGTTTGGGCCTGCCGCCCAGCAGGCGGCGCATCGCCTCATTGGTAAACAGGACAACGCCCGCCTTGTTGGCGGTCAACATTGGCAGGCTCAGGCTCTCGGCTCCGCGCCCCACGGCGCTGCGGTCCTGAAACTCCTCCAACCGCCACAAAAAGCGGTCGTCCGACACCTTGTGCACCGCCAGCCGCGTGTGACCGCGCCGCGTCACCACATCCTCGCGGCCAAATCCAGAGTGAGAGGCGCGGTTCTGCAAGCGGTAGAGGACCGATGAAGGCGAGGCGAAATGCTGGTTCAGCGCCGCCACAAGAGACGATCCGGCATCCGCCTTGAACCGGGCCAAGGCTGTGTCGTTCTGGTACAGGATCTGGCCATGGCGGTCCGTCAGATAGCACGGTGCGGCATCCTGTCCGACAAGTCCGATCAACTGCCCCAGTCGCGCCGCCTCGCGCCGCGTGCCAAGCCATCCGCGCAATTTCAGACCTAACACCAGAACCACCATGGTCGTGGCGGCCGTGGCGGCCCCCAGACGCACCAGCAGATCCTTGGCGACAAAGGCCAAAACAACCCCGCCCAGCGCCACAGCCAGCAACAACACTACAGGCGCCAGCGTTTGACGCTTGGCTGCAAATGCCGTGCTTAACCCCGCCATGGAAATGGCCACATCTGTCCCCTTTGGATAGGTCGTGGCCCCATAGCGCAGGACAATCGTTAACCAGGGCTTAACTCTAGGCGAACAGCAGCCAAAAAAATGCGGAAAACCCGTCAGGGTTGTGCAGATGCCCCGGCACCCTGCGTCATAACGGCAACAAAGAAGCCGTCACCGCCCTGCACAGGGCTGAACCGCTGCATCCGGGCGGTCCAATCGGGGTGACGGTGCAGAAATGCGGCGATCTGGGCCTCGTTCTCTTCTTCCAACAGCGAACAGGTCGCATAGGCCAACCTGCCCGCCACCCCGACCAATGGCAGGCAGGCCTCCAGAATGGCGGCCTGCACTTGAACCACCTCGGCCAGCGTCGCCTCGGTCAGCGCCCATTTGCCCTGCGGATCACGGCGCCATGATCCAGACCCCGAACAGGGCACATCCATCAAGATCAGGTCATAAGGCGCTGTCTTTGCAGGGTTATCAACGATGTTGACCTGCGCACCTGACCGTGCGGCGCGTTCGGGTAGGGCCCGCATCCGGGCCGGGTTTGCGTCATGGGCATCGACCTTGGCACCCATCGCCGCCAGGCCAAGTGTCTTGCCACCGCCCCCGGCACAATAGTCCAGCACCCGCTGCCCCGCCCGCACGCCCAAGGCCGCCACCACCGATTGTGACGAGGCGTCCTGCAATTCGACAAACCCTTGCAGATAGGCGGCGCTTTTTTGTATTTTACGTTCGTTTTCCGTGACTTCCAAGGCGGTGTTCTCACCCCAGGGGCGCGCGGTGATCTCGTCGGCGGCCAGCCGCGCCACGGCACCCGCCCGGTCTGTTCGCGCCAGATTGGCCCGCAGGAACACGGGCGCGCGGGACTGCATCGCCTGCATGACCGCCGCATAGTCGGCCCCCAGACTGGCCCGCAACCGCGGCGCCAGCCAGTCCGGCACATCCAGCGCCTCATCCCCCAGTGGAGCGTGACCGCTGTCTGCCGATGTCAGGGCGGCGGGGGCATGGCCCGCGCCGGTAAACAGATGTACCGGATCGCCCCCCGCGGCCCGCAAACCGCCCAAAATCAACCCACGCCCGGTCAAACCGCCGCCCAGTGCGGCATGGGACCGCCGACAGCGCAGCGCCGCAAACACCAGATCGCGCAGCGCGTGGCGGTCACCCGACCCGGCAAATCGGTGGGCCCTGCCCCAATTCGTCAAGGTCTGTTCCACCGGCCCGCCCGCCAGAATACGGTCCATCACCTCGATTGCGGCAGACAGGCGGGCAGCAGGGGTCATGGCGGGGCTTTCCGGAAAAATCAGCCCTTTCCTATCCTTCTGCGACCTTGCGTGCAATTGCCGCTGGAACTTTGCCACGCCGCCCCCCATTTAGGCGCAGTGGAGGACCCCCCGAATGGATCACGGCGCCAAGCCCGTTGGACTGACCGAAACGCTTTTGACACTGACCGACGGCGATGACCCCACGGCGCAGATTTCATTGGCCCAGATCGTCATGCGCCTGTCAGATCAGGCGCGCGGGGTGTTGATGATCCTGTTTGCGCTGCCCAATTGCCTGCCCGGTATTCCTGGCACCTCTGCCATCACCGGGCTGCCGCTGGTGTTCTTGACGTTGCAGATGGCGCTTAATCGGCCGCCGTGGTTGCCTGGGTTCATTGCCAACCGTTCGGTGACACGGCAATGGGTCATCAACATCATGGTCCGGGCCGAGCCGTGGTTGCGCCGGGTTGAACGGTTGGTCCATCCGCGACTGACGGTCCTGACCTCGGACACAGCCGAGCGTCTGGTGGGGGTGGTTGGCCTGCTGTTGTCGTTGATCATCATGCTGCCGATCCCCTTGGGGAACATGCTGCCCGCCTTGGCGTTGATCGTGTTTTCGATGGGGTTCATCGGACGCGATGGCGCCTGGATCTTGGGCGGCCTGTTCCTGTCCGGCATGGCCGCCGCCTTGTTGTTTGCCGCAGGTTGGGCGGCGTTTCTGGCGGTCGTCAGCCTGTGGGCCGGGTGGCTGGGTCTGTGACCTCAGCCCTACTTTTCTTGCAGGATGTTGCCGCCATCGACCACAATCGTGGTGCCGTTGACATAGGACGCCCCGTCAGAGGCCAGAAACACCACCGCTGCTGCCATTTCCTCGGGTCGCCCGGCGCGGCCCATGGGCGATTTGGCCGCCGCCGCCAACTCGGCCGGGGATGAGGCTTCGGTGCCAACCCAGCCCGGTGCCACGATATTCACTGTCACCCCGGTCCCGCCAATCTCCAGCGCCAGCGTGTGTGTCAGCCCGACAATCGCCGCCTTGGCCGCACCATAGGCCGACGATCCCGGCAGCGCCACGATCGGCCCGGTGACAGACCCGATTTGCACGATCCGGCCCCAGCCCTGCGCAATCATCCCGGGCAGATACGCGTGGGTCATCAACCGCGTCGGCTCGAATGTCGTCGCAAAATCGCCCTGCCACGCCACAGGGTCCATCGCGGCGAACGCCCCATGCAGCTGCGGCGCATTGATTGACCCCATGCCGGCATTGTTGACCAACACATCCACCGGCCCCACCTCGGCCACCAGCCGCGCCACTTGGGCAGGGTCGGTCAGGTCGGCCACATGCGCGGTAACCACAAACCCCAGCGCCTGCAACTCGGCCTGCCGGTCAAATATCCGCGCCGTGGTCGAGGCGATGGCCAAATGGTGCGCAGGCCCCAGCAGCCGCGCACAGGCGAACCCGATGCCCCCCGCCGCCCCTGCCCCCGTGATCAGCGCCCGCCGCATCGGTCAGGACCCCGCGCGGTAGTTCGGGCTTTCGCGGGTGATCTGCACGTCATGGACATGGCTTTCCTTCAAGCCCGCCCCGGTGATACGCACAAACTGGCAGTTGGCCTGCATCTCGGCGATCGTCCGGTTGCCGGTGTATCCCATGGCCGCACGCAAACCGCCAACCATCTGATGCACCACCGCCGCCGCTGATCCCTTGTAGGGCACCTGCCCCTCGATCCCCTCGGGCACCAGCTTGTCAGACGCCGCATCCTTTTGGAAATAGCGGTCCGCCGACCCCCGCGCCATGGCGCCCAAAGACCCCATCCCCCGGTAAGCCTTGAACGAACGGCCCTGCCACAGGATCACCTCACCGGGGCTCTCATCCGTCCCGGCAATCGCTGATCCGACCATGGCACAGGACGCCCCTGCCGCAATCGCCTTGGCGAAATCGCCGGAATACTTGATGCCGCCATCGGCAATCACCGGAATATCCCCCGCCGCCCGTGCCGAATCCATGATCGCGGTCAGCTGAGGCACCCCCACCCCCGCGACGATCCGCGTGGTGCAGATCGACCCCGGCCCGATGCCGACCTTGACCGCATCGGCGCCTGCGCCGATCAGCGCCCGCGTCGCCTCACCCGTGGCCACATTGCCGGCCACGACCTGCACGGTATTGGACAACCGCTTGATCCGTTCGACCGCGCGCGCCACGCCCTCGGAATGGCCATGCGCCGTGTCGATCACCACCAGATCAACCCCGGCGTCGATCAACGCCTGCGACCGTTCAAACCCGGCATCGCCCACAGTGGTGGCCGCCGCCACGCGCAACCGGCCCATCTCATCCTTGCAGGCATGGGGGTTCAGCACCGATTTCTCGGTGTCCTTCAGCGTCAGCAACCCGGTCAACTTGCCAAGCCCATCGGTCACCAACAGCTTTTCAATCCGCCGCGCCTTCATCAGACTGATCGCCGCATCCCGGTCCACCGGCTCGCGCAGCAGCGCCAGATTTTCCGATGTCATCATCACCCGCACCGGCGTCTTGTCATCGGTGGCAAACCGCATGTCGCGGTTGGTCACAATCCCCAAAACCCGGCCCTTGTCATCCACCACCGGAAAACCGGTGATGTTATAGCGGTCCATCAACAGCTTGGCATCCGCCAGCGTCTGGTCGGGCGACAGCGTGATCGGATGATACACTACCCCGCTCTCAAACCGCTTGACGCGTGACACCTCGCGCGCCTGCGCCACCACATCCAGATTACGGTGAATGACCCCGATCCCGCCCGCCTGCGCCATGGCAATCGCCATCCGCGCCTCGGTGACCGTGTCCATGGCCGAGGACAAAAGCGGAATGTTCATCCGGATCGCCTTGGTCACATAGGTCGACGTATCGGCATCAGACGGCAGGACCGAACTGGCCGCCGGAACCAAAAGCACATCGTCAAAGGTGTATGCCTCGCGAATCTCCATGAAAGCCTCCAAATGCTAATGGGCGGGAGTGTTCGTTTGACGGGTCCTAGTTTCACCAAACCTGCACCTTGGCAAGGGGATAAGCACCCGATATTGCGTTATCCAGTCCCCCGGAGGTCCCATGCGCGTTGCCATCATCGAAAACACCGCCGTCACCCATCACGGTCAAGTCGGCGTCGCCCTGCATGAGGCTGCGGCACGGATCGACCTGTGGCGGCCTTGGCGTGACGGTGCCCTGCCCGACCTTGGCGCCTATGACGCGCTGGTCGCCTTTGGCGGCGAACAGAACGCAATGGCCGATGCCACCCACCCCTATCTGCCACGCCTTGCCCGGCTGATGAAGGAGACGGCGGCGATGGGCACCGCCACCCTCGGCATCTGCCTTGGTGCGCAAGTCTTGGCGCGCGGCCTTGGCGCTGATAACCACATCGGCACCGCTGGCGAATATGGCTGGACGCAGGTCACCCTGACCGATCAGGGCCGCGCTGACCCCGTCCTTATGGCCCTGCCCACCGCATTTCCCATCATGCAATGGCACTCTGACACCTTCACCCTGCCGCCCGGTGCGACCCATCTGGCAGGTTCGCCCAAGGCCCCGGTGCAATGCTACCGCTATGGCCGCGCCGGTTACGGCATGCAGTTTCATTTCGAGGCCAGCCGC
>JANNAF010000445.1:0-6441 GCA_031384005.1 Rhodobacterales bacterium | reverse complement strand
ATCGGAAATAACTGTGCGATTGGCAATGCTTACCCGAGTTTTGAGGCGGGGCGGAAGTATCTGGCGCCGGGGTTGTTCGGGCCTTGCGGTTACGGCTTGCCGTCGGTCGTGGGGGCCAAGATTGCCTGTCCGGATGTGCCGGTGGTGGGGTTTTCGGGTGATGGGGCGTTCGGGATTGCGGTAACGGAATTGACGGCGATTGGGCGGCCGGAGTGGCCGGCTGTCACGCAAGTCGTGTTCCGCAATTACCAGTGGGGTGCCGAAAAGCGCAATTCGACGCTGTGGTATGATGACAACTTTGTCGGCACCGAGCTGGATGAGGGTGTCAGTTATGCAGGCATCGCAAGGGCTTGCGGGTTGCAGGGCGTTGTGGCGCGCACGATGGAGGAGCTGACGGCGGCGCTGCGTCAGGCGATTGTTGATCAGATGGCGGGCAAGACGACATTGATCGAGGCGATGATCAATCAGGAGTTGGGCGAGCCCTTCCGCCGTGACGCGATGAAAAAGCCGGTGGTGGTGGCAGGGATTTCGCGCGAGGATATGCGACCGCAAAAAGGGGCCTGAGCCGTGAACCTGCCGTTTTCGATGACGACCGAGGCGGCAGGGTTCATGGCCGTTGCCTGTCTGATCGCGGCCTTTGTCCGGGGCTATTCCGGCTTTGGCTTTTCAGCGTTGGTGGTGTCGGCCAGTGCGCTGGTTATGAACCCTTTGCAGATCGTGGGCGTCGTGATGGTCTGCGAGTTTGTCATGACCTTTCAGCAATGGCGCGGGGTCAAGGCGGATGTCGATTGGCGGCGGGTGCTGGCCTTGATGATCGGGGCGGGGGTTGGGGTGCCCTTGGGTCTGTGGGGCATCACGCGGCTGGGGGTGGACGGGGTCCGGGCGGTGATTGCGGTTTACGTGCTGTTCATGTGCGCCGTCATGCTGCTGGGCTGGAGCATCCGCGAACAGGGGTTTGCGCCGACGCTGGGGATCGGAATTTTTGCCGGGTTTGCCAATGCGGTTGGCATGGCGGGTCTGCCGGTCGCGACCTTTCTGACGGCGCAGGCGGTGGCTGCGGGGGTGTTTCGCGGCACGCTGATCGCCTATTTCGCGGCGCTGGATCTGTTTTCGTTGCCCCTGATGTGGGGTGCTGGCATCATCGTTTGGGATACGTTCAAGGTGGCGCTGGCGGCGATGCCGATCATGTGGGTGGGCATCTGGGCCGGGGGGCGGCATTTCCTGGCGACCGATCCGCAGGATTTTCGCAAGTTTGCCATCGGGTTATTGGCGGTTCTTGCTGTGATCAATCTGGTCAAGGTGGTGATCTGAATGTTGCTGGTCGTCAATGCCGGGTCATCGTCGGTCAAGGTGGCACTGTTTGACGGGGTGGTGCTGGTTCGGTCCGGCCAGATCAGCGAAATTGGCGCTGATGGGCACCGGGCGGCGCTGGAGCGGTTGCTGGCGGACGGCTTTGGTCAGGGTTTGACAGCGGCGGCGCACCGGGTTGTCCATGGGGGTTCAGCCTTGACGGCGACCTGCCGGATTGATGCGGGCGTTCTGGCGCAGATCGAGGCATGTGTGCCGCTGGCGCCGTTGCACAACCCGGCCAATCTGGCGGCGATCCGGGCTTTGACCGCGCTGGCGCCGGATTTACCGCAGTTTGCCAGTTTCGATACGGCCTTTCATGCGACCAACCCCGAGGTGGCGCGGCGCTATGCTGTGCCTGCGGCGGTCGAGGCGGCGGGGATCAGGCGCTATGGCTTTCACGGGCTGAGTTATGCCGCGATTGTTCGAAAAGTGCAGGAAATCGGCGGTGGGACGCTGCCGAACAGGCTCCTGGCATTGCATTTGGGCAATGGGGCGTCGCTGTGTGCGATTGCGGGCGGGCGGTCGGTGGCGACCACGATGGGGTATTCGCCGCTGGATGGCCTCACCATGGGGACGCGGTCGGGTGGGGTGGACGGTAATGCGGTGCTGCGTTTGGCCGAGTTGCACGGCATTGCCGGGGCGACGCGTATCCTGAACCGCGAGAGCGGGTTATTGGGGTTGGGCGGCGCGTCTGACATGCGGGCGTTGCATGCGGCGGGGACCGAGGCCGCGCGGTTTGCAGTGGCGCATTTCTGTTATTGGGCAGTGCGCCATGCCGGATCGATGATCGCGGCAATGGGGGGGCTGGATGCCATCGCCTTTACCGGGGGGATTGGGGAAAATGACAGCTTTGTGCGGGGCGAGATCCTGTCGGGGTTGGCGTTTATCGCGGCAGGCAAGCCGGTTTTGGTGATTGAGGCAGAGGAGGAGCGCCAGATTGCGATGGAAGCGCTGGCGTTGATGTAGGACGGGGGATTTCACATCCCCCAAACTCCTTTGCCAAAGAGCAAAGGAGCCCCCCAGTGGGATATTTATGGACAGATGAATGGGGTTACAGGTGATCACGCGGGATCGAGCGGTCCCAAGTGCGGGTGAAGATTTCTGTCCCGTTTTCCGTGACTTGCAGGGCGGTGTGCAGGTGGAAATGGGTGGCGTCGCAGGTCATGCGGGTGCGGGAGTGGTGGCCCGCGGTCACCGTGGGGCGCTGCAGGGTGACGTGGTATTCGCAGGTGGTTTCGGCTGAGAGCGGTTTGCCGTCTGTGATCTCGAACCGGGCATAGCCGCGTGAGGTGGTGGTGGTTTCGATGTCGGGCATCTCCATCACATAGGTCCAGCGCGGGAAATCAACCGTCATGCGGCCGGTCAGCAGATCACGCGTGACGCGGCGGGGCAGTTTATCCTCGGCCGGATGATAGATCACCGGGGTTTGCGGGGCAGATTTTGGCGGGCCAAAAGGGCGCAGGGTGGCGTCTGCGGCGCGGGGTTTGCGGGTAGGCAGCGTCAGGTGGCTGGTGCCAAGGGCAACGGTAAGGGTGACGAGTTCTGGCGAGGGCCAGGCGATCGGCCAGTAGGTGGTAGAGAGCGAAACGGCAATGCTGTGGCCTGCGGGAAAGTGATGGGCGATGTCGTCAAGGTCAATCACCGCATGGGTTTGGGTGTGCGGCAGGGGTTCGGGATGTTCGTGGCTGGTGCTGTGGGTCAGGTTCAAGACGCCGATGCCAACGCGGGTCGAGGTGCCGTCGGGGGCGACATCGTTGACGCGGACGGCGGCAAGGGCCCAGGGTTTATCGCTGGAGAAGGTCAGGTGCAGTTGTGGTGCGCCAAGGATTTCAAGGGGTTGAGGTAAGGGTTCGGTGGTAAAGACAAGGGAGCCTGCGTCATCCTCGCGCTGGTCGCCGGGCCAATCGGCATCCTCGCCGTAGCGGCCAACCTCACCTGCGCCAAGGCCAACCCAGAGGGGTGATGAGATGCTGGCGGTGCCGGGGGTCGCCGGGCCGCCCAAGCGGTTGCGCGGGTTGAGGGGCAGGGTAAGCGGGGTGATGTGGGGCGAGGGCCATGTCGGTTCGCCGACCCAGCGGCCGGGGCGTTCGAGATAGCAGGTGCGGGGCGGAACAGGGTCCTGCATCCAGGCGCGCAGCATCGGTTCAGCCATGATGCCAGTGTCGGCGCCCTTGAGCCAGTGGTCGAACCAGCGCAGCGCCTCGTCCAGCCAGCCGATGGCGGGGGCGACGGTAACGTCATGCGGGAAGCTGTGCGCCCAAGGGCCGATCAGCCCCAGGCGGGGGCAGGTCAGGCCCGCGAGGAGGCGGGGAATGGATTCAGAATAGTTGTCGGCCCAGCCCGAGACGGCGTAGACCGGGATTTTGATGCGGCTGAAGTCCTGGGCAATCGAACCCTGTTGCCAATAGGCATCGCGGCGTTGGTGGGCCATCCAGATATGGGCCCAGGGTTCGTTGACGGCGATGCGGTCAAGCCACATCTGGCGCCAGTCTGGCCCCACGATGGCCGGATCGGGGGGCAGGTCGTTCTGGGCCATCATGGTGGCGGACCAGTCGACATTATCCTTGGACAGGCAGCCGCCGATATAGTGGACATCGGTGGCATAGCGGTCATCGGTGGAGCCAAGCGTGATGATGGTTTTCAGGGCGGCCGGTTGCAGGGCGGCGATCTGAAGGCCGTTGAAACCGCTCCACGATATGCCGATCATGGCGACTTGGCCGTCGCACCAGGTCTGCTGCGCCAACCAGGCAATGGCGTCCACGCCGTCTTGCTGTTCGGTCGGGGTGTATTCGTCGTGCAGCAGGCCCTGACTGTCGCCCGTGCCGCGGATATCAAGCCGGATGCAGGCATAGCCGTGGCCCGCAAAATACATGTGCAGGCCCTGATCCCGGGCGCGGGTGCCATCGCGTTTGCGGTAGGGCAGGTATTCCAGAATGACTGGGACGGGGGAGGTCGTTTCGGGCAGCCAGGCGCGGGCAGCGAGCAGGGTGCCATCGGGCAGGGGGATTTTCAGATCCTCGACCAGGCGGACGGAATGGGGAAAATCGGTGCGTGTGATCATGGCGGCGGTCCGATATGCGGGCCAAGCAGGTCCAGACAGGACTGGCGCGCCAGGGCGGCGGGCATGCTGGCGGGGTCGATGCAATGCTGCAGGCCCAGACCGTCGACAAGGCAGATCAGGCTACGGGCCAACGGGATCGGGTTTGTCAGACCGGGTGCCGATTTGGTCAAAGCGGCGGCGATTCTGGCAAGGTAGTCGGCATATTGTGCCTGATGGACGGCGCGCAGGGCAGGGTTGTTGGAAATTTCGGCCCACAGGGTCAGCCAGATGTTCAGGGACTGGCGGTTGAACAGGTCGGGTGCGAACAGGGTGTCGACAAGGCTATGGATGTCGGTAAGTGGCGGCAACGAGGCGGTATAGATCTGCCCATAGGCGGCTGCGAGGAGTGCGTTCATCGATCCGAAGTGATGGGTGACCAGACCACGCGACACCCCGGCCTTGGCGCAGATCCGGTCCACGGTAAATCCGTGGATGCCGCCTTCGGCGATACAAGCCAGCGCCGCATCGATCAGGGCGGCACGGCGATTGTCGCTGGACAGGCGGGTATAGCGGGTGCGCGGAACATCAGTCATGGATGCGATGCTAGCGGGCGGCGGTCAAAGCGGCAAGTCAGGGGTGGCGCGCGGGTTGCGCTTGCTGCGCCAAGGCACCATATTCTGCCAAATTCGCTTGAATGCAGGGCCGGGATCGGCAAAACCTGCGCCACGCCCAATCGAGGAGAGTTCCATGCCCGTCTATCGTTCCCGCACAACCACCCATGGCCGCAATATGGCCGGCGCCCGCGGCCTGTGGCGCGCAACGGGGATGACGGATGCAGACTTTGGCAAGCCGATCATCGCCATCGTGAACTCTTTCACCCAGTTCGTGCCGGGGCATGTCCATCTGAAAGATCTGGGCCAGTTGGTCGCGCGCGAGGTTGAGGCGGCAGGCGGTGTGGCCAAGGAGTTCAACACGATTGCCGTCGATGACGGCATCGCGATGGGCCATGACGGGATGCTGTATTCGCTGCCCTCGCGCGAGTTGATTGCCGACAGCGTGGAATACATGGTCAACGCGCACTGCGCCGATGCGATGGTGTGCATTTCGAATTGCGACAAGATCACCCCCGGCATGTTGATGGCGGCAATGCGGCTGAATATCCCGGTGGTCTTTGTCTCCGGTGGCCCGATGGAGGCTGGCAAGGCCGTGATCAAGGGCCGCGAAATTGCGTTGGATCTGGTCGATGCGATGGTTGTGGCTGCTGATGCCAGCTATACCGACGAGGAGGTCGACGAGATTGAAAAGGCGGCCTGCCCGACCTGCGGGTCCTGTTCGGGCATGTTCACCGCCAATTCGATGAACTGCCTGACCGAGGCTTTGGGCCTGTCGCTGCCTGGCAACGGGTCCACCCTGGCCACCCACGCCGACCGCAAGCGTCTGTTCGTCGCGGCGGGGCATCTGATCGTCGACATCACCAAACGCCATTACGAACAGGACGACATGTCGGTCCTGCCGCGCAATGTGGCCAACAAGGCGGCCTTTGAAAACGCGATGGCGCTGGATATCGCGATGGGCGGGTCGACCAACACCGTGCTGCACGTTCTGGCGGCGGCGCATGAGGGGGGCATCGATTTCACCATGGACGACATAGACGCCATGTCGCGCCGGGTGCCCTGCCTGTCCAAGGTGGCCCCTGCCAAGCAGGACGTCCATATGGAGGACGTTCACCGCGCTGGGGGGGTCATGTCGATTCTGGGCCAGTTGGACAATGCGGGCCTGTTGAACCGCGACTGCGTGACGGTGCATTCGCCCAGCATGGCGGCCGCGCTGGATCATTGGGACATCAGCCGCACCAACCACGAGTCGGTGCGCGACTTCTTCAAGGCGGCGCCGGGCAATGTCCGCACCGCCGTCGCGTTCAGCCAGAACAAGCGTTATGCTGAACTGGATCTGGACCGCGAACATGGGGTGATCCGGTCGGCCAAACATGCGTTTTCCCAGGATGGCGGGTTGGCCGTTTTGAAGGGCAACATTGCGGTCAATGGTTGCAT
>JANNAF010000439.1:0-2740 GCA_031384005.1 Rhodobacterales bacterium | reverse complement strand
GTTCGGGTCGGGCTGGGCCTGGCTGGTCAAGGACGCCTCGGGCGCGTTGAAGGTCACCAAGACCGAAAACGGCGTGAACCCCTTGTGCTTTGGTCAGACTGCGCTGCTGGGGTGTGATGTGTGGGAACATTCCTATTACATCGACTTCCGCAACAAGCGTCCGGCCTATATCACCAATTTCCTGGACAAGCTGGTCGATTGGGATGCCGTCGCTGCCAAGCTGTAAGTGATCACACGCAGACAATTCGGCAAAGGCCTGTTGGGGACATCCCTGACGGGCCTTTTGTTTGGCGGGGTGTACGGCGGCTATGTCGAGCCTGATCTGCGGATGCGGGTGCAGACTTGGGCCGTCAGCCCCAAGGGTTGGCCTGCGGGGCGCAAGATGCGGTTGGTGATGGTGGCCGATTTGCATGCGGGCGGGCCGAATATGGGGCCGGACCGGGTGCGGCAGGCCGTCGATCTGGCCAATGCCCAAGGCGGCGACATGATCCTGCTGATGGGCGATTACCGCGCCACCCACCGCTGGCAGACCGAGGTGGTGCCGATCGAGGTGGCCGCCCCGATTTTGGCCGGGTTGACCGCGCCCATGGGGGTCTATGCGGTGTTGGGCAATCATGACTGGTGGGATCATATCCGCAAGACCGGCGGCGCGGTGGGGCCGACCCTGACGCAAAGGGCGTTGGAAGCGGTGGGGATTGAGGTGCTGGTCAACCGTGCGGTGCAGGTGGGCGGGCTGTGGCTGTTGGGGTTGGACAGTCAGACCGCGTTGCAGCTGCGCGGAAAACGCAGGCGCGACTGGGTTGGCAAATCCGATATCGCGGGCACTTTGGCGCAGATGACGGGGGATGGGCCAGCCGTGTTGTTGGCGCATGAACCTGACATTTTCGCGCAGTTGCCGCAGGTCGACCCCGCCGCGCGCATCATACTGACGCTGTCGGGCCATACCCATGGCGGGCAGGTCCGGTTTGGCCCATGGGCCCCGGTGGTGCCGTCGCAATACGGCAGCCGTTACGCCTATGGCCCGGTGAGCGAGGCGGGGCGCGATCTGGTGGTGTCAGGCGGTCTTGGGTGTTCGGGCCTGCCCGTCCGGTTTGGGATGCCGCCCGAGATTACCGTGGTCGATCTGGCATGACCGATCCGCAAAAGGGGGTGGCGGCGATTGTGGCGGCCTGTTCGGTCTGGGGGCTGGCGACGCTGTATTACCATTTTCTGGACGATGTGCCGCCGTTGGAGATGATGGCGCACCGCACGGTGTGGACGGCGCTGTCCTTTGCCGCGCTGTTGGCGGTGCAGGGCAATCTGGGCGCGCTGGGGGTGTTGTGGCGCGGGCCGGAACGGGGGCGGGTTATCGCATCGTCGGGTCTGATTGCGGTCAACTGGTTCTTGTTCATCTGGGCGGTGATGGGGGGCCATGCGGTCGAGGCGAGTTTGGGCTATTACATATTCCCGCTGATCTCGGCGGTGATCGGGGTAGTGGTGTTCCACGAGCGTCCCATGATGGCGCAGGTCGTGGCGGTCGGGTTGGCGGCGCTGGCGGTTTTGGTGCTGACGGTTGGTTTGGGGGTGGCACCGTGGATCGCGCTGACGCTGGCCACCAGTTTTGCGGCCTATGCGGCGGTGAAAAAGGGGATGGCGACCGGGGCGGTGGTGTCGGTCACGATGGAGGTGGTGTTGTTGACGCCGTTCGCGCTGGCCGTGTTGATCTGGGCGGCGTGGCGCGGCGAGGGGTGGTTTTTGCGCGACGGGTTGCACACATGGGTATTGCCCCTGGCCGGGGTGATCAGTGGCGGGCCGCTGATCCTGTTTTCCTATGGCGCGCGGCGGGTGCGGTTGGTCACGTCGGGTCTGGTGCAATACCTGAACCCGACGCTGCAGTTTCTGTCGGCGGTGTTTGTGATGGGCGAGGGGGTGACGCGCTGGCATGGCATCGCGCTGGCGATGATCTGGGCGGCGCTGGCGGTCTATTCCGGGGCGGCGTGGCGTGCGGACAGGGTCGCGTCAAGGGCGGCGACGTCTGGCAGCACGGTAAAGTGACGGCGCAGGCTGTCATCGGCAAAGCCTTGGGCAATCGTGTGATCCAAGAGGGCGATCAGCGGGTTCCAGTAGCCGTCGATGTTCAACAGGTAGATCGGTTTTTTATGCAGGCCGATCTGGGCCCAGGTCAGGACCTCGAAAAACTCATCCAGTGATCCGGCGCCACCGGGCAGCACGGCGATGGCGTCAGAGTTCATGAACATGACCTTTTTGCGTTCATGCATGTTTTCGGTGATGATCAGGGTGGACAGGTCGCGCTTGCCCACCTCCATCTGCAACAGGTGAGTGGGGATGACGCCCAGCGTGGTCGCCCCGGCGGATTGCGCGGCGCGGGCAACCAGGCCCATCAGGCCGACGTCGCCTGCGCCGTAAACCAGTCGCCAGTTGCGGGCGGCGATCAGGTGGCCAAGGTCGATGGCGGCCTGGGTATAGGCCGCAAGGTTGCCCGTGCGGGCACCACAGAACACACAAAGCGAGGGAAGCTGCGTCATGGGCATGAAATCCGTGAAAATCTATTGCGCTTGTTGCAGATATCGGGGTTTCTAACAGAAGAAAAGCAAGGGCCGGCAACAGGCTTTGCAACAAGATGTGACGTCGGGGGGACGGGAATGGCTGTTTGGTCGGAATTGGGCGCCGGGACAAGGTCCGGTGTGGTCGCTGCGGTTGTGGCGGTGGTGTTTGGCGGCGGATACGGGCTGTGGCGGGC
>JANNAF010000409.1:0-2014 GCA_031384005.1 Rhodobacterales bacterium | reverse complement strand
ATGGCGCGGCTGGCATCGGCGGCGGTGGCGTCGATCCATTACAATCGGCGGTGAGGCTATGGGTCGCACTGTTTTTCTGGTTCAAATGCGTTGGGCGTCGGGGGTGACTTGGGACGTCGAGTGCACCTCAAGCAGGATAGTGCTGCACAGGTCATGGGGCGCAATTCCGGAGCCACAGGTATAGCGGGTTTGGCGGCGTGGGGGGCAGGTCTATGCGGTTGGCGCTGATCACCGATGTGCATGGCAACAAAGAGGGGTTTGCAGCCGTGTTGGCGGATGTGGCCGCGCGGGGTTGTGACCGGATTGCGCTGTTGGGCGATTACGTCGGTTACGGGCCGGACCCGGAATGGTGTTGCGACAAGGTCATGGAATTGGCCGCAGCGGGCGCGATCTGTTTGCAGGGCAATCATGATCAGGCCGTCACAGGTGGGGCGCGCGATTTCACCACCAATGCCCGGGTGGCGATGGACTGGACAAGGCCGCGCCTGCGGGCCGACCAAAGCGCCTTTTTGGCGGGGCTGCCGTTGATGGCGCAGGTGGGCGAGGTGGCGTTGGTCCATGCCAGTGCCGAGGCCCCGGCAGAGTGGATTTATATCACCAACGATTCGCGGGCGACGGGTGCGCTGCGCTCATGCAAGGCGCGGGTGGTGTTTTGCGGGCATGTCCATGTGCCCGCCCTGTACGCCGCCGACCTGACCGGGGTGGTGCGCGAGCAGCGGGCCAAGATGGGGGTGCCGGTGCCCCTGATCCGGTCGCGGCGCTGGTTGGCGGTGATCGGTTCGGCGGGGCAGCCGCGCGACCGTGACCCGGCGGCGGGCTATGCCATCTATGACGATGTGACCGCCGAGTTGACCTTTCGCCGGGTGCCCTATGACTGTGGCAAGACGGCGCTGAAGGTGCGGGCGGCGGGATTGCCCGAGGCGCTGGCCTTGCGGCTGTTAAGCGGGGATTGACGATGCGCAGGCCGGCTGAGGGGATGGAGATTGACGGGTTCACGCTGGGGGCGCGGCTGCATCAGGGTGGCTTTGCCTCGATCTGGGGGGTGACGCATGCGTTGCATGGCGGCGACATGGTCATGAAGGTGCCGACAATTCTGGACGGTTATGACGGGCCAACGATCGTGGGGTTCGAGGTGGAACAGATGATCATGCCGCGGCTGACCGGGCCGCATGTGCCACGGGTGGTGGCGGTGGGTGGATTTGACGACATGCCCTATATCGTGATGGAGGCGGTGGGCGGCGGGTCGCTGCTGGAGCGGATGCGGGGGCCGATGAGCCTGTCGGAGGTGGTTGAAACGGCGGCGCGGTTGGCGGCGGCGGTGCATGCGCTGCATGTGAGCCATGTGGCGCATCTGGACCTGAAGCCGGCCAATGTGTTGCAGCGGGCAACCGGCGAGATGGTTTTGATCGACTTTGGTTTGGCGCGGCATGACGATTTGCCCGACCTGCTGGACGAGGAGTTCACCATACCGATGGGGACATTCCCCTATATCGCACCGGAACAGTATTTGCGGCAACGCAACGATCTGCGCAGCGATTTGTTCGCGCTGGCCGCGATGATGTACGAGATGGCGACGGGCAAGATGCCCTATGGCCAGCCCGAGACGTTGAAGGGCGTTCGGCGGCGGTTGTGGCGCGACCCGGTGCCGCCGCGCGCCCTGCGCCCCGAGGTGCCCGAGTGGTTGCAAGAGGTGATCTTGCGCGGGTTGGAGGTGGACCCGGCGCGGCGCTATCAGACGGCGGCACAGATGATGTTCGACCTGTCGCACCCTGCGCAGGTGGTGATGACCGACCGGGCGATGAAGTTGCAGGCAGATGGCGCGATGGCGGTCTTTGCGCGTTGGCGCAGGATGCGGCGGGTGACCGGGTTTGCGGCCCCGGTCAGCCATGGCGCGCAGATGGAGCGGGCGCCGATCCTGCTGGTGGCGGTCGATCTGTCGCCCGAGGGCGATGCGCTGGCGCCGCGATTGCTGCTGTGGGTCAAGCGGTTGCTGACGTTGCAGCCTGACAGCCGG
>JANNAF010000302.1:0-7892 GCA_031384005.1 Rhodobacterales bacterium | reverse complement strand
ACGGCCAGAACGGTCAAGCCGCAACCAAGGATGCCCCCGACGGCCAACGCGACCCCCTTGGCCGCGAAACCGGGCAATCGGCGCAAATGGGCACCGACCGCAGCATGTTGCAAGGCACCGATGTCTACCGCCGCGCACAGGACCTGCTAGACGAAATCCGCCGCCGCGCCGGCGAACAATCCCGCCCCGAGGGCGAACGCGGTTACCTGAAACGCCTGTTGGACCTGTTCTGACGACGCCGGATCAGTCGTAGGGCGGGGTTCACCCCGCCGAACCTGCCGGAACCGTCAACCGCCCTGACCGCCCGCCAAACCGCGCAACAGCGCCGCCAGCGATTTCAACCCGGCATCCAGACTGACCCGCGCCATGTTGACCGTCGCGACATAGCCATCCATCACCCCGGTCAATGCGGGAACCTGCGCCTTGATCACCGGGGCCAGCACATAAACCGCCACGATCAGCGCCGCCAGAACCATCAGCGTCACAAACCCGCGCCGGAACCCTTTGCTTTCGGCCTTGGGGTCGGTCATCGTGTCTGCAATGCCATCATCCTCGTCCGCGGTCCGGCTGTTGGTGGACCGCAGGGTCGAATTGATCTCCTCGATCGCCGGCAACATCTGGCTGCGGGATCTGACCGGGGCTGGTGCCACGGCGACAGCCTCGGGTTCGGCAGGCGCACCGCGCAGCTTGGCCAGACGCCGCACCGCCAGGGCCATGCCGCCTTCTTCTTGTGCCAACGGCATTTCGGTCTGCGTCTCGATCACGGGTTGTGGAGCCGCATCGGCGCGGCGGGCGCGGGTTTCACGCTCGGCCTCTTCGCGCAGCACGGCCAGAACCGTCTCATCCAGCGACCGCGCCACCGCAGGGGCGGGCGGGGCGGGTTGAACAACCGGCTCTGGCCCTGGCTCTGGCCCTGACTCAGGCTCGGGCTCGGGCTCTGGCTCAGCTTCGGCCGCTACGGCACCGGGTGGGGCCTCGTACAGATCGGCTTCGGCCTCCACGGCGGCCTCAACCTCGGGGTGACCTTGAAACCACGCATGGCCGCAGTTGGAACATTGCACGTCACGGCCGTCCTTGGGGATGGCGGCGTCATCAATTTCATACTCAGCGTCACAATTCGGGCAGACCAACCGCATTCCGTACCGTCCCACCTTGCACGTGTTCTTTGCTTCGCCGTTGTAGCAACGAAACCGTCTCTATCCAAGTGTTTGCGTCCAATTCCTTAACACGGCCCGTTGAATCCTGCCGCCCCATAGGCGATGGTGCCACAGGTTGGGGCAGTATGAGGCAAGGCGACCCGGTGATCTCGTTTGAAAATGCGGCCTATTCCTATGGCGGTGGCGAACTTCTCTCCGATGTCTCGCTCCGGCTTGCGCCGGGGTCGTTCCACTTTCTGACGGGACCGTCGGGCTCGGGCAAATCGACGCTGTTGAAACTGTGCTATGCTGAACTTTTGCCCACCGCAGGCCGCCTGACGCTGTTTGACCGCGAGGTGCGGTCCCTGTCGCGCGACGATGTCGCCCTGACCCGTCGGCGCATCGGGGTGGTCCATCAGGACTGCCAGTTTCTGGATCACCTGCCTTTGGCGGCCAATGTCGCCCTGCCGCTGACGGTGGCGGGCCGAGCGTCGGCACCCGCCGATCTGTCCGACCTTCTGGGCTGGGTCGGTCTGGGTCAGTTGGCCGAGGCCAAACCACCGCAACTGTCGGGCGGCGAACGCCAACGCGCCGCCCTGGCCCGCGCCATCATCATGGGGCCGGATGTGATCCTTGCGGACGAACCCACCGGCAACCTTGACTGGGAATTGTCGCTGCGCCTGCTGACCCTGCTGGTCGAGTTGAACAAGATGGGCAAGACGATCCTTGTGGCCACCCACGATCTGAACCTGATCCGTCAGGCCAAAAGCCAGATTGCCGCCCGCGTCCTGCGCATATCGCAGCGCCGGATCCAATTGGCGGGGGCGGACTTGTGATGTCCGCGCAACGCTCGGCCAATGACCGCGTCGTGCCGCCGTCGGGCGCCCCGGCCACCCTGACCAGCTTTACTGCTGGGGCGATGACCTTTCTGGCGGTGTTCGCACTGGCCCTGTCCCTCGCCTCGGGGCGTCTGGCCACCCGCTGGGCTGGGGCACTGGACCGCACGGCAACCATCCGCATCTCTGCCCCAGACGACCAGATCGCGCTGCAAACCAAGGCTGTCTTGGATGTGCTGTCCACCACGCCCGGCATAGCCTCCGCCCGCGCCACCACGCCCGAAGAACAGCGCAAACTGCTTGAACCCTGGTTCGGCCCCGACCTGCCGCTGACCGACCTGCCCCTGCCCCAACTGATCGAGGTGGTCGAAGCCCCCGAAGGTTACGACAGCGAAGGCCTCAAACAACGCCTGTCGGCCGAGGCTCCCGGCGCCGTGCTGGACGACCACACCCGCTGGCGCAAACCGATGGCCGAGGCGGCCTCCCGCCTGCGCCTGCTTGGTTACCTGTCCATCGCGCTGATCGGTGCCGCCATGGCCGCCATGATCACCCTTGCGGCCAACGCCGCCCTCGCCGCCAATGCCCAAGTGATCAAGGTCCTGCGACTGGTGGGCGCGCGCGACAGTTACATCGCCCGCGCCTTCGTGCGTCGATTTACGCTGCGCGCAGCGGCAGGCTCGGCAGTCGGCGCGGTTGCCGGCACCATCGGCGTGGCGCTGTTGCCCGCGCAGGATGCGGCAGGTGGCTTTCTGACCGGCCTTGGCTTTACCGGCGCAGGTTGGCTCTTGCCCTTCACGCTGCCGGTACTGGCGGCCATCGTGGCCTTTGTCGCCACCCGCATCGCCGCCTTCTCAACCCTGCGGAGGCTGACCTGATGCGCCTGTTGATATCCGTGCTGTTCATCGTGCAAATGTATGTGATGATGACCGCAACCGCGCTGGCCTTTGCCATCCCGGCCCTGATCTCGCGCGACATGGCCCATCTGGCCTTGCGGTTTTACTGCATTTGGGTGCGCTGGACAGCCGCGCTGATGCTGGGTCTGCGCTCTGAAATTCGCGGCACGGTCCCACAGGGCGAAGTGATCGTCGCCGCCAAGCACCAAAGCTTCTTTGACGTCATCCTGCTGGTCTCCGTTCTGCCCCGACCCAAGTTCATCATGAAACGTGAACTGCTCTGGACCCCCTTTCTCGGCCAATACGCCATGCGCATCGGCTGCATCGCGGTCAACCGCGGCAAACGCGGCGCCGCGATCGCCAAGATGAAGGCGGATGTGCAAAAGGGTACGGCCCTGCCCGGCCAGTTGGTGATCTACCCACAGGGCACCCGCGTCGCCCCGGGCGCCATGCTGTCTTACAAACTGGGGGCAGCCCTGCTTTATGAACAACTGGGCCAACCCTGCATCCCCGCTGCCACCAATGTGGGCCTGTTCTGGCCCAAACACGGCATCCTGCGCCAACCCGGCCTCGCCGTGATCGAGTTTCTGCCCCCCATCAATCCCGGCCTTTCGGTGACCGACTTCACAAAACAGCTCGAAACCAGGATCGAAACCGCCTCCAACGCCCTGATGGCCGAGGCGGGCTTTGCGCCGTGACCACCGCGCCCGCCACCATCGCCCATCTTATCGACACCCTGCACCCGCTGCCCCTGACCCATAAACGCATGTTTGGCGAATATGCCCTCTACCTTGACGGCATCGTGGTAGCCTTTGTTTGCGACGACACCCTGTTCATCAAACCCACACCCACTGCCCTCGCCCTTCTGCCCGACACCGAACGCGGCCCCGCCTATCCCGGATCGAAAGACTACATCATCGGCTCCCAGCTGCTGGATGACCCAGATCTATGCACCCGCGCCCTGCGCGCCGTGCAGTCAGACGCCCCCGATCCCAAACTTAAAAAACCCAAACCCAAACCCATAAAAGCCTGACCCATCCTCGCTGCAAAAATATCCCACGGGGGCGGCGGGGGCGTGAAACCCCCGCATCGACGCCTGCAAAACGCGCCAACCCAGACCACCCCCCCCCGCCCGACAGCAGCACAGGGGGCAATACCTGTGACCGCCAACCTCTCCGCCATCTCAGCCGGAACACTTGCCGCAACACTTGCCCCGGCAGTCGCGCCGGCAGTCGCACCAATTGCCCTTTAGATCTGCGTGGCTATGATCACGGCACTGAACCCGCGACGACCACCCGCCCCCGCCCCAAGGTCTGCCTGCCTGTTGCTGTGCCAGCATCCGCCCGACCGCCAAAGGAACCCAGATGACCTCGATCACCACCCTTGACGACTTGCACGCCCTCTACGGCAACCCCTCGACACCGGCCCTTGTCAAAGTCACGCCGCACCTGACCCCCTCCTACCGCGCCTTTCTTGACCGCTCGCGATTTTGCGTCCTCACCACTGTCGGCCCCGAGGGGACAGACGGCTCGCCACGCGGCGATACTGGACCCGTGGTGACGGTGATCGACCCAGAACCCTCGCCCTGCCCGACTGGAAAGGCAACGACCGCATCGACAGCCTGCGCAATATCGTCCGCGATGGCCGCGTATCCCTCATCTTCCTCGTCGCGGGCTCGACCACGGCCTTGCGCATCAACGGAACCGAAAACTGATCGCCGACCCCGCCCTGTGCCAATCCTTTACCCGCGACAGCAAACATCCCCGCACCGTCATCGTCATTCAGGTGACGCAGGTTTATTCGCAATGCGCCCGTGCCCTGCAACGCTCGGCGCTGTGGACCAGTGGCGACCAATCTGACGGCCTGCCCTCGGTCGGCACCATGCTGGCCGAGGCATCGGACGGCACGATCGACGCCACCCAATACGACACCGAACGCGCCGCCCGCGCGCATCTGGGCTGGTGGTGATTAGCCACCCACCCCGATTTTTCGCAGAAAAATCGCGACGTCCCGCAGTGTCTACATGTGGACACTTTTCGAAATCGTTTAAAAACACAATCTTACAATTATACGTTCATATAATGGAAAGGTTTGCCTGCAAGCAAAGTCGCGCCAAGCCGTTCGGCCTGTCCCATGCGAACATCCCAAAACCGACTTCCCGACCTTGCTACGACGCATCAGTCTTGATCTGGCAAACCGGATGAATGATAAGCCCCAGACAGTCCACCCATGCCATGATGGCACGTGGCCAGGGACATCACATGCCGAAGGGCAGATGGCGGCATGATGTGTCCAACTCAAGCGGACCTTGGATCCGATTGCAAATGTCTGCTGGGTGGCCCAAGGGTCCGCGAAATTGAACTGGGAAAGCCAAAATCATGTATGGACGATTACATTGGGCCACCCTGTTCGCCCTGATCACATTATTGGCTGGGTCGATCGGAACGCTGATCTGGGCATCCTCCCGCAGCTTGGGTCTGGGCGACGAAGGCGTCTATCTGTTGGCGGCGCGGTTTCCCGAGGATATGATGCAGAATGTGTCAGCCGTCTATTTCTATAACGGCGCGCTGTTTCGCCTTGTCGGGTATGATCCGACCTTGTTTCGCAGATTGGGTATCGCTTTGGTGCTTGGGTCTGCGGTGATCCTGTGGCTGGGTTTTACCAGTTTCCGGCGGCATTTCACGTCCGGCGCACAGGCGGTGATTTCCGACCCTGCCCACCTTTTGTTTTTGTCGACCGGTGCCATGGTCTATTACCAATGGTTTTTTGCGACGCCGAACAATTATACGTTGACGGCTATTGCCTTGAACCTTTTGCTTGGCTCAGTCCTGTACGGATTGCGGCATGCCGACGAACCCGGCCCCCTGTTTGTGCGCGCAGTGCTGGGTTTTTTCTGCGCCGGCCTGTTCCTCGGACTGCTTTTGTTCACAAAGGTGCCATCCGGACTGTGCCTGACCTTCGCCTGTTACCTGTTGGTCCTTCTTTGGGGTGCTCGGGCCCCCTTTGGTCGGGCACAGCTGTGTGGCGCCATGTTGCTGGGGATTTTGGCTTGGTCCGCAATTCACTTCCTGGCCTTTGTGTCGGCACAGCAAAGCTGGCAAGGCTTCAAGGACGGCTGGGCCCTTTATCAGGCCTTTGGTGTGCATGTGCCCGCACTGAAAATCCGGCTTTATGCCGGGGAAACCCTTGCCCTTCTACGGTCTGGTTTGCAGATTTTTTGGCCTGGCTATCTGATTTTGCTGTTTATTCCAGTATTTGATCGCCTGCGCCCCAACAGGGTGGGCAAAGGCTGGGACGAACTTTTGCCCCTTGCGGCGGTGGTCGTTGTGGCATGCCTGATCACGTTTGTATCAGGGTGGAGCCTTGCAGACCGGATCCCCGACGGCACAATTTTGCCCTTTTATCTGGTGTATCATCTGGGTTGGGTCCTGTTGCTGATTGCCACCGTGGTCACTTTGCAATGGCGCAATGCCGGATTGACGCCAATCTTTAGCACGAGGTTCCGATCGGTCGTCCTTATGGGTTTCTTGATCGCTGCTCCGCTGGGGGCAGCGGTGGGAACGGCAAATCCGCTTTCCAATGTCACGGCGTTCTATTCTTTGCCTTGGTTTGTGGCAGTGTTGCTGTTGCTGCAAGCCATCGGCAAAGGTCGATCTGCACAAATCATCGCCAGTCTTTCAATCCTTTCGATCGCCACCGTCTCGACGGGTCAAACGATTGCCGGTGCCGTTTTGAACCCGCAACAGATTAGCACCAATCTGCGGTCACAGTCCGTTCGGACCCCTGTCGGATCACCCGAATCGACGTTGTATCTGGACGCTAAAAGTAGCGACCTGATCGTTTCGTTAAAGGCGCTGGCTGTCAGGAACGGATTTCAACCTGGCGATGACGTCATTGCCAGCAGCTATTTACCGTCGTTGGTCTTTGCCTTGGGCGCACGCTCGCCGGGTCATCCGGCTTTTTTGAGCACTAACGAAGGAGAAAGAAAGTACAGCGAACTGGCGCTTGGATTTGCGCAACTTGACCGTTTGCAAAATGCCTTTGTCCTTATCAACACCAGCGAGGCGGAAATGTCGGCCCTGCTGATGACCCGAGGTTTGGCTTTTCCCGGCAACTATCGCAAACTTGGACAAATCGCGTATTTGGGGGCTAACTACTCTTTGTGGAAGCCACTGGGCCAATAGCCACTGGCTAGGTTTTGCGACCCCAGCGGGATCATTGAAATCCCGAAACCACAGCGTATCGCGTTGAGTTCCAACAGTTTCGGCCAACGTCCAGAGCCGAACGCCGCATTGGTCAGGGTATACCCCGACCTTATGCCGCCAGACCCTTGGTGCCCATGTCCAGAAACTTCTCACGGCGGTCCTTGATCAGGAAATCGGGTTTCTTGCCCGACAATTCCTTGAGCATGGCCTCGATGGCCTTGCCCACCGCCTCGATCGCCTCGCGGCGGCCGCGCTGGGCGCCGCCAACGGGTTCCTTGACGATGCGGTCGATCACGCCCAGTTTCTGCAAATCCTGCGCGGTCAGGCGCAGCGCCTCGGCGGCTTCGCGCATCTTGTCGCTGTCTTTCCACAGGATCGACGCGCAACCCTCGGGGCTGATCACCGAATAGATCGAATACTCCAGCATCGCGATGCGGTTTGCGGTGGCAAAGGCCACGGCACCGCCTGAACCGCCCTCCCCAATGATGACCGAGATGACCGGGACACCCAGCGACAGGCTGCGTTCGGTGGCGCGGGCAATCGCCTCGGACTGGCCACGCTCCTCGGCACCCTTGCCGGGATAGGCACCGGGGGTGTCGACCAGGGTGATGACGGGCAGCCGGAACTTGTCGGCCATATCCATCAGCCGGATCGCCTTGCGGTACCCTTCGGGCCGCGCCTTGCCAAAGTTGCGTTCGATCCGCGATTTGGTGTCGTTGCCCTTTTCATGGCCGATCACCACGACCGGGGTATCATTGAACCGCGCCAAACCACCCATCACGGCATGATCATCGGCAAAGTTCCGGTCCCCGGCCAGGGCGG
>JANNAF010000301.1:0-2831 GCA_031384005.1 Rhodobacterales bacterium | reverse complement strand
ATTTTCGCTGAAAACAGCGGAAATAGCGCAATCACAGGAAGGCGGTTTCCTCGAAGCTGCGCAATTTGCGCGAGTGAATCTCGCCCAGAGGCATGGTGCGCAGCTGCTCCATCGCGCGCACGCCGATCTGCAGGTGGCGGCTGACTTGGGTCTTGTAGAAGTTGGTGGCCATGCCGGGCAGTTTCAATTCGCCGTGCAGCGGCTTGTCTGACACACAGAGCAGCGTGCCGTAGGGCACACGGAACCGGAACCCGTTGGCGGCGATGGTGGCCGATTCCATATCCAGCGCAATGGCGCGCGATTGCGACAGGCGGCGGACCGGGCCAGACTGGTCGCGCAGTTCCCAGTTGCGGTTGTCGATGGTGGCGACGGTGCCGGTGCGCATGATGCGTTTCAGCTCGTACCCCTCCAGCTGGGTCACCTCGGCCACCGCTTCCTGGAGGGCGATCTGAATCTCGGCCAGTGCGGGGATCGGCACCCAGATTGGCAGGTCGTCGTCCAGCACGTGATCCTCACGCAGATAGGCGTGGGCAAGGCAGAAATCGCCCAGGGACTGCGAATTGCGCAGGCCCGCACAGTGGCCGACCATCAGCCAGGCATGGGGGCGCAGAACGGCGATGTGGTCGGTGGCGGTTTTGGCGTTGGACGGGCCGACGCCGATGTTGACCAGCGTGATCCCGTCGCCATCGGGGCGTTTCAGGTGATAGGTCGGCATCTGGGGCAGTTTGCCCACCGCGCGGATTTCCTGATCGGGTTCAGTGATCGAGGCGTTGCCGCCGGTCACAAATTCAGAATAGCCCTGTGACGGGTCGGCCAGTGCGGCACGGGCAATCGCCTCGAACTCGTCCACGTAGAACTGATAGTTGGTGAACAGGACGTAGTTTTGAAAGTGGCTGGGGTCGGTCGCGGTGTAATGCGACAGGCGCGACAGGCTGTAATCGACGCGTTGGGCGGTAAAGGGGGCGAGGGGGCGCGAGCCGTCGGGGTGATAGGTGCGGGTGCCGTTGACGATGTCGTCATTGGTGGTGGCAAGGTCAGGCACGTCGAACACATCGCGCAGGGAAAAGTCCAGCGAGCCTTCTTGGGGCACGTGCAGTTCGGGTTTGCCGGCAACGGCAAAATGCACCGGGATCGGCGTGTCTGACAAGCTGATCTGGACGGGCACATTGTGGTTGGCGATCAGCAGGGCGATCTGTTGGGTCAGGTAATTGCGAAACAGGTCGGGTCGTGTGACGGTGGTGGAATAGGTGCCCGGGCCCGCGACATGGCCAAAGGACAGGCGGCTGTCAATCTTGACATGGCTGGACACGGTCAGGGTGATTTTGGGATAGTAGGCCCGGATCCGGGTTTCCGGTTTGCCGTTGGTCACGGTATCGGAAAAATGCTGGATCAGAAAGCTGGTCGCCTGATCGTACAGCAGTTCCAGGCGGGCCACAGCGGCGGCGGCATCGGTAAAGGTCATCGGGTCCTGCGCATCGGGCGTCAGGAATTGGTGCATGTCATCGGTCATCTTGTCATCTTTGCTTTTTTGATCGGCCATCTAAGGCTGAACAAGTGATCAAAGCAAGTGACGTCTTGATGAAGGTGCTTCAAGCCGCGCGGAACAATGTCACAAAGGCGCGGTCGGTGGCGTGGTCCGGATCCAGCGCGTGGGCAGCGGCGCCGTAGATTTCCACCTCGATCAGTTGCAGGTCGGTGATCTGCGCGCTGGCCTGCAAATCGGTCAGGGCGCGGTCAAAGCCTGCGTCGGTCCAGACCCGTTGGTTGATCGACAGGGCGAACAGCGCGCCGGGATGGGCGATGGCCAGCATATGGGGCAAGGCGGCGGGGCCGACATGGCCCGCGGTAAAGGTCCCCGACGAGGTGATGCCGTGGTATTGCCGCGGCAGGGCCAGGGGTTGGGTCACATCGGCGCGAAACAGGCCAGTATAGAGCCGCTTTTCGGCGGCAACGGCCAGCATTTCGGCGGAAAAATCCAGCGCGTCGATCTGGCCTGCGAACCCCATGTCACGCAGCGACCCTGCCAGCAGCCCGGTGCCCGCACCCACATCCAGCACCGGGCCCGCGCCCCCGGCGGCCATAAAGGCGGCGGCGACATGGGCGGGCAGGTTGTACTGCATATCGCGGGCAAAGCCGCCGTCATAGGTCGCGGCCCAGTCGCGGTACAGCGCCAGCGTCGCGTCGGGGCCGGTCAGGGCAAGGGCGGTGTTCAGGTCGGGCATCATCAGCTTGCGGTTGGGATAGCTTGCGGGGATAGTGCAGGCATGAACACACTTTTGTCTATCGGTCATGGGTATTCGGCGCAGGCGCTGTCACGGCGGTTGATCCCGCAGGGCTGGCGCGTCATCGGCACCACGCGCACTGCGGACAAGGCGGCGCGGTTGGCGGCGATGGGGGTGGAGCCGCTGATCTGGCCGGGGGATATCGGCGCAGCGGTGCGCCAAGCGACCCATGTGTTGACCAGCGTGGCGCCGGATGCGGCGGGCGACCCGGTGGTGCGGGATCTGGGGGCGCAGATTGTCGCGGCGGGGCCAAAATGGGTGGGGTACCTCTCCACCACGGCGGTTTATGGCCACCACAATGGCGACTGGGTGGATGAGGGCACGGCGCTGACCCCCAGCACAGCGCGCGGTGCCGCGCGGGTGCGGGCCGAGGGCGCATGGGCCGCGCTGGGTCTGCCGTTGCACATATTCCGGCTGGCCGGGATTTACGGCCCCGGGCGCGGGCCGTTTGAAAAGGTGCGTGACGGCACCGCGCGGCGCATCCTGAAACCCGGTCAGGTGTTCAGCCGCATCCATGTCGAGGATATCGCGGCGGTGCTGGAGGCGTCG
>JANNAF010000298.1:0-3994 GCA_031384005.1 Rhodobacterales bacterium | reverse complement strand
CGGGGCGCCAAAAAATGTCTGCCACGAGTTTAACAAGCAGATCGTAAGCCTCGTCAGTAACGGCTTCGTCAATGCGGTGGCAGACGAGACGGCGGCAAGCCTCCTCATACGTGGAAACCGGCAACCGGTCCTGTTGTTGCAGAGACGCCTTGCGAAAAACACGCGCGACGCTCAAAGCAGGGCAACTTGGGCTGATGCGCAAAACGCGGAATAGCCAAGAGGCCAGACCATCGCGAGAACAGCGCCGAGAGCGCCGACGATGGGAAGAACAACAACCTTGAGGGTCGGGGTATAGGGTTTTTTCATGATTTTCACACCTCGCACCGGAGCGGCGCAGGGTGATCCTAAACGACAATCCGATAATCTATATTATGTAATATACGGATCTCTGCGCAGCAGGTAGATATCCATGATCCAGCCATGTGCCGCGCGCGCAGCGGCGCGGGTTTCTATGATCTGGGCCGAGATATCAGCCAAGGGGCCCGACAGGATGATCTGTTCGGCCATGCCGACATAGGCGGCCCACCAGATGAAAACACCAGCAGGATCAATTGATTGAAAGCTGCAACTGCCGTCCAACATGATGACCAGTGTGTCGGCACCAGCGGGCCAGCCGTCGCGCAGTTGGCGACCAGTCGTGATGGTGACCGGCGCGCCCAGATCGTTGAGCGGAATGGCATGGGCTGCCGTCAACGCCTGAACCGACGTGATGCCGGGCACCATGTGGACCTTGATCGGTGTCGTCAGGCGCGCGGCGATGCGCAATGTGCTGTCGTACAGCGACGGATCGCCCCAGACCAGCAGCGCCACATGGGTTGCGTCTGGATGCTGCGCGATGGTGCGCGCCCAGACCCGAGCAATCGCGTCATGCCAAAGGTTCACACCGTCAAGATAGTCCGGGTTGGCGCTGTCGCGCACGGGCAGGTCGAACTCGGCCATCTGTGTTGCCGGATTGGTGATCACGGCGGCGCAGATGCTGCGGCGCAGGTTGGCCAGATCCGCCTTGCTGTCGCCCTTGCGCGGGATCAGAACGAGGTCGGCGGCGTTCAGCGCCTTGATCGCCTGCAGTGTCAGGTGATCGGGGTTGCCAGTGCCAATGCCGATCAGGTGCAAGTGGATCATTTGGCAGTCGTGCTGCGCCAAAAGGTGACGATCAGACCGCCCAACACCGCCCAGGTGATCATGCCAACCCCCAGGCTATGCGCCGTAAAGGCCGAGGCAAGTTCAGGTGGGGCAACGCCGCCAAAGACCGTGGCTTGCGGCGCACCCCAGATGTGCGGCGCGGCCAGTACCCCTGCCCCCGCGACACGCTGCCAAATCGGGCCACCATAGGCCATGAACCACAGGCCGACAGCGGTTGCGATGGCCGTGGCCGCCCACCAGATTTGCCGCGCAGCCAGATCCGGTCCAGGCGTTCCGGGCAGTTCGGGGGCCAAGCCAAGGGCTGGCATCATCTGGAAACACATGAACCCGGCCAGACCCCAAAGCAGACCTTGTGCCGGGCCGATCTTGACGCCCAACTGTTCGGCGCCCTGAATCGCGGCCATCAGGACAAGGCCATAACCGCAATAGGTCAGCACAGAGAACAGCACGGTCAGGCCTTGGCGCTGAAGGGCTGATATTTCGGGTCCGGCGGGATGGTCGTGGGCTATGCCTTCGGTGCCTGCATCATGGGCATGGTCGTCGGCCGCCCCGTTTGGCGCAACACCCGAAAAATGCGTCAATGCGCCTGATTCGTACTGTTCCGCCAGCACGATATCGGGTTGCAAAAACACGAATTGCAGCAGGGCGAAGATCAGCCCTGCCGCAAAGCCAGCGATCAAGGCGCTGGAAAGCATATGTTTCATGGTCAGGAAATGCCTGCCTTAGTGGCAGGGAAAGCCGGTGCTGTGGCGGATGTCATGGGCCGCGTCATGCAGGGTTTGCGACTGGGCGAACCCTGCGGCAAAGACGGTCAGCCCGCCGATCAGGGCCACGAAAAGCGCCTGCATCAAGGGCGAGGAGGTCTTGACGCTGGTTTGGCCTGCGGTCGTTTGGGTCGCGTTCATCGTAGTCTCCTTGGCCGTCACACCCGACGGCAGCCGTTGTTTCACCTTGCAAGGCCGGTCTCCTGACTCGCGGGTCCGCGTGCGCTCCGCCTTCCCGGGCCCCGTTTGACAGGGATACCCAGTGGCATGATGGAACGCCGCTACCGCTTACAGTCGCGGGGGCGGTTGAGGATCAGGTGCCTGCATCGGTCCACCCTACCCCATTCCCGTTTCAGTCCCTGACACCTGCGCGCCGTGGGACACCTTGCCGGTCCATGTGGACCGAGGGGGTGGTTGGGGTCAAGCGGGAAAGCGGCGTTTTTGGCGCGTTGGCGACATGGTGGGGTTATTCGGTTGGGTCAGGGATACGCGCAAGGGCCTTGGTGCGCAGGGTGCCCAAGGGCCGGGCATCGACAAGGTTGCCGTCTGGGCTGGCCAGATAGGCGGCGGCAAAGGTGACCAGAGTGGGCAGGTCCTGTGCGGTCAGATCGCCAAACAGATAGGCGGTCTTGCCCGGCGCGCGAAACGCCACGGTCGAGGCGCGGGCGCAGCCAGACATGCAATCGGTTTCGCTGACAGTGAAGGACAAATGATGCAGCGCCTGTGTCAGGTCGGCGGCCAGACCATTCTGCCCGGCCGGACAGGCCCGGCACACGATGGCGACATGGGTCATGGTGCAGCCAGTGGTCCGATAAAGATCAGCGCAGGGCCGTCGCTGTCGGCGGCAATCTGGGCAGCCAAGGTGCCCAATGTGGCGCGGCGAAACGATTGATCCGGGGTCGACACGCTTTCTGCCAGCAGGGTTGGTGTGTCGGGGTCCAGCCCCTGCCCCATCAGTTTTGCCGCCAGTTCGGCAAAGGTGCGTTTGCCCATAAAGATGACGGTGGTGACATGCGGGTCGGCCAAAGCAGCCAGATTAAGGTCATGCGGCAGGGCCCCTGTCACGTCATGGCCTGTGATGAACTGCACCCGGCGGGCGGTCAGGCGACGGGTCAAGGGGATACCATAAGCGGCCGCGGCGGCACTGGCCGAGGTGACGCCGGGAATGATTTCGTACCCCACCCCGGCGGCGCGGCAGGCGTCAATTTCCTCCTCCAACCGGCCAAACATGCCGCTGTCGCCGGATTTCAGGCGCACCACCTTGGCCCCGGTCAGCGCATACTCCACCAGCAACTGGCTGACGCTGTCCTGTTTGGGCGAGGCGCGCCCTGCCCTTTTGCCGACCCCCACCAGATCGGCCCCGGCGCGGGCGTGGTGCAGGATCGGCCCCGAGGACAGGTCGTCAAACAGCACGGCATCCGCAGCGGCGATACGGTTCATCGCCTTGATGGTCAGCAGTTCGGGATCACCGGGACCGGCGGATACGAAAGAGACAAAGCCAGTTGGGACAAAGTCAGTCGGGACAAAGTCAGTCATGGCACCTCGGCGATCAGGTGAAAGTATGACCCTGTGACATGGCCGCGCCGCGACCCGGTTCCGGGTACGGTCGCACCCTCGGCATCGGTCACATGGGCCAAGGGGGCGTCTGGTTGGGTCACGATGGTGGAATAGTGAAACTCGTGCCCGCGCAGGATGCGCCCGGCGTCGTGGCCGGGCATGGCGGCGGTCAACTGGGCCTTGCGGTAGCCCAGATGCATGCGGCGGGTCTGATAGCTGGTTTCCAGCCCCAGCAGGCCGGTCATCTGATGGCGCTGACCGTCTTTGTCGATCAGGCCCGCGCCCAGCACCATATAGCCGCCACACTCGCCATGCACCGGTCTGGTGGTGGCAAAGTGTTGCAGTCCGGTGCGAAAACGGTGGGCGGCGGCGATCTGGGGACCATGCAGTTCGGGATAGCCGCCGGGCAGCCAGCAGACATCGGCGCCGGGGTCAGGGATCTGATCTGCAAGGGGCGAGAACGGCAGAATTTCGGCCCCCGCCGCGACCCACGCCTGCATAAGATGCGGGTAGACAAAGGAAAACGCCGC
>JANNAF010000279.1:0-23929 GCA_031384005.1 Rhodobacterales bacterium | reverse complement strand
CGGCACGGCCCGGACCATAAAATGAAACCGGTGGCTGTCAGGCCGTGAACCCCCCTGCCAGCCGGGCCCAATCGGACAAACTGTCGCCAGTCATGTCACCTTGCGCAAAGGTTCCGGCGCGGCGCTGCAACAGCCGGATCTAGCCCGCAACGGCATGAAAAAACGGTGATCATGTCGCCATTGGCGTCGGTCGTGGTATGAAATGGGAATGTGTCGCCCGCCCGTCACGCGGTCGGCGTCGTTGCCGCCGCGGATCGTGTCATTGCCGATGCCGCCCGGCATGGGTTACCAGAAACCCGGCTTCGGTCACCTGACCGCGCATAGTCTGCGTCAGCCCGTCGTCATTCTGGAACCGCAGCAATGCGTTGCCGACCTGCGCCACGCCAGACAGGTCGAATTCCTGCGACAGCGCCTGACACAGCGCACCCGTATCCACCGTCAGGCCGGGACGCGAGGCTGTCACGATCCTGACCTGTAAATCCACCACCACACCGCCCCACTGAACACCTTGCGGTTGACGATTGGGGGCCGCAGCCCGGTCTGTCAAATTGCGCGGATGGCCTGTAAGCCGGATTCTGTCCCGGGCCCCTGCCTTGCGGCAAGTTCCCTTGGGCGATCATTCCTCTGCCGCACCCGTTACCGGGGCGGTCAAGCTGCCAACCCGGACCTCTGGGCTGAAGCGTCCCTGTGGAGGTTTCCGGCCCAAGGGCCGGACCTTTCCACGCAAGGTCCCTATTCGGCATTGCTCCGGGTGGGGCTTGCCATACCGTCCCGGTTGCCCGGTCCGTGGTGGGCTCTTACCCCACCGTTTCACCATCACCATGGATCCGCTTTGGGTAAACCCTTGGCACCATGGCAGTCTCTTCTCTGTGGCGCTTTCCCTGGGGTTGCCCCCGCCGGGCATTATCCGGCACCCTTACTTCATGGAGTCCGGACTTTCCTCGACGTTGCCGCCGTGATCACCCAGCCATCCGCGCAACGTGGCTGATAGGCCCCATTCAGCACGCCGTCAACGCCGCTCAAATCAATAAAAACGCCGTAGCGTCCAGATCGAAGGCCCCGGTGACCACGATTGTGAAATCAGCCGTGCCGTCGCTATCGGTGTCGCCCTGCACCGCGGTCTTATTCGCCCCGACCCGCAGTCGCAACTCACCCGCATTGCCGCCAAATTCTGCGGCGCCGATAAAGGCAAAGGCGTCGGTGGCGGCCGTCCCTTGAATGGCATCCAACTGCCGCAGGTCGATGCGGTCAAACTCTGCCATATCGAAATCTGCGATCCTGTCGCCGACGGCCGCAAGGGCTGATCCAAATACGAACACATCCGCCCCTCCGTTGCCACGCAGCAGATCCACCCCGTTGCCCCCGTTCAACGTGTCACCCCCCAATCCGCCCACCAGAATGTCGGCCCCACCACCGCCAGCCAGCATGTCATTTCCGGCAGCACCGGTCAGCGTATCCGCGTTCGCACCACCCGTAAAACTGTCATCACCGACATTGCCCACAAAACGATATCCCGGGTTCAAACCCCCGAAACTTCCCGTCTGGATCCTGTCCATCATGGCATCCAACACCTGATCCGCCCCGGATTGCGGAACCGCAAGGCCGAATCCCAAGGTCTGAAAGTTGAAGTCGGCCAGCAGCTTCCCGTCCGCATCCCGCAACCTCATCTGGTTTGTAAAGTCGCCTAAAGACCGCATCAACTCCACCGTCTGGCCGGTATCGCCCCGGCCCTCGACCATGATCACCTGTTTGGGCGTGTGCGACCCATAGCCAAAGGCGATGGGACGACCAACATAGCCGATAAACCCATCAAAGTCGCCCCCGGCGCGACCAGCGGAAATCACAATGCCTGCAGTCACGATCCGTCTCCTTCAAAAGTTGCAGTCAGGATAGTCAGGGTTGCGAAACTTGGTCAACCGTGCCGCCCGTGGTCGGTCAGCGCGATGCACCGCTTCTGGTGTGCGGCCAGTGCGGTCGCTTGGCCCCTTGGTCCCTTGTAGGATGGGCAGTCCTGCACTTTCCCCTTGGGAAAGTGCGGGTTTGCCCATCTTCCTCACCCCGCCACGGGCGCAAAGTCGATGCCCGGATGCCCCAGCACCACCGAAATCACATAGACGATCGGCACGATCATCGGCATAGCCAGCCCGAATACCGCAAAGGGCAGCACCAGATGCGCCAAGGTACCGACCGGCCGCGCACCACGGTCCTGTGGCAGGCAGAATGTTGGCAGCCAGACCATCAACCCATAGACAAAGGTCCACATCGGAAACCCCAGCACAACCCCGGGGTTTCCGGCAAAAACCGCCTCGGCCACGGTGCCGACGATGCCAAAGCTCAGGAATACCGCAAAGGGGCCATAGGCATAGCGCCCCAATATCCACGCCAGAACAATGAAATAGGGCACAAAGACCACGACCGAATGAAACAGGATCACATCCAGATAATTGGTCGAGGCGGTGATATAAGCCTCGCCGATACCCGATCCGAACAGGGGGGCCAGATTGGTCATGCTGACCGTGACCAGCTCTTCCAGACAGGCCAGCAGGATGCAGAACAGGACGAAGGTCACCCGCCACGGCAGCCGGATGGCCCGCACCCGCGCGCGGATGGCATCGCGCCAGCGGTACATCAGCGCCCCGCCCAGCCAGATCCAGATCACCATCAGCCCGGTCGCCATCCGCGCGATCCCCAACGCGCGGCTGCGGTCGGTGCCGTCTTCGGCGCTCAGGCCCACCAGATGCAACATGCCGCAGAACACCGTGGCCGCGACCAGCAGCCCCAGAACCACCGCGCGCTGCATCAATTGGCGCCGTGCCAGCGCCGTAACCCAGCGGCCAGCGCCGCATCCTGCGCTGTCAGCGCCCCCGCACCCCAAGGCCGGAACCGTAGCCGAAACGCCGTCAAAAGGTCAGCCTGCGGCGCGTCTGGATAGCCAAAGGCGCGCAGATCGGCCCAGAAATCACCGGGCACCCCCGGCGCAGGCCAAACCGCCAACCCCTGCAGTGCCAGCCGCCGCCAGTCAAACCGCCGCCCCGGATCGCCTTTGCGGCTGGGGGCCATGTCGGAATGGCCGATCACGCCCTGCGCGGGGATGTCCCAGCGCGCCATCACACCGCGCAATACCGCCTCCAGCCCTGCCATCTGCGCCTGCGCAAAGGGCCGGTCGCCGGGGTTGGCCAGTTCGATCCCGATCGAGTGGGAATTGATATCCGACCGCCCGGCCCATTCCCCCGCCCCGGCATGCCATGCGCGCTGATCCTCGGGCACCAGGGCCTCGGCCATGCCCGCCTCGGATATCAGCCAATGGCACGACACCTCGGCCAGCGGATCACACAGCCGCGCGCGCGCCTCGGCGCAGGTCGCCATGCCAGTGTAATGCAACACGATCAGTGATGGCCGCACCCCGCCCCGCCGCGCCCCATGGTTGGGCGACGGGGCTGGTGTCATTGCAGCGCCGCGCGAAAGGGGCGCGGGTCCCAATCACAGGCAAAGCCGTCGCCATCGGGGTCCAGCCCCTTGCGGTCACTTTGCGGTCCGCCTTCGGCCAGAAACGCCTGTTGGGCCAGGTCGGGCGAGGTGAACTTGCTGCACGCCGCCTTGACATTCACCAGATAGATCGACGGACGATTGTACAGCGACACCCCAACCGGATTGTTGGTCGCAATCGCATATTGCGCCAGATTTGGCCCCTCATCCCCCGGCCGCACCGGCAAGGCGCCGGGCTGGATGGTGATGTATTGCGCCCGGTTCGCCTCGATCCGGGCTTTGTCGCTTTCAATGCTTTCGCGGGTCGATACGGCGGCAAAATCCTGTTCGTCCGACACGCCGCTGGTGACAAAACCCATCTCGGCTGTCGTCTCCTCGATGCCGGCGGGTGCGTTGCCACGCGCCCGGTCACCGCCCAACGCCATCGGGTCCAAGGGGGCCTGCGGGGCCAGCTGACCGGGGTTCACCCCAGCCTCGGCCTCGGCAATCGCAGAGGCGGCAATGTCGGTCGAAAATGCAGGCGGCGCCACGGGCGCATTGACCGGGGCGCTATAGTCATTGGTTGGCTCGGCGTTGCGGATATAGCTGTTGTAATCGCTGAACCCCGGACCGGCGTTAGAGGCCGGAACACGCGGCTGACAGGCCGCCACAACACACATGATCATCACCGCCACTGGCGCCCGCATCGTCATTTGACCCAACCCATTCCAAACACTGACCGCGCCCCTACCACCATTTTGCGGCCTTGGCCACAAAACCCGCCGCCCGTTCCAACACATAAGCGTGGTTCAGCAGATCGCCCTCTTCCCACGGTCGCCCGATCAATTGCAGACCCAGCGGCAGCCCCTTTTTGTCCAACCCGACCGGCACCGCGATACCGGGCAACCCGGCAAGGTTGACCGTGACGGTGAACACGTCGTTCAGATACATCTCGACCGGGTCGGCATTGGCCATCTCGCCCAGACCGAACGCGCTGGAGGGCGTTGCAGGCGTCAGGATCGCGTCGATACCGTCGGCAAAGGCCAGTTCGAAATCGCGCTTGATCAGGGCGCGCACCTTGCGGGCGCGGTTGTAATAGGCGTCATAAAACCCCGCCGACAGCACATAGGTCCCCACCATGATCCGGCGCTGCACCTCGGGGCCAAAGCCTTCGGCGCGGGTTTTTTCGTACATCTCGGTGATGCCGTCGCCTGCCGCCAGCTTGGCCCGGTGGCCATAGCGCACCCCGTCATAGCGCGCGAGGTTCGAGGACGCCTCGGCAGGCGCAATCACGTAATAGGCGGGCAGCGCGTATTTGGTATGCGGCAGGGTGATATCGACAATCTGCGCCCCGGCATCCCGCATCATCGCAATGCCCGATTGCCACAGCGCCTCGATCTCGGATGGCATGCCATCCATGCGGTATTCCTTGGGGATACCGATCTTTTTGCCGCGAATATCGCCGGTCAACGCCGCCTCGAAATCGGGCACGGCCAGATCGGCAGAGGTCGAATCCCTGGCGTCATGGCCACACATCGCGCCCAGCATGATCGCGGCATCGCGCACCGATTTGGTCATCGGCCCCGCCTGATCCAGGCTGGAGGCAAAGGCCACCACGCCCCAACGGCTGACCCGGCCATAGGTTGGCTTGATGCCCACGATGCCGGTAAACGCCGCAGGCTGGCGGATCGACCCGCCGGTATCGGTGCCGGTTGCGGCCAGACACATGTCGGCGGCCACGGCGGCGGCAGACCCGCCTGACGAGCCGCCCGGCGTCAACTGCCGGTCGTCCACCTTCCACGGGTTAATGACGTTGCCGTAGCAAGAGGTTTCGTTGCTGGACCCCATGGCAAACTCGTCCATGTTCAGTTTGCCCAGCATCACGGCGCCCGCACCAAACAGCTTGGTTGTGACCGTGCTCTCATACTCGGGTGTGAAGCCTGCCAGAATGTTCGACGCGGCCTGCGACGGCACACCCTTGGTGCAGAACAGATCCTTGATCCCCAAGGGTATCCCGCACATCGACGGCGCATCGCCCGCAGCCAGACGGACATCCGCCGCCCGCGCCTGATCCAGCGCAATTTCGGGCGTCTTGTGGACATAGGCGTTCAGATCACCGCCCGCATCCATCGCCACCATGCAGGACATGGCCAGATCGACAGCAGACAGCTCGCCCTTGCGCAGCGCGTCGCGTGCGGCGGCAATCGTCAGTTCATTGGGATGAGACACGGGCGCGTTCATTCGACCACCTTTGGCACTGCAAAGAACCCCTCGCGGGCATCGGGGGCATTGGCCAGAACCTGTGCTTGGATATTGCCATCCGTCACGATATCGGCCCGCCGTTTCAGGCGCATCGGCGTGACCGAAACCATCGGCTCGATCCCGGTGACATCCACCTCGTTCAACTGCTCCATGAAGCCCAGAATACCGCTCAGCTGGCCTGCCAGCTTGGGCAAATCCGCCTCATCCACCCGGATGCGGGCCAGTTTGGCCACCCGGCGGGCAGTGTCGATATCTATGGACATGGGGCCTCCGACTGCGTTTCGCCCCGTTTATCCGCCACGCCCCGGCACTGCAAGCCACCGCCTGAGCCAAACCGCAGGACCGGGATTGATCATGCACCGAAACGGCCACGGCAAACCACAACCGGTGGGGTTGGCCGAGGCAGAATGATAGGTTGGGAGGGTTTCGTCGATTGGCCAGATCGGTCTGAGCCGAAGGATGACGGCGATCCCGTCGCGTAGGGTGCCACCGAAGGCGTCGAGCTGCTGGACGGCGGCGCGGGCGATGATACTGGCACCGACGGCAGCCAACAAACCGCCACACTGCGGGCTGGAGCCGATCAGTTGCAGATTGGCCCGGATGGGGAACGGACAGGGGCAATCTGGACCGCCGGACCGGTCACGCTGACTGATTGCACGGCGTCCGTCGATGCCAGTGAGAACACCTCGGGGCGCGCAGTGATGACCCCGATGACCCGGACCGCGCCCCCTGTCTGGCGTTCCGGGTGGCGGGGGGCGATGTCGTGCCTTGTGGCGGGACAATCGCCGTCCTGCCGGGGATGACCCTGTCCGGGATCCATCCCGAGGATGTCACGCTGCACGGCGCGGCGCTGGTGGCCGGGGGCAACACCAACCCTGACGCGCAACCGGCCATGGCCGGACCGAACCCACCGCGCTTTCCCTTTGCGCATGCCGTGCTATGTGGGGCTGTGGTGAATAGCAGGAGACCGCAATGAACATCATCTGGCTGGGCCACGCAGGGTTCCGCATCGAAATCGCGGGGGCCGTGCTGCTGATCGACCCTTGGCTGACCGGAAACCCGATGTTTCCGATGGACCGCCGGGCCGAGGCGGTGGCCGGCGTGACCCATATCCTGCTGACCCATGGCCATGGTGACCATATCGGCGACACGGTCGCGATTGCCCGCGAGGCCGATGTGGCGATCCACGGCATAGCGGATTTGATGGGGTTTTTGACCGGGCGTGACGGGGTGCGCACGGTCGGGTTCAACAAAGGCGGCACGGTGGATCTGGGCGGGGTGCGGGTGACCATGGTCAACGCCTGTCACTCCTCCTCGGTCGAGGGCGGCAGTGCCGGGTCAGAGGCCGGGTTCATGATCGCAGCCGAGGGGCATGTGATCTATGTGTCAGGCGATACCGACATCATGGCCGACATGGACTGGATGGGCGATTATCACAAACCCGATATCGGCATCCTGTCGGCGGGCGGCCATTTCACGATGGACATGGCGCGCGCCGCCTATGCGGCGCGGCGCTATTTCAAGTTCAAGACGGTGATCCCCTGCCATTATCGGACATTCCCGCTGCTGGAGCAAAGCGCCGTGGTCCTGCAGGCCGGATTGCCCGGGGTCGATGTGATCGAACCGCAGGTGTTGCAGCCCATCATCCTGTGACCAAGCTGGGGGTGACCAAGATGGGCAAACCGCCTTTTCCCCAAGGGAAAAAGGCGAACTGCCCATCCTACAAGTGGGCCGTCCGTCATGCCGGGCCCTGTTTGACAAAGGCCCGGCCCGGCTGGGTGGCAGGGTGGCGCCCGGCATCAGCGCAGATCCCAATACCGGCTTCGGTCGGGGGGCATGCCGATGTCGCGCTGCAGATACGGCGACAGGGCGTAAGCGGCGATTGGCCGGTCACGCCGCTGTTGAACGAGCGCCACCGGCAGGGCCAGAATGACGCGTAGGGGCCCATGATGCGCGATCAGCGCCTGCAGGGCATCGGCGGGCCGCAGGGAAACGGCCGTTGTCTGAGAGGTCATGATATCTATCCACCCGCCGCCCGAACCGGGTCGGACTGGGTCCTGTGATGGGGCTTAAGATCGGCCCATGGCGTCAGGCATAGCGATGCCTGCAGCGGGACCGGTGGCGTTTGGGGTGAAGGGGGTGCCTGCCCGTTGCGGGCGCGGCGGGGTCAGATCAGGGCGTCAGGCCAAACGGCCAGCGGTCCCGACAACTGAAAACCCGGCACATCGCGGGGTGGTGATATGGTTCATCATGATCGACCCTCCTTTGACTTTAACGGGTGCTGGCACGATACACGATTTCGTGACATTTCTCTAGCCGTAAAATTGTATCCGACACATGTTTTTGCGGTCGCGGCAAAGGTGACTGATGTGTTAATTTTGGAAAACCAACCTGTTGTTTTTAATAGACTTTAGTTTCTGTCCAGATCTGGACGCCTGTTTCAACCCCGCCGACCCGCAAAGAACCCTTTCAGCAGGGCCTCGGCCTCGATGCTGCTGATGCCCTCATAGACCTGTGGGACGTGGTGGCACTGGGGGTGCGAAAACACCCGCGCCCCATGCGCCACTGCGCCGGATTTGGGATCAGCCGCGCCATAGTACAGCCGCGCGATACGGGCCGCTGCGATTGCCCCGGCACAGATCGGGCAGGGTTCCAGCGTCACATAAAGGTCAGCGCCGACCAGCCGTTCAGAGCCCAGCACACGGCAGGCCGCCCGGATCGCCAACACCTCGGCATGGGCGGTAGGGTCGCACAACTCGCGCACGCGGTTGCCTTCGCGCGCCAGAACCCGGCCCTCCAACACGACCACCGCCCCCACAGGCACCTCGTCCCGCCGGGCGGCGGCGCGGGCCTCCTCCAGTGCGGTATCCATATGGGATTTGAACATGCGATTGCCCTTTCAGCGCCAGTCCAATACATTTGGGGGCTGGCCACCCCGTGCCAAGGATACCGATAATGGCCGTCAAACCCAAGCCTCCTGCCAAAACCCATGAGGGCGAGCGTATCGCCAAGGTCCTGTCGCGTGCCGGTGTCGCCTCGCGGCGTGAGGCCGAGCGCATGATCGAACTGGGCGAGGTCAAGGTCAATGGCAAGGTCATCACCTCGGCCGCGCTGAACGTCACGGCCAAGGACGTGATCCTGGTGAACGGCGAGCCACTGGCCGAACCGGAACCTGCGCGGGTCTGGCTGTATTACAAACCCGATGGGCTGGTGACGTCCAACAATGACGAAAAGGGCCGCGATACGGTGTTTGACAACCTGCCGCCCGATATGCCGCGTGTCATGTCGATCGGGCGGCTTGACCTCAACTCGGAGGGGTTGCTGCTGCTGACCAATGACGGCGAGTTGAAACGGCGGCTGGAACTGCCCTCGACGGGGTGGTTGCGCAAATACCGGGTGCGGGTGAATGGCAACCCGACCGACCCCGATCTGGAACCGCTGCGCCGCGGCATCACGGTCGATGGCGAGAGGTTTCAGGCCATGTCGGTTGTGCTGGACCGTATTCAGGGCGCCAATGCCTGGCTGACCGTGGGCATCCGCGAGGGCAAGAACCGCGAAATCCGCCGGGCTCTGTCGGCGATCAACCTGACCGTCAACCGCCTGATCCGGGTCAGTTACGGCCCGTTCCGTCTGGGCGATCTGGAACCAGGACAGGTCGAGGAGATCAAGGCCAAGGTCCTGCGCGGCCAGTTGGGCGACGGCCCCAAGGACGATGAGGAGGACAAGCCCGCCCGCAGAGTGACCCGCAACATCGCCAAACCGGCCGATGCCAAATCAGCGGCCAAGGCTGATGCCAGGCCTGCAGCCAAACCCGATGGCAAACCCGCTGGCAAACCCGCAGCCAAACCCGGCGACGGCCTGCGCAAGCTGTCACAGGTATGGCAAAAGGCGACGCGCCCCACATCCTCTGCCGCCAAGCCCAAATCCCCGGCCACGGCGGTCCCGCCCAAGCCTGCGTCCAAGGCGCGCAAACCGTCAACCCGGTCCAGCCCCCTGCCCCGCACAAGCCCGCCCAAAGGCCCAAAACGCGGGGAATAACGGCTGCGATTTCCCAACCAAGGGCTATAGCAATCTGCACCCCCCGTCGCTTATAGTCGGCGTCGAAGATGTCCAGCGAGGCACCCTGCCCATGTCGGCCAAAGCTCTGCAAAACCTGTCGTTCTGGCTGCTGATTGGTTTGACGTTTTACGTCGCCTTTGGTGGGGGTCTGTGATGGCGCAGCGTTATGGTGGCAAATACAGCCCTAACCAGCCCGGCACCACGGAACCCCCGTTGCCCGCCGACCCGACCAGCGCAGGCGTGGGTTTCAAGGCCAACCTGCTGTTCGCCCTGCCCTTTCTATTTATCGCCAAGGCGTTTCGTGGTGATCCGTCAGCCCTGTTCGTCGGCCTTGGGACGGCGGGCCTGCTGCTGCTGGGCGCATGGCTGACGCGCGAGGGGATCAAGGCGCACCGCGCCTTTGACGCCCGCCGCGTCGCCCGCCGCCCTGCCATCCCGCGCAAACTGTTTGCGGCCTGCCTGACCGGGGCTGCACTGATGCTGGCCACGATGGATTGGCACACCAGCTTTATCTACCCCTATCTTTTCGGGATGCTGGGGGCGTTTTTGCACCTTGGGGCCTTTGGCCTTGACCCGACCAAGGCGAAGGGCATGGAAGGCGTCGATCAGTTTCAGACCGACCGCGTGGCCCGCGCCGTGGACGAGGCGGAAAAGCATCTGACCGCGATGAAGGACGCCATCCTGCGCGCGGACGACCGCCCGCTGGAGGCGCGTGTCGAACGGTTTGCCGCCATCGCGCGCGGTCTGTTTCGCAGCATCGAGGGCGACCCCGGCGATCTGACCGCAGCCCGCAAATACCTGTCGGTTTACCTGCAAGGCGCGCGTGATGCGACGGTCAAGTTTTCCGATGTCTACCGCCAGAACAAATCGCAAACTGCCCGCACCGATTACGAGGCGCTGCTGACCGATCTGGAAACCAATTTCGCCGCCCGCTCCAAAACCCTGCTGACGGACAACCACACCGATCTGGATGTTGAAATACAAGTGTTACGCGACCGGCTTAAGTTCGAAGCCTGACCAATAAACCGCCCCACTGCCGGGCTTAACCAGTGAGTGAACCCATGACCGACACCATCCGTGATCAGGCCGCCTCTGCCCTTGCCGACATTGAAACGGTGACCGCCGCCATCCTGCCGGAACCTGGCACCGCCATCGTGGCACTGGACACCGCCACGGCCCCACAAGCCGAGGAGATCAATCGTCGCATGGCCGAACTGGATATGAACAACACCCAATCAATCATCTCGTTCGGGGCGTCGTCGCAGGCCGAATTGCAGGTGATCAGTCAAGAAATGCTGGCAGGCGTCAAGAACAAGGATGTGGGCCCTGCCGGTGACAGCCTGACGGAGATCGTCTCGACCATCCGTGGATTTTCGGGCGAGGAACTGGACGTGGACCGCGAGCGGTCGTGGTGGGAGCGTCTGACCGGGGCCGCAGCCCCGCTTGCCCAGTTCATCGCGCGGTACGAGGAGGTGCAGGGTCAGATCGACCGCATCACCGAAAACCTGCTGCGCCATGAAACCGTGCTGCTCAAGGATATCAAATCGCTGGATATCCTGTATGCCAAGACGTTGAAATTCTATGACGAACTGGGGCTGTATATCTCGGCCGGGCAAGCCAAGCTGAAAGAGCTGGACAGCGTCACCATTCCCGCCAAAGAGGCCGCCGTGGCCGCGACGCCAGAGATGGACCAGATCAAGGTGGCGCAGGAATTGCGCGACATGCGGTCGGCGCGCGATGATCTGGAGCGCCGGGTTTATGACCTGCAACTGACCCGTCAGGTGACGATGCAGTCGCTGCCCTCGATCCGTCTGGTGCAGGAAAACGACAAATCACTGGTCGGCAAGATCAACTCGACCCTGATGAACACCGTGCCTTTGTGGGAAACCCAACTGGCGCAAGCCGTCACCATTCAGCGGTCCAAGGATGCGGCCGAGGCGATCAAGGGTGCCAACGACCTGACCAATGAACTGCTGACGGCAAACGCCAAGAACCTGCAAGAAACCAACAAGATCGTGCGCACCGAAATGGAGCGCGGCGTGTTTGACATCGAGGCGGTCAAGATGGCCAACCAAACCCTGATCGACACCATTCAGGAAAGCCTTGCGATTGCCGACGAGGGCAAGGTCCGCCGCGCCGCCGCCGAGGAGGAGTTGGGCCGCATGCAGACCAACCTGCGCGATACCCTGTCGGCCGCCCGCGCCAGCAAAACCGGCATCGGCGCGGCCACCGGGGGCGCGTTGCAAAGCTGATGGCACATGGGTTTCGCGGAGTTTGTCTGCCCCAACATGCGGTTTTGGCCGCCCTTTTTGGGCTGGCTGCCTGCGATGTCCCACCGGTGCCCATGGTGCAGCCCCCACCCGTCGTGGTGGTCGCACCACAACCGCCCCCCGAAACCGCCGCCAGCGCCGCCCTGCGCAGTTATTTTGCCGAGGTCCAGTCCGCGCTGCTGTCGCAGGGCCTGCTGCGCACTGATATGGGGGGCGAGGATGCGCCCTATACCGACCGCAACCTGACCGAGAACTTTATCCGCATCGCCTTGTATGAGGAATATGCCCGCGGTCAGGTGGCGACGACCCGCAGCGAAACGCCGATCCGGTTGTTGCGCTGGAACCAGCCGGTGCGCGTGTCGATCCAGTTTGGCGCCTCGGTCAGCCCGGCGCGTCAGGCGACCGACCGCGCCCGCATCGCATCCTATCTGGCGCGGCTGTCGCGCGTCACGGGCCATCCGATTTCGGTGACCGACCAGAACCCCAACTTCTGGCTGCACATCGCCTCGGTCGATGAGCGGGCCGCCCTTGGGCCCGCCTTGTCGCGCCAATTGTCCGAACTGACCTCGGGCCAGATTGCCAGTATCACCGCGATGACCCGCGACACATTCTGTCAGGTGCTGACCCAGTCCGATCCAGCCACATCAACCTATGTCGCGGCTGTGGCGGTGATCCCGTCCGAACACCCCGACCTTTTGCGCCTGTCGTGCATCCACGAGGAACTGGCGCAGGCGCTGGGTCTGCCCAATGACAGCAACGCCGCCCGCCCCTCGATCTTCAACGATGACGAGGAGTTTGCCCTGTTGACCACGCAGGACGAGGCCATGCTGCGTATCTTGTACAACCCCACCCTGCGCCCCGGCATCACCGAGGCAGAGGCCCGCCCCATCATCCAAACCCTTGCAAGCCGCCTGTTGAACGGCGAAAGTTGACCGCAGTTGCGGTAAAGGAGCATCCCATGGTTTTCGGTTTCCTCAAAGGCGAATTCATCGACGTCATCTCTTGGCTGGATGACAGCCGCGACACGATGGTCTGGCGGTTTGAACGCCATGACAACGCCATCAAATACGGCGCCAAGCTGACCGTGCGCGAGGGGCAGGCCGCCGTTTTCATCAACGAAGGCCAGTTGGCCGATGTGTTCGGCCCCGGTCTGTACGAGTTGCAGACCAACAACATGCCGATCATGACCACCCTGCAGCACTGGGACCATCTGTTCCAGTCGCCCTTTAAATGCGAGATCTATTTCGTCAACACCACCCGGTTCAACGACCTGAAATGGGGCACGCAAAACCCCATCATGTGCCGCGACCCTGAATTTGGCCCCGTCCGCATCCGCGCCTTTGGCACCTATTCGATGCGCGTCACCGACCCCGGACTGTTCCTCAAGGAGATCGTGGGAACCGACGGCGAGTTTACCTCAGACGAGGTGACCAACCAGATCCGCAACATCATCCTGCAACAAATGAGCCAGGTTCTGGCCAAGTCGGGCATCCCGGTGCTGGACATGGCCGCCAACACGATGGATCTGGCCAAGATTGTCAGCACGTCCATCGCGCCGCAGATCGCGGCCTATGGTCTGGTGTTGCCCGAATTTTATATCGAAAACGTCTCGCTGCCGGACGAAGTGGAAAAGGTGCTGGACAAGCGCACTTCGGTTGGGATTGCGGGGGATCTGAACAAATACATGCAGTTCAACGCCGCCGAAAGCCTGTCGCAACCGGGTGGGGCCATGGGGGCCACGATGGGCGCCGCGATGGGGGCGGGCATGGGTTTTGGCATGGGGCAAGCCGCTGCCGGGCCGTGGGGCGCCACGCCTGCCGCTGCCACGCCACCACCACCGCCGCCGCCGCCTGCGGCCCGCGTCTGGCATCTGGCCGAAAACGGCGCAACCAAAGGGCCGTTCAGCGAAGGCGACCTTGCCGCCATGGCCGCAAACGGCGCGCTGACCCGCGCGTCGCAGGTCTGGACCCCCGGTCAGGATGCCTGGAAATCGGCCGCCGAAACCGACCTTGCCCGCCTGTTCGCCATGGTCCCGCCACCGCCGCCGCCCGGCCAATAAGCCATGGCCGGACCTTTGCAGGAACACCGCTATCCGTGCGAACAATGCGGGGCAGAGCTGCGCTTTGCCCCCGGTCAATCGGTGCTGAGATGCGACCACTGCGGGCATGAACAAAAGATTGCGGTGACGGGTGATGGCCCTTGGGCTGGGAAATCCAAACCCTTTCAGGAACTTGACGTGGTGCGCGGCCTGCGCGACGACCTGCCCGCCACCGCGAGCGAAGAGGTCCGCGCGACCAATTGCACCAATTGCGGCGCCTTGGTCGAGTTTAAGGGCGCAACCCATGCCACCGAATGTCCGTTCTGCGCCACGCCATTGGTGGTTGACTCCGGCACCCGCCGCCTGATCAAGCCGCAGGCATTGATCCCGTTCCAACTGGACGAGACGACGGCCCGCAAAAACCTGATCACGTGGCTGGGCAGCCTGTGGTTTGCGCCGAACCGCCTGCTGGAGTTTACCCGCGCCGGGCGGGCGCTGAACGGGGTTTACGTGCCCTATTGGACCTTTGATGCCGACACCCAGTCGCGCTATCGCGGACAAAAGGGCGTGCATTACTATGAGACGCGCACCGTTACCGTGATCGTCAACGGAAAATCCGAACGGCGCACCGAACAGGTGCAGAAAACCCGCTGGTACCCCGCCTCGGGCACCGTCGCGCGGCAGTTTGACGATGTTCTGGTTATTGCCGCCACCAGCCTGCCCAAATCGCTGGGCGAGGGGTTGGAGCCGTGGAGCCTTGGCGAAATGGCGGCCTATGACCCGTCCTACCTCGCCGGGTTGCAGGCCGAGGGGTATACAATCACGCTGGCCGATGGGCACCAGACCGGCCATGCCAAGATGGACGCCGTGATCTATAACGACGTGTGCCGCGACATCGGCGGCGATGTGCAACGGGTGGACAGCATCAATACCGATTACGACAACGAAACCTTCAAGCATATCCTGCTGCCGGTCTGGATGGCGGCCTATAAATACAACGGCAAAAGCTATCGTTTCCTCGTCAACGGCCAGACGGGCGAGGTGCAGGGCGAACGGCCGTGGTCGGTGTGGAAGATCACCTTTGCCGTGTTGGGCGCGGTCATCCTGATCGGTGGTGGCATTTACGGCTATTACCTCTACGATCCCGCCGCGTTCCAGTAGGGTGGGTGCCAACCCACCGCCCCGCCCGGTTGACATCCCCCGGTCCCCGCGCGATAGCGCCGGGGACATTGGAGGTTTCATGCGCATCCTTGACCACGCCCGCATCCCCGAACTTCCCAACCCCTATTTCGGCAAGGTGCGTGATTGTTATGACCTGCCCGCCACGCCTTTTGAAAAAAATGGCAGGCGCATCCTGATTTCGTCTGATCGGATTTCCGCCTTTGACCGTGTTCTGGCGGCGATCCCGTTCAAGGGGCAGGTGCTGACGCAGGTGGCGCGGTTCTGGTTTGATCATACCGCCGACATTTGCCTCAACCATGTCCTCAGCTATCCCGACCCCAATGTTGTTATTGGCAAGCGGCTGACCATCTTGCCAGTTGAAATCGTGGTGCGTGGCTACCTTGCCGGCACCACCTCGACCTCGATCCTGACGCAGTACAAGGCGGGGGCGCGGGCGATGTATGGCCATGTGCTGCCGGACGGTATGCACGACAATCAGGCCCTGCCTCAGGCGATCATCACCCCGACCTCCAAGGCGTTTGATGGCGGTCATGACGAACCGCTGACCGCCGCCGAGATTTTGGCCCAAGGGTTGCTGACCGCCGCCCAGTGGCAGGATGTGTCGGCCAAGGCATTGGCGCTGTTCGCCCGGGGTCAAACCATGGCCGCCGAACGCAAGCTGATCCTGGTCGATACCAAATACGAATTCGGGCTGGACGCCGACGGCCAGATCATCCTGGCGGACGAGATACATACCCCCGACAGCAGCCGTTACTGGCTGGCTGACGGTTACCAACAGGCATTTCAGGACGGCACCCGTCCACCCAGCTTTGACAAGGACGTGATCCGGTCATGGGTCGTTGCCCGCTGCGACCCCTACAAGGATCCGATCCCTGAAATTCCCACAGACATGATCGAGGCGACCTCGCGGGTCTATATTCAGGCCTATGAGGCGATCACCGGCCAGACCTTTGTGCCCGACACCAGCCATGATACCCCACTTGACCGCGTGCGCGCCAACCTTGCGCCCTATTTCACTGCCTGACCCCACGTTGTTTGCGCTAACAGGCGATGATCGGTAAAGTCGTCAAAACCGATAGGAGGCCTGAATGATTCTGAGTTGTGGCGAAGCCCTCATCGACATGCTGCCCCGCACCAGCACATTGGGCGAGCCGTGTTTTGCGCCCTATGCCGGGGGGGCCGTGATGAACACTGCCATCGCCTTGGGCCGTTTGGGTGCGCCGTCAGGGTTCTTTTCCGGCCTGTCCAATGACATGCTGGGCGAGATCCTGACCCAGACGCTGGAGGCGTCATCGGTGGACACCTCGTTCTGCGCCCGGTCGAACCGCCCGACCACAGTCGCCTTTGTCAAACTGGTGAACGGTCAGGCGACCTATGCGTTTTATGACGAAAACACCGCTGGCCTGATGCTGGGCCAAGACCAGCTGCCCACCCTGCCCGCCGATGTGACCACGCTGTTTTTTGGCGGCATCTCCTTGGTCAACGACCCCGCCGCCAGCACCTATGCAGCGCTGCAGGCCCGCGAATCCGCGACCCGCGTCACCATGATCGACCCGAACATCCGCCTTGGGTTCATCGCCGGCAAAGAGGCGCAATACCGCACCCGGATCGAAGGCATGATCGCGCGCGCTGACATCGTAAAGCTGTCGGACGAGGATCTGGCCTGGGTGATGGGCGAAGGCGACATTGCCGCGCTGTCCCGCCAGATCATCGCCCAAGGGCCCAAGGTCGTGTTCATCACCGAGGGGGCCAAGGGGGCACGGGCGATCACCGCGACCCAAGACCGTTTTGTGGCCGCGCAAAAGATTACCGTGGCCGATACTGTGGGCGCAGGCGACACCTTCAACGCCGGGGCCCTTGCCTCGTTGCATGCAGCGGGCGCTCTGACCAAGGCACGCCTTGCCGCCGTCACCGATGCCGAACTGGACGCCGCCCTAACGCTGGGCACCCGCGCCGCTGCGATCACCTGCGCGCGCCCTGGCGCCAACCCGCCTTGGGCGCATGAATTGTGAGGGCGCTGCTGCAGCGCGTCAGCCGCGCCTCGGTCACGGTTGACGGGGCGGTTGCGGGCAAGATCGGACCCGGCCTGGTGATCCTGATTTGCGCGATGCAGGGCGACACGCAAGCACAGGCCGACAAACTGGCCACCAAGATCGCCAAGTTGCGGATTTTCAAGGATGAGGCCGGCAAGATGAACCTGTCGATCCGCGATATTGCAGGGGCGGCACTGGTGGTCAGCCAGTTCACCCTTGCGGCCGATCTGCGTGGCAATCGTCCCGGCTTTTCCTATGCCGCCGCCCCTGACACGGGCCGCGCCCTTTATGACTATTTCGCCACCCGGATCGAAGCCGAGGGCATCGCCGTGGCCAAAGGGGTTTTCGGGGCCGACATGGACGTCAGTCTGAACAACGACGGCCCCGTGACGATCTGGATGGATACGGACGCCCTGTAACCGACCACAGACGGCCTTACTTGAACGGGTTGGTATCGTCGTCCGAAATCGCATTTCCGCAATCGACCAGATACTGGATCGACGACGACGAACCGGACAGCGAGTAACTGCGGATGTCCGACCCGTCCTCTGACCGCAGATACAAGGTGCGCCCCTTGGCCACCTCGACGATGAAGTTCACGCTTTCATCCAGATCGGGCAGATCGAACAGCACCGAATTCTGCGTCAGATTGGCCCCTGTCAGAGTCCAGGGCGAACGGTTGTCCACCTCGACCTCCAGGTCGGCGGTTTCGCCGTCACCAAAATCCCATTCTTCGGAATAGAATTGCAGGCGGATGGTCCGGTCCGGAAAGGTCCAGATCGAGAAGCTTTCGCCGGGGTCGCGCACCTCGGCCAGACAGGCGATGCTGCCGTCGTCAAAGGTCACGCCCTCGACCAGCCAAGCCTTGTGCTCATACAGGATTTCCACTTCTTCCGCTGCCGCAGGCATAGCCCCCAGCAGCACTGCACCCACCAAACCCACCTGCCACAATTTCATCCCGACCCCCCTTCTCTAATGCCCGCTCAGGATTAGACAGGATGCGCCACCATGCAACGAAAAAATGCGTGTCCGCGGTGCGTTGGGCCGGACGGTCAGCCAACCTTGACGTCCCCCGGTGGGGCAGGGCCAAGGTTGGCCGGCCGGATGGTCAGGCCGCCCAATCCCATGCGGTCGAAAACCGCCCCAGAACGGCGCCAACCTCGTCCTTGTTCACCGTGCCCGTCACCTCGATCCGCGCGACCAGACCACGCTTTTTGTCCTCGATCACATCGCGCACAACGGCACCCTGCCCGGCCTCGGCCAAGGCAGCATCCAGAACGCGTTTGATGGCCAGGCGGCGCAGATCGGGCTTGAACACCTTGCCAACTGCGGTCTTGGGCAATTCGGTCAAAACCTCGATATGCTTGGGCAGGGCGGCGCGTTCAGTGATCTTGTCGCGGGCGTGGGCGTGCAGATCGTCCTGATGGACCTGCGCGCCCTTGATCAGTTCGACATAGGCACAGGGCAATTCGCCGGCATGGGCGTCAGGCTGGCCGATCGCACCGACAAAGGCGACGGCGGGGTGGCCCATCAGCGCCTCTTCGATCATGGCGGGGTCGATGTTGTGGCCACCGCGAATGATCAGATCCTTGGCGCGGCCGGTGATGTACAAATAACCCTCTGCGTCCAGCCGCCCCAGATCACCGGTGCGCAAGAACAGGCCATCCGCGAACAGATTGCGGTTCTTGTCGACCTCGGTATAGGTGCTGCCGGGGTAGACGCCGGGATTAGACACGCAAATCTCGCCGGTTTCGTCTACGGCGCAGTTGCGCCAGCCGTCCGCACCGTCAGCCACCAGAATCCGCACGCGGGTATGGGGGAAAGGAATCCCCACTGACCCGATTTTCTTGTTACCATCCGGGGGGTTGACCGACACCAGACAAGTACATTCGGTCAGCCCGTAACCCTCGACGATCTGCACACCTGTCGTCGCCTCGAACCGCCGGAACAATTCCAAGGGCAAAGGCGCCGAGCCCGAAAATGCCCCGCGCAACGTGTCGATCTTGGCATCGACAGGCCGCTGCATCAGCGCGGACAGGGCCGTGGGCACCGTCACCAGATAGGTCACCTGCCAACGTTCGATCAGTTTCCACAGATTGTCGAACACCCCTTCGCCCCGGTATCCCGCTGGCGTCGGAAACACGACATGCGCGCCCGAGGCGATCATCGACATCAGAATCGGATAGGCGGCAAAGACATGGAACAGCGGCAGCGGGCACAGCACGATATCCTCGGGCTCGAACAACAGGCGCGCACCCAGCCAGCCGTTATAAATCATGCCAGTGGCCAGATGCTGCGCCACTTTGGGCATGCCGGTGGTGCCACCGGTATGGAAATAGGCGGCCACCCGGTCTGTCGGATCATCGACAAAGTCCAACCTATCGGCGCGCTGTCTGGCGACCTCGGCGGTGAAGCCCAATACCTTGGCGTGATGGCCGGGCGTGAATTTGGGCCGGATCAGCGGCACGATCAGCGACTTGGGGAACCCAAGGTAAGTGACAAGGTCAACCTCTAGAATCGTGGTCACGCCTTGGGCCTGCTTGACGGCCTCGGCCACGCGCTGCGGCAGTTCGGTCTTGGGGAAGGCGCGCAGGGTGACCACCACCTTGGCCTTGGTTTCGCGCAGGATCGATGCGATCTGTTCGGGTTCCAGCAGCGGGTTGATCGGGTTCACAATCCCCGCAACCGCACCCCCCAGCAGCGTGACCGCCGTTTCCAGACAGTTGGGCAATACATAGGCCACCACATCGCCCGGCCCGACGCCAAGGCTGCGAAACAGGTTGGCGGCCTGCGTGACCTGGCCATGCAGTGCGTTCCATGTCAGGGTTTTCGACCGCGACTTGGGGCTGGATTCGATCTGGAAACTGATCGCTGACCGATTGCCATGCGCCGCCTTGGTGCGGCTGAGAAAGTCATAAATCGTCTTTCCCACATCGCGCGATTGCCATTCGGCCTCGGCCTCGATCTTTTGGATATCGGCAAGGCTGCTGAATCTACCCATGTTGTCTCTCTCTCCCCGATGGCCCGTTTTGGGCTTTTTGTGCGGTCAGGATGCGTCGAAACACGCGGTTTGCCAAGAAAAACCGCACCCGGAAATCCCCTGTGGTTGCCAAGACGTTACGTACCGACAATACTGCCCCTGAACCGAAAGCCGATATGACCGATCTGTCCCCTGATTGCGCCCGATGCGATGCGCTGTGCTGTGTGCTGTTGGCGTTTGACGCCTCTGCCGCCTTTGTCCATGACAAACCTGCCTGTGCGCCCTGCCGACATCTGGCACAGGACAACCACTGCCGGATCCATGCCGATCTTGCCGCGCAGGGGTTTCGCGGCTGTGTCGCCTTTGATTGCCACGGTGCCGGGCAACGCATCACGGGGCAGGTGTTCAAGGGGCGGTCGTGGCGCGATGATGCCAGCCTGATGCCCGCCATGGCCGACGCCTTTCGCACGCTGCGCCAGATACATGAGGCGGCAGGTCTGTTGCAACAGGCGGCCACTCTGCCCCTGTCCCCGGCGCAAGAGGCCTCACGACAAACGCTGCTGCGCGATCTGGATCTGAACCGCGACTGGACCGAAGCGGGTCTGGATCAGGCGGCAGCCAGCCCGCAACTAAGGGCCGTGCCAGCGTTTTTCCGGGCGCTGCGCGACACAGTCACACCGCCCCATCGGTGAATTGCAGCCGTGCCAGACGGGCATAAAGGCCGCCCTCGGCCACCAGACTGTCATGGGTGCCCACGGCCACAACGCGACCCTGATCCAGCACCACGATCCGGTCGGCCCGCTTGACTGTGGCCAGACGGTGCGCAACCACCAGAACGGTGCGCCCCTGCCCCAGCCGTTCGACCGCCGCTTGGACCAAACGCTCGCTTTCGGCATCCAAGGCGCTGGTCGCCTCATCCAGCAACAGCACCCGCGCATCGCGCAGAATGGCGCGCGCAATCGCGATCCGCTGCTTTTGCCCGCCCGACAGCATCACACCGCGTTCGCCCAGAAAGGTGTCATAGCCATCAGGCAGTGCCTCGATGAACTCGTGTGCAGCCGCCGCACGCGCCGCCTCCTCGACCTGCGCATCGCTGGCCTCGGGACGGCCAAAGCGGATGTTGTCGCGGGCCGAGGAGGCAAAGATCACCGGGTCCTGCGGCACCAGCGCCATGGCTGACCGGAACTCGGTCCGCGACAGATCACGCAGATCCACCCCGTCCAAAAGAACCGCCCCCGATTGCGGGTCAAAGAACCGCAGCAGCAGTTGGAACATCGTCGATTTGCCCGCCCCCGACGGGCCGACCAGCGCCACTGTCTCACCCGGATCGACCTGCAGGGTCACACCTTTGAGGCTGGGCGCATCGGGCCGCGTCGGATAGGTAAAGGTCACATCCTCAAACCGAACCTGCCCCCGCACCGGGCGCGCCAGAACCTTGGGTGCTGCGCGGTCCTGCACCGGGTCATCGGCATGCAACATCTCGACCAACCGCTCGGTCGCGCCCGCTGCCCGCTGCAATTCGCCCCATATCTCGGACAAGGCCCCCACCGCGCCCGCAACGATCACGGCATAGATCAGGAACTGCACCAACTGCCCCGGCGTCATGGCCCCGCTGCGCACATCATGCGCCCCGATCCACAACACCCCCACCACCCCGGCAAAGGCCAGAAAGATCACGATAAAGGTCATGACGGACCGGATCAGGATGCGTTTGCGCGCCGAATCAAAACTTTTCTCGGTGATCACCGCAAAATCGGCCCGCGTCCGCCCCTCATGGGTAAAGGCCTGCACGGTTTGCACCGCGCTCAATGCCTCGGATGCCTTGCCCGAACTTTGTGCGATCCAGTCCTGATTTTCACGGCTGGACGCCCGCACCCGCCGCCCCAGTACGATGATCGGTACCACGACGGCGGGCACGATCAGCAGGACCAGCAGCGACAGTTTATAAGAAGTCAGCATCAGCAGGGCCAACCCGCCGACCAGCGTCAGCACATTGCGCAGCGCGACCGATACCGACGACCCGATGACTGACAAGATCAACGTGGTGTCCGTCGTGATCCGGCTTAACACCTCGCCCGTCATTATACGCTCGAAATAGGCCGGGCTCATCCCCATGACGCGGTCAAACAGCGCGCGGCGGATATCGGCAACGACGCGTTCTCCCAGACGGGTGACGAAATAATACCGAACCCCGGTGCCAAAGGCCAAAACCAACGCAATCGCAAGGGCATAGCCAAAGTAACGGTCCAACAGCGCCACTTCATCCGCCGCAAACCCGTCGATCACCTGACGGACCGCCAGCGGCAGGATCAGGCTAACCGACGCGGTCAGCACCAGCGCAACCCCCGCCAACACCACCATGGCACGGTAGGGCCGGATAAACGGCACCAGCCCGCGCAGCGCGCCAACCTGTTTTGACTTTGCCCGCGTTTCGCCGTCGTCCAGATACGCCATCATCGCCCCCGTTCACCCGTCGCATCTAACCGCCCCCGCCCCCCGCTTCAAGCGCCGTGCCCCCTTTCCCATCGGACCATGGCATGATTGACTGCTTTCATGACGCGAACCTTCACCCTCTCCGATGGAACCACGCTGGGCTATGACGTGCAGGGCCGCGGCAAACCGCTGTTTTGCCTTGCAGGTCTGACGCGCAACCGCAGTGATTTCGACTATGTCCTGCCGCATCTGTCCACCGTTCAGGTGATCCGGATGGATTACCGGGGGCGCGGGGCCAGCGATTGGACCGGACCTGCAACCTATACCGTCTTGCAAGAGGCGCAGGACGCGCTGGCGCTGCTGGATCACCTTGGGCTGGCGCAGACAGCGATTCTTGGCACCTCACGCGGGGGGTTGATCGGGATGCTGCTTGCGGCCATGGCGGGGCCGCGCTTGACGGGTCTGTGCCTGAACGACATTGGCCCGGTGATCGAACGCACAGGCCTTGACCGCATCGCAGCCTATGTTGGACGCCGGCCCGCCGCCCGCGACCTTGCCGGTTTCGCCGTCGCCCTTGCCCAAGGCCAGCCCGCCTTTGCCAATGTTCCCCCCGACCGCTGGCTGGAGGAGGCAACCCACCATGCCCGCGTCACGCCTGACGGGTTGGACCTGACCTATGACCCGACGCTGCGCGAGGCGTTTCAGGCCGGGATGACGGCCCCCGCGCCCGATTTGTGGCCGCTGTTTGACGCCTGCGCCGGCGTGCCTGTGACGCTGATCCGCGGGGCGAACACCGACCTTCTGTCGATGGCGACGGTGGCCGCGATGCAAGCCCGCCGCCCCGACATGGGCTTTGCCAATGTGCCCGACCGTGGCCATGTGCCGTTTCTGGACGAACCGGCCAGCCTGAACGCCGTGCACGGCTTCATCCGGGGCTTGCCGTGACTGACCTTGCCCAGATCAACCTGAACATGATCCACGCCGCCGCCGCCCGACTTGCCGGACATGCGCGCGTCACCCCGCTGTTGAACGCCCCGCTGCTGGACCGGATGGCCGGGAGGCGGATTTTTGTCAAAGCCGAGTGTCTGCAATGGACTGGCAGTTTCAAGTTTCGCGGCGCTTGGTCGGCCCTGACCGCGCTGGACCCCAGCATCCGCGCGCGCGGCGTCATTGCCTTTTCGTCCGGCAACCATGCGCAGGGTGTGGC
>JANNAF010000275.1:0-9645 GCA_031384005.1 Rhodobacterales bacterium | reverse complement strand
CTCGGACCGCTGTTGTGAGCGCAACTGTCGTGACATGGACCTGCCGTTCCGCCACCAGCAGTGGTGACTTTGCCATGGCATCGATCAGTTTTCCAATCTTGCTGCGGTGCTGGGAAGCGGCGATATCGTTGTGATGGTTTGAGGCGACGGTGTGGTCATCGCGGTTGATATCCGTGACGCTGTCCAATTGCACCCGTGCCAGTTTCAGCGCAGCTACCGCCTTGGCGTCTGGCGACCCCAGACCGCCTGAACGCGTCAGCCTGTTTGCCCCGGTCATCACGCGTGTCAGCTTGTCCTTCATCCCCTTTAGGTCAAGCAAATTGGGCAGATCACTATTTTTCGACTGGACTGGACTGGGGGGGGCGTCCGAGGTGACCTTGGCGACTGTTTTGTCATCGACCTCGGTAGATCAGCACGGCCCGGGCGAGGCGACCCTTGCAGGTCACGGCCTTGATCAGCCGCGGGTAGTCGTCAGCGACATTGTCCGGCTGCGCCTCGGTTTCACGGCGACCAGCGTTCGGCGATGTGCGCGAGAGGAGATCCTTTATCAACGCCTTGGCACGTCGACGATCCAGCCCGGCTTCGCGTTCGGCATCAACTGCAGTCGACAATTCGGCGTCGTGCTGGTCACAGACGGCCTTTGACGGGGTCACCTGTTTCAAGCATCCATCGGTCGCCCTGTCCGTATGCCTGTCGGCGACGGCGTTCACTTTCTTGAAATCGCCATGAGAATTTTCCTATTCCGTGATCTAAAAATCCTCCACGCCCAAACACGCAAAGCGGCCATGCAATTCAGGAACCCCACCGGCAAAAGGAACAACTTTTCTTCTCATGCGTCAAAGACTATGTCTGATCCATGACCCTGACAGGCCAAAGGAACCAATTGTGTCAATCCGTGACCTGAAGCTGCCCGAAGAACGTCACCCCGAAAAGGCCCACCGCGCTGACAATCCGCAGCCGAAAAAGCCGGACTGGATCCGGGTCAAGGCCCCCACGTCCGAGGGGTACAAGAAAACCCGCGACATCCTGCGTGAGAAAAAGCTGGTAACGGTCTGCGAGGAGGCGGGTTGCCCCAATGTGGGCGAGTGCTGGAGCCAAGGCCACGCGACCATGATGATCATGGGCGACATCTGCACGCGGGGCTGTTCGTTTTGCAACATCGCGACAGGCAAGCCGCGGGCGCTGGACACCTTTGAACCGGGGCGTGTGGCCCATGCGGTGGCCGAGTTGGGGTTGAAGCATGTCGTGGTGACTTCGGTGGACCGCGATGATCTGGCGGATGGCGGGGCCGAACATTTCGCCATGACGATCCGTGCGATCCGGCACCGTAGCCCGGACACCACCATCGAGATTTTGACGCCCGATTTCCTGAAATGCGATCCGTCCGTTGTGCAAACCGTGGTCGCGGCCCGGCCCGATGTGTTCAACCACAACCTTGAAACCGTCCCCGGCCTTTATCCCACCGTCCGCCCCGGTGCCCGTTATTTCGCCAGTCTGCGCCTGTTGCAGCGGGTCAAGGAGATGGACCCGACGCTGTTCACCAAATCGGGCATCATGGTTGGTTTGGGCGAGGATCGGCAGGGCGTCTTGCAGGTGATGGACGATCTGCGCGCCGCAGATGTCGATTTTCTGACCATTGGACAATATCTGCAACCGACCCCGAAACACCACCGGGTTGACCGTTTTGTCACCCCGGACGAGTTCAAAAGCTATGAGGCGGCGGCCTATGCCAAGGGGTTCCATATGGTTTCGGCCACGCCCCTGACCCGGTCGTCCTATCATGCGGGTGATGATTTTGCGCGGCTGCGTGCCAATCGGTTGGCGGCGCTCAGGCCGGGGCTATGAACGGTTGGCTGATCTGTTGAAAGACCGGGCTGGCCTCTAGCGCGGCACAGTGGGTTTGCAGCGCGGGGTATTGCGCGATTTCCAGGACGCCGGGCAGGGCCTCGGTTGTAAAGCGGATGGCGCAGGCCAGTGCGATATCAGCGTGACCCAAGGTTGACCCGAAATAGGGGCCACTGCAGGCGGCGCGGTCGGCCCCCAGCGCTGCGAGAACCGCGCCGATCTGGGTACGGCAACGCGCCTCCCACAGGGCGGACGGGGTGTCATGCAGGCGGCGTTCGTAAAACAGGCTGACCGCCTTTTCGGCCAGACCGGTGGCCAGTGTCGCACGTTTCAGGGCGATCCGGCGTTGCGGTTCGGTGCGCGGGAACATCGGTTCGGGAACCAGGCTGTCCAGATGGTCCAGCATCATGTGGCTATCGGTCACCACAAACCCATCATCCAGCACCAGCGTCGGCACCCGCATCAGGGGGTTTAGCGCCTGTATCTGCGGCCCGTCGCCAAAGACGGACCACGGGCGATGTTCAAACGCCATGCCATACAGCCTCAGCGCGATGCCGACGCGGCGGACAAAGGGGCTGTCATATTGGCCGATCAGGATCATGGGCCCGCCTCTTGTTTCACGGCGGGTACTGCCTTGAGATAGGCGACCAGTGACCAGATGTCGCGTTCGGGCAGGCGGGCCAGGTTGTCGACGACATGGGCCATGAGGCCGCCAACCACGTCGAACTCGGGAGTAAATCCTGTGGTGAGATAGTCGAAAATCTCATCATCCGACCAGGTCAATACGGCGGGGGTGATGTTGGGGACCTTGCCCTTGCCATCAGGCGTCGCCGCCCCGGCCAGCCATTTGGCCCGTGTCAGCCCGCCCAAAGGGTTGCGCGGCGTGTGACATTCGCCGCAGTGGGCCATCGATTCCGCAATATAGCGGCCCCGTTCAACCTCGGGCGACAGATCGCCGGTCAGAACATAGCTGTCCGAGGCGAACAGAAACTTCCATCCGCCCAACATGCGACGGATATCAAAGGGGAACCCGACCTCATGCGGCTGACTGGGGGTTGCATCGGGCGGCAGGGCGTCCATGAACGCCTTGAGGTCGACCACATCCTGCGGCAGCAGTTTGGCATAGGCGACAAAGGGCATGGCGGGGTAGGTGTGCGCGCCGTCCGGCGTGATGCCGTCCTGAATGGAATGGACAAATTGCTCCAGCGTCCAGCCGCCGATGCCGTGGGTGGCATCAGGCGAAATGTTGGGGGCCAGAAAGGTGCCAAAGGCCGATACGAACCGTTGCCCACCCGGCAGCACGCGCATCGCCTCGCCGGTCGCCCCCGGTGCGGCGTGACACGAGGCGCATCCGGTGGCCCAGAACACCTGTTCGCCATGCTTTGCATCGCCGGTCAGCCCGGCATAGGGTGCCATGTCACGCGGCAAAGGCATCGTGACAAACCAGAATACCGCCAATCCGACCACACCCAATCCGACCAGACCTGCCAAAAATCGCCGCATATCGCCTCCGCCCCGCCATCTTTGAACCAGCTTAGCCGATTGTGCGGGCAGGGAAAGCGGCCTTTGGTCGGGTCACTGACGGTTGATCAGGGCTTCAGCCGGGGCTTGCCGTTCACGGTCAGCCAGTCGGGCCAACCCCACAGCCATTCGGCCCCCGCCACCAACAGGCAAACCACGATCACACCAACCCACAGCGCCACCATCCGCGGCGATGGCGGGTGGCGGACCCATCTGGCCATGCGGACAAACCACAGCGGGTTCATGCGTACCCCGCCCGTCTGTCCACATGCGGTACATTTATTTGTGCATCCAACAGCAATTCATTCACTTTCCAGTGTAGGGCGTGGTTCACCCCGCCGCCCCGTCGGGAAACCGCACCTTGCCGATATAGGGCAGATTGCGGTTGCGCTGCGCAAAATCGATGCCGTAGCCCACCACAAATTCGTCGGGGATCTCGAATCCGGTCCAGGTTGCCTTGACCGGCACTTCGCGCCGCGTTGGTTTGTCCAACAGGACGCAAACCTCCAACCGGGCCGGTTCGCGCGACCGCAGCAGGTTGACGACGTGGTGCAGCGTGAAGCCGGTATCGACAATATCCTCGACCACCAACACGTCCCGTCCTGCAATCTCACCGCGCAAATCCTTGAGGATACGCACCTCACGCGACGAATGCATGGCATCGCCATAGGACGACGCCTCCAGAAAATCGACCTCGACCGGCAGGTCAATCTCGCGCACAAGATCGGCGATGAATACGAATGACCCGCGCAACAGGCCAACCACGACCAGCTTGTCACAGCCTGCAAAATGCGCGGTGATTTCGCGCGCCAGCGTCTCGACCCGCGCCGCAATGGACTTGGCAGAGATCATCTGATCGATCACATAAGGACGATGCGGCATAAGCCCCCCTTGATTTCCCCCTGTGGTCTAACCAAAACAAATCACCAAGTCACGCCCGAGAGTGCCCATGCCGCGCCACCATGAGACCCGACACCTGCCCTATTCGGCCAAGGCCATGTTTGAACTTGTGGCCGACGTGGCGCGTTACCCCGAGTTTTTGCCGTGGAATTCGGCGGCGCGGATCCGGTCGCGTCTGCCCTGTGCGGGCGGCGAGGTGTTGGAGGCGGATCTGGTCATATCGTTCAAACTGTTTCGCGAACGTTTTGGCAGCCGTGTGACGCTGTTGCCGGACGAGGGGCGGATTTTGACGGAATATCTGGACGGGCCGATCCAGCAGTTGAAATCGGTCTGGACCTTTGCCGATGCGCCGGGTGGGTGTGACGTGACCTTTGACGTCGATTTCGAATTCCGCAACCCGATCCTTGCCGCCGTGATAGGCTTGGTTTTCAACGAGGCGATGACCCGCGTCGTGCGCGCCTTCGAGGCGCGGGCAAAGGCGCTTTATGGCAGCGCGGGTCAGGTCAGCACAGTCTGACCCCCGCCAGAAAGGCGCATCATGTGGAAACTGCTGGCCCTGCTGACCCTGATCGCCAGCCCGGTCCTGGCCGAGATGCAGCGCATCGGGTTGGGCCAGCGGTTCTATCTGATCGATTTGGCCGATCAACCATCGGGCGCGCTGATTGTGGCGCTGCATGGCGCGGGGGGCAGCCCGGGTCAGTTGGCGCGGATGACCGAGCTTGCGGCGGCGGGCACGGCACAGGGCTATGCCGTGGTGTTTGCGGCGGGCAGCGGGGCAGGCGGTCAGGCGACGTGGAATGCGTTTCATTGCTGTGGGCAAGCGGTCAAGACGCAGGTTGACGATCTGGCCTTTCTGGACAGCGTGATGGACGACGCGGCCCGGCGGTTTGGGTTGGACGGCAGACGGGTTTATCTGACGGGCATGTCAAACGGGGCGATGATGGCGCAAACCTATGCCGTCTTGCGGCCTGACAGGGTGCGCGCGGTCGCCGGGGTGTCCGGGACGCTGGATCTGTCACAGGTGTCCGCCACCCCCGTGCCGCTGTTGCACATCCACGGCGATGCCGATGCCGTGGTGCCCTATGCGGGCGGCCGCACCCGTAACCTCGCGGCAGCGTTTACGCCGGTCAGCGCGTTGATTGCGGCCTTTGTCGCGGCGCATGGTGGTCTGGCGCGGTCCAGCCGCAGCGCTGACCCGGTGGATGACGGCACGGCCGTCCACATCGATGATTACACCGATGCGCAGGGCGTGGTGCAGGTCCGCCTGATCACCGTGCAGGGCGGCGGCCATGCCTGGCCCGGTGCGGCGGCAGGACGCCGTCCAACCTCGCAGGACATTTCGGCCACGGCTGAGGTTCTGGCCTTTTTCGCGCTGCATCCCTGACCGTCACGACGACAAATCATAGCCCCGCTCGCCGTGCACCGACAGATCCAGACCGTTGGTTTCCGTTTCGATATCGACCCGCAGGGGAGTGATCAGGGCCACCAGTTTGATCAGCCCCCACGTCACGACCAGCGTCCAGACCCCGACAATCGCCAATCCGCCCAGTTGCGCAGTCCATGACCCCTGACCCAGAACCGCCACCATCACGGTGCCGAAAATCCCACCAACACCGTGGACGCCAAACACATCCAGCGTGTCATCAATCCGCATCCGGCCCTTGATCAGCACAACCGCCTCTTGGCACAAAACCCCCGCCACGCCGCCGATCAGCAGTGCCGCCATCGGCCCGACATAGCCAGAGGCCGGGGTGATCGAGGCAAGGCCCGCCACCATGCCCGTCACCAGACCGATGGTGGACACCCGGCCAAACTTGATCTTCTCCCACACCGCCCATGACAGACCGGCGGCGGCGGCGGACAGATGGGTGACTGTGATCGCCATGGCCGCCTGCCCATTGGCCGTCAGCGCCGATCCGCCGTTGAACCCGAACCAGCCGACCCACAGCATACCCGCCCCCATCATCACCATGCCGGGGCTGTGTGGCGGGGTTGTGCGGTGTTTGCGCGGCCCCAAGGCGATGGCCACCAACAAGGCCGCCAGACCCGCCGTCTCATGCACCACAATGCCACCTGCGAAGTCGCGCACACCCATGGCCCCAAAGATGCCGCCATCCGACAAAAACCCGCCGCCCCAGATCCAATGCGTGACGGGCGCATAAACCAGCAGCATCCACAGCCCCGAAAACACCAAGACAAAGCCAAAGCCAACCCGTTCGACATAGGCCCCCACGATCAGCGCCGGGGTGATGATGGCAAAGGTCATCTGGAACACGAAAAACAGGATCTCGGGCAGGTTGCCTTTCAGCGTGTCGGCGTCGACCCCGGTCATGAACGCGCGTCCCAGACCGCCCCACCATGGCCCGCCATCGCCAAAGGCCACGGAATAGCCGACAACCAGCCACAAAACCGACACCAGCGCCGCAATGGCAAAGCAATGGGTGAACACCGACAGCACATTGCGTGCCCGCACCAGACCTCCGTAAAACAGGGCCAGCCCAGGCAGCGTCATGAACAGCACCAAGGCTGTGGCAATCAGGATAAATCCGGTGTCGGCAGCGTTCATGTGGTCCCCCCGTTTGGCGCGTTCGGCCAGAAAGCGGAGTTTTCGCGCCATCAAAAGCGGCAGGTGCGATTCGGGGTGCTTAAATACACAGCAGTTTTGTCAGTGCATGATTTTTGGGCGCAGCTTGCCCATTTTTGCCCGATCTGGGGCGTGTTGCGATCAGCCCAGCGCCTGCGCCAACAGCGCCAGCGCCCGGTCACGCGCCGCTGCGCGCACCCCGGCCCGACCTAACGCGCCAAACTCAACCGTCTCGACATGGGTGGGTTTGCCGATCTGTGCCACTCCGAAACAAACCCGACCCTCGGGCTTGAACTCGGACCCGCCGGGGCCGGCAATGCCAGTGATTGACACGGCCAAACTGGCGGTGGACTGGGTCAGCGCACCTTCGGCCATTTGGGCCGCGACGGGTTCGGATACCGCGCCACAGGTGGCAAGAGTTTGCGGCGATACCCGCAGCATGGCGGTTTTGGCGGCATTGGAATAGGTGACAAAGCCACGGTCGAACACATCAGACGATCCGGCGATATCGGTCAGGGCGGCGGCTACCATGCCGCCGGTACAGCTTTCGGCGGTGGCGATGGTGACACCCTGCGCCCGTGCCCGCTGCAGCAGGGCCGCGATCATGACAGGGCCATCAGGCCATGCGCTGCCCCCGCCGCCGCGATCACAGCCAGCCCGGCCGCCACCCCGGCCAACAGGTCATCCAGCATTACCCCCGCCGGATCATGGCGGCGGTCAGCCCAGCCGATCACCCAAGGCTTCCAGATGTCGAACAGGCGAAAGAACACGAACGCCGCCAGCCAGCCGGGATAGGGCATCCAGTCCTCCCACCCGCGCGACCAAAAGGCAGCGGCGGGGAACATCAGGGCGATCCACTGGCCCGCCACCTCGTCGATCACGATCTCGGATGGGTCCTCGCCAGGGCGGTTGCGCAGTTCGCCGTGACAGGCCCAAAAACCCAAGGCGGTGACGGCGATGGTAGCGGCCAGAAACACCGGGAACCCGGCAAAGCGCAAAATGACCAGCCCCAACAGGACGGCCACGGCCGAGGCCCATGTGCCGGAGGCGGGACGCAACAGGCCAATACCGAACACGGTGGCGATGATCCGGGTCATGCCTGCACCAGCGTTGCCGTGGCAAGGGCCGCGATACCCTCCTCGCGGCCCGTAAAGCCCAGTCGTTCCGATGTTGTGGCCTTGACACTGACGCGGTCCATATCGACGCCCAGTATGGCCGCCAGCGCCCCCCGCATTGCCACGGCATGGGGCCCGATCTTGGGCCGTTCGCAGATCAGCGTCACATCAGCATTGGCCAACCTGAAGCCCCGCGCGGCCATCCGGGCGGCGGCATGGGCCAGAAAGATATGGCTTGCGGCCCCCTTCCATTGCGGGTCGGACGGCGGAAAATGCTGGCCGATATCCCCATCAGCCAGCGCGCCATAAATGGCGTCGGTCAGGGCATGCATGCCAACATCGGCATCGGTATGGCCCAGCAATCCGCGCCCGTGCGGCACCTTGACGCCGCACAGCCAGACATGGTCGCCCGGGCAAAAGGCATGCACGTCAAATCCGTTACCCAGTCTTACATCCATGTCTCGCCCTTTCAGGATTGTCTCGGCCCGCGGAAAATCGTCCGGATAGGTCAGTTTCAGGTTGTTTTCATCACCTGACACAATGGCGATCTGCAAACCTGCGGCACGGGCCACGGCCACATCATCGGCGGCATCGCCCGGATGGCCGCGGTATGCGGCCAGAATGGCCTCAAAGTCAAAGCCTTGGGGTGTCTGCGCGCGCCACAGGCCGTCACGGTCGCGTGTGCCACTGACCAGACCCGCCGCGCCGGTCCACAGCGCATCGGTGACCGGCAGGGCAGGGGCCGCACCCGGGTGGGTGGCCAATGCGGCCAGAACCCGGTCAATCACTGCGGTCGGCACCAGCGGTCGTGCGCCGTCATGGATCAGCACTTGCCGCACCCCCCGCCCGACCAGCGATTCCAGCGCCGCGCGGACCGATACGGTGCGACTGCCCCCCCCCTCGACCAACGGCACCCCCAGCGGTTCGGCGCGGGCACGGTCGTCTGGATGGATGACCAGCACGCGCAACAGACCGGCAAAGGCGTCCAAAGTATGGGCAACCACCGGTCGGCCTGCCAGCATTTGCCACTGTTTGGGCAAATCCCCTCCGGCGCGGGTTCCGCGCCCTGCGGCGACGATGATGGCGGCTACGGTCATGGCCCCTCCTCTTTTTCAGCCTCTGCATAGGCCCAAGGCTTCGTTCTGACAATCTGCAGTGCACTTATGCCTAAAAAATAGGCTATGCTTGATTTCTGGGCATTTTTTCGTCTGGTCCCTTTGTGATTCCCGTTGAGAGGGCTAAGTAGCGTCTATGGACCGTACTGCGATACATATTGGCGATCTGCTTTTGAACCCACCGGTGCTGTTGGCGCCGATGGCGGGTATCACGGATCTGCCGTGGCGCCGGTTGGTTGCATCCTTTGGCGCCGGATTGGTCGTGTCCGAAATGGTCGCAAGTCAAGAGGTGGTGCAGGCCAAACCGCTGGCGCGGGCGCGGGCTGAACTGGGTTTTGGCGAAGCGGCCACCTCGGTTCAGATCGTTGGCCGTGATGCCCATTGGATGGCCGAGGCGGCGCGATTTGTCGAAGGGCAGGGTGCACGTGTCATTGATATCAACATGGGTTGCCCGGCCAAGCGGGTGACAACCGGCGCCTGCGGATCGGCGCTGATGAAGGATCTTGCCCATGCCCTGCGCCTGATCGAGGCGGTCGTGGGCGCGGTCCAGGTGCCGGTCACGCTG
>JANNAF010000270.1:0-5875 GCA_031384005.1 Rhodobacterales bacterium | reverse complement strand
AGCAGTTTCAGCAGGGCGTTGGCGGCGTTCGTGTTCATGTCGTCGGCGCTGTCGATGATCGCCACGCGGCGGCCGCCATCCGCCGCTGACATATTGAAGAACTTGGTCATGGCACGGATTTCGTCAACCGTGATCACGTTGCGCATCTTGTCCGTGTCAGGATTGACGGTGCGGCGCACCAGATGCAGCCGCGATTCCGACAGGGCGCTGATGCGGCGCAGGACCGGGCTGTCGGGCACATCCAGCGTCACGGGCGGCGGTGGGGCGAACATGCCGCCATCCGGTTCGGGAGTGGCCAGCAAAAACCGGGCGATGCGCCATGCCAGCGTTGCCTTGCCCACCCCGCGCGGGCCGGTCATCAGCCACGCGTGGTGCAGACGGCCTGTGTTATAGGCGGTCAGGAAACTGGCCTCGGCCACCGATTGGCCCAGCAGGTTCACTGTGTTGCGCGGATGCGGGGCACCGACGATCTGGTCGGGTTCTGGGATTTCGTCGGTCATGTTCCGGCCAGATGGGCAAGGGCTGCGGCATGCACCTGGCCCGCAATCTGGCCTGCGTCGCCATCACCGCTGATCACGCGAAACCGCGGCGCGGCGGCGGCAAGAGTCAGAAAACCGGCCCGCATCTGGGATTGCAGGTCCAGCCCCATCTCCTCGAACCGCATTTCGGCCCCGGCGCGGGCTTGGGCGCGGCCAAGGCCTATGGCTGGGTCGATGTCGATCAGAAAGGTCAGGTCCGGTTCCACCCCGATCATAAGCGCATGCAACTGGTCCACCACCGCGCCCAGATCGCCGCGTGAGATACCTTGATACATGCGGGTGCTGTCGGCAAAGCGGTCGGTTATGACGATGTCGCCCCGGTCAAGCGCCGGGCGGATCGTCTTTTCCAGATGGTCGCGCCGGGCGGCGGTGAACAGCAGAATCTCGGTCTGGGGTGACCAGCGGTCTGGGTCACCCTCCAGCACCAGACGACGGATCTCCTCGGCGCCGGGGCTGCCGCCGGGTTCGCGGGTCAGGGTGACGCGGTGGCCGTCTGCCCGCAGCGCATCGGCCAAGAGCCGGGCTTGGGTGGATTTGCCAGAGCCGTCTATACCCTCGAAACTGAAAAAACGTCCTGCCATCAGCCGCCCAGATAGCGGCTGCGCAACTGATCCGCGGCGGTCATGACACGCGCCATGAACCCGGCTGGCCCCACATCACCTGACGCCACCAGATCGACCCGGCCATCCGGCAGGCCGGGGATCTGCACCACCAGTTCCGCAAGCTTGGTCCCCTTGGCGACCGGGGCCTCGATCGGACCGGTATAGACCACTTGTGCCGAAATATCGCCTTGCGCCAAGGCGGGCAGCAGCAGCCGCAGGTCTGTGGCGGGTTCCAGCCCGACGGTTGGGGCATCGCCCATGAACACCTCGGCCTGGGCGACTTGCGTACCGGCGCGCGCCACGGTTTTCAAGGCGAACTGGCGAAAGGCCCAAGTGGCGATCCGTTCGGCCTCGCTGGCGCGGTCCTTGTCGGTGGCCATGCCGGAAAAGGCAAACACGATACGCCGTTCACCCTGCAAGACCGAGGCGACCATGCCGTACCCCGCCTCTTGGGTATGGCCGGTTTTCAAGCCGTCCGCGCCAATCCCCAGCTTGAGCAATGGGTTGCGGTTGTTGGCATTGGCGGGGGCGCGACCTTTGTAGTTGAATTCGGTCTCTGCAAACATCGTGTAAAGATCGGGATAGGTTTCGATCAGATGCGCGCCAAGGATGCCCAAATCCTTCATGCTCATCCGGTGGTTGGCGTCGGGCCAGCCTGTGGAATTGGTCAATGTCGAATGTTCCAGCCCCAAGGCGCGGGCGCGTTCGGTCATTTGCGTGGCAAAGGCGGCCTCGGTCCCGGCCAGCCCTTCGGCCACCACGACGCAGGCGTCATTGCCCGAATTGACAATGATGCCTTGGATCAGTTCTTGCACCGTTGGGCGGTCACCTTGCTGCAGATACATGGTCGATCCGCCACGCGCTGTATAACTGACCGCCAGTTCCGACACGCCAAATTCGGTGTCCATGGTGACGCGGCCATCTTTCAGCGCCTCGAACAGCATGTTCAGGGTCATCAGCTTTGACATCGACGCCGGCGGCAGCGGCAACACGCCATTCTTGTCCATCAAGACAGTGTGCGTTGTGACGTCATAAACCCAAGCCGCCGTGGCCTGCGTTTCAAATGCGCGGGCGGGCAGGGCGAACATCAGGGCCGCCAAAATCAGGCTGGCAATGCGGCGCGGGGCAGGGGTCATCGCAAAGGTCCTAGCGTTTCAGGATATAGGCGTCGGTGAACCCGGCAGCCTTGATCTTGGCCAAGAGGGCGGCGTCGCCAGAGGCGACAACGCTCCACAGGGGTTTTCCAAGGCTGGTTTCGGGCCGGATCGTTGCGGTGATCCCGGCCTTGGCCAGCGTTTTGACCGCGCGTTTGGCATTTTCCTCGACCGAGAAGATGCCGATCTGGATGGGTTTGCCGCCGCTGGCCGGGGCAGCGGGGGCTGCGGCCACCGGTTCGGCGGGTGCCACATCGGCGGTCGGCACCTGGGCCGCGGGGGCGGTTGGTCGGGGCGATGGCTGGATCGCCGGGGCAATCGCCGCAACGGCATCGGCGGCCACGGCTGCCGACGGCTCGTCGGCCACGATTTCCGACGTGTCCAGCAGCGGGCGGCTGGCGTCCAGTTGGGTGGCTGCCACCTCTTCACGCCGCAAGGCAGTGACATTGATGGTCGCAGGTTCGCCCGCAACCAGACCCAAGGCATCGGCGGCATCAGATGAGATTTGCAGTTTCGGTCCCGGATTGTCGGCCTCGCGGCGGAACAGGGCGCCGATCACGAACTTGCCATTGGCCGGGTTGCGCATGATCACGCGCATCGGGTCGCTGACACTGGTCGCGGCAACCCAGACCCCGCCCAGCGAGGGTCGGCCATCCCACAGCGCCTTGTCCGTGGTCTGAAAATCGTCCGGCGCCTCGACATCACGGTCAACCAGCCGGACCGAAGTCGAAGGCGTCACGCTGTCGCCCTCGGCCGCCGCATCCGTGGCCACAGCCCCGTCCAAAGGTTCCGATGTCACATCGCCGCCGCCCTTGCCCAACTCGCAGCCCGCCACAAGGCTGGCCATAAAGCCCACGAAAACCACGGATTTCAACGTTCCTACTGCCATCTTCAGCCCCTTGCATCCACGCGGTCTGGTGCCGCGCTTAACCTTTGCCCGCTGCACGGGCGCACTTTGCGGGCACCATACAATCTTGCACGACAACTGAAAAGGGCAAGCGGCATCGTCAGCGGAAATGCCCGTGATCTGGCCCCTTTCAGAATCAGCCAAGGCACATTAAGCCGCCTTTGCCCGGGTTCATGACAGTTCCATGGCAGACAGAGTTGCCGCGCGGGTCAGGCCATGATCCAGTACAAGATCGCGGAAGGGTGGCAGAGTGGTCGATTGCAGCGGTCTTGAAAACCGCCGATGTGAAAGCATCCGTGGGTTCGAATCCCACCCCTTCCGCCACTTGCCCTTGAGGAAAGTTTCTCCCGGCCTGCATGACGGCGGAATTTCCCGTTGTTTTCGAGGGTTATGCGGGTGAGGCTGTTAACCGGCACATTCCCCAGAAGGCCAGAAAGCGTTCTCTCCGCGCCGATATTCTCTGGACCTGATGACTGACGCTCTTTTGGTGCTAAGCTTCAATCGCTTGAATTCTCATACAAAAAAGGCGTGAACTGTCTGAGTTACTTGTCTGTCGCGTTCGCAATCAGAGGTGACCGGCGTCGAAATTGACCAGCCGTTGGCTCAAAGAGCCACCCCGACAGTTGCGACGCCCAGGTAGACGTTCCTCGGACTCTAGGAACGCAAACTCCCATTCTGGAACTTGGCCTTAGTCAGCCAGCATCCACTCCCAACTTTTTGAGCGCAGCCGCCAGCTTTGTTGCGACTTCAACGGTTGCTTCCTCGCCCTCTGCAAACTCCACGGCAACTCTGAAACGCAAGGTGCCCTTGGACGGGCGTCCGCGCTGAAGCGTCTCCACAATCTTGCCCGCGAGGCGGGTGCCATCGGGACTGACCGTGCCGCCGCCGCGGCCCTGAAGCGGGAGAAGCCCTGATGGCCCTCCCTATCATCAGCGCCGATGAACGGTTGGCGCAGCGCAAGGGCATCAAGGGCTGCATCTTTGGCCGGTCGGGCATTGGCAAGACCAGCCTCCTGTGGACGCTGAATGCCCCGACCACCTTATTCATGGATCTCGAAGCCGGGGATCTGGCGGTCGAGGGCTGGAACGGCGACACGCTGCGGCCCCGCACCTGGAAGGAATGCCGCGATTTCGCGGTGTTCATCGGCGGGCCGAACCCGGCGCTGCGCGAGGACCAACCCTACAGCCAGGCGCATTTCGACGAGGTCTGCGGGCGGTTCGGCGATCCAGCGGTGGTGGATCGTTATGAGACGATCTTCATCGACAGCATCACCGTTGCGGGGCGTCTCTGCTTTCAGTGGTGCCGGGGGCAGCCCGAAGCCTTCTCGGACAAGACCGGCAAGCCGGACATCCGGGGTGCCTACGGGCTCCACGGCCGCGAGATGATCGGGTGGTTGACCCACCTGCAGCATGCACGCGGCAAGCATGTCTGGTTCGTCGGGATCCTTGACGAGAAGCTGGATGACTTCAATCGCAAGGTGTTCCAGCCGCAGATCGACGGGGCCAAGACCGGCCTCGAACTGCCCGGGATCGTCGATCAGGTCATCACCATGGCCGACATCGCCGATGCCAATGGCCAGCCCCAGCGCACCTTCGTCTGCCAGACGCTGAACCCTTGGGGTTACCCCGCCAAGGATCGTTCGGGGCGTCTGGCCATGGTCGAGGAACCGCACCTCGGTCGGCTGATGGCCAAGATCCAGAGCCCGATCCGCCCGGCAATGGAACGCCTGAGTTATCCGGCCCTCGCCTCGGCCAACCCTGCCGCGTCGTCGGCAGAAACCACCCCTTCCACCAACTCGAACTGAAAGGAACCGTGCCATGTCCGGTATCTGGAACGACTTCAACTCTGCCCAATCCAACTCCAACGTCATCCCGAAAGGCACGCTGGCCAAGGTGCGCCTGACCATCCGCCCCGGCGGTTTCGATGATCCGTCGCAGGGCTGGACTGGCGGTTTCGCCAAGCGCGCCGCAACTGGTGCGGTCTATCTCGACGCCGAATACACGGTGGTCGACGGGCCCTATGCGCGCCGCAAGATCTGGTCGCTGATCGGCCTCTACAGCCCGAAGGGCCCGGATTGGGCAAACATGGGCCGCGGCCTGATCCGTGGCATCCTGAACTCGGCGCGCGGGATTTCCGACAAGGACAATTCGCCCGAGGCACAGGCCCGCCGCCGCATCAACGGGTTCGGCGATCTGGACGGGCTGGAATTCGTGGCCCGGATCGACATTGGCCAGGACACCAACGGCGACGACAAGAACGAAGTGCGGGGCGCGGTGACGCCGGACCACCGCGACTATGCCGCCCTGATGGGGACGGCCGCCTTGCCGATCGGCACCGCCGCCCCGCAAAGCTATGCCCCGCAGCAAACTGCCGCCGCCCGTCCCAGCCAGCCCGCCTCCGCCCCCGGCAATGCCGGTCGGCCGAGCTGGGCGCAGTAAGGGGGGATCGGCCATGCGCCTGCGTCCCCGCCAGAAAACCTTCGTCGAGCGCAGTGTGGCTGCGCTCGCCTCCCGCGGCACCACCCGCTGGAACTTGGCGCGGTTCTGGGCGGTCAGTTCGTCGCGATGGGCCAGTACACAGGCTTTGGCGCCGTCACCGATCATTTCGCCGGTGACCGCCGACAGCATGATGGTCTTGCCCGCACCGGTGGGTGCCACGCTCAGCGTGTTGCCG
>JANNAF010000263.1:0-6192 GCA_031384005.1 Rhodobacterales bacterium | reverse complement strand
GCGGCAAAGTCGATATAACGGTTGCCCTCGATGTCCCACACCTCCGAGTTCAGGGCGCGGTCGACGTAGATCTGGGTTTGCACCCCGATGCCGTTGGAAATGGCATCGGTACGGCGGCGGGCAATCTCGGCGTTTTTCATTTGGGGACTCCTGAGGTTGGCATATTTGATCAAACTTTGGGCCGGGCTTCAATGGTGATCTGTGGGTCGGCGGATTTCGGGGTGGCGATTTACCTGCCGTTAACCATTGTGCGGCCAAGGTGGTGGCAGGAGGGCAGTATGGCAGTTGCATCACGACAGACAGCACCCGCGTATGCGGCACCCTTGGACGATGACCCGCAGGATTGGCTGCGGCTGATCCGGTCGCGGCGGATCGGGCCTGCGACCTTTCACCGGATGATGGCGGATCACGGTTCGGCCGCCGAGGCGCTGCGGGCGCTGCCTGGGATTGCCAAGGCGGCGGGGGTCGAGAATTACGAGATTTGCCCGATGGGCGTGGTGGTGGCCGAGATGAAGGCGGCACGGGCGGCGGGGGCCCGGATGCTGCGCTGGGGCGAGGCCAACTATCCGGCCGCATTGAAGGAAATTTTCGATGCCCCGCCAATACTGTGGGCGCAGGGCGATGTGGGGCTGTTGGCGCGGCCGATGATTGCGCTGGTCGGCGCGCGGTCGGCGTCGTCGTTGGGGCTGCGCATGGCGCGGCGTTTGGGCGAAACTTTGGGGGCGGCAGGGCTGGTCGTGGTGTCGGGGCTGGCGCGTGGCGTGGACACCGAGGCGCATCAGGCGGCGCTGGGCACTGGCACCGTGGCTGTGCAGGCGGGTGGGGTGGACCACATCTATCCGGTCGAAAACACTGCATTGGCCGCCGAGATACTGGCCAAAGGGTGCCGCCTGTCCGAGCAGCCCATGGGGATGGAGCCGCAGGTGCGGCATTTCCCGCAGCGTAACCGAATCATATCGGGCCTGTCGCGGGCGGTTGTGGTGGTCGAGGCGGCGGCGAAATCGGGGTCGCTGATCACCGCAGAGGCGGCGCTGGAACAGGGCCGTGAGGTATTCGCCGTGCCGGGGCATCCGTTTGACGCCCGGGCGGCGGGGTGCAACCGGCTGATCCGCGATGGGGCTGTGCTGGTGCGGTCGGCCCATGACATTCTGGAGGCGATCGGCGTGGTGGCGCCAGCCCTGCGCGCGGTGCCGTCGGACGTTCCGGCGCCGACCCCGGCCAAGCGGCCCCTGCGCGACACGGCGGCGCTGCACAGCCTGATCTTGGCACGGCTGGGGCCAAGTCCTGTGGCCGAGGATCAGTTGATCCGTGATCTGGATGTGCCGGCGGCGACGGTTTTGCCTGAACTGGTGACGCTGGAACTGGATGGGTTGATCCTGCGGCAATCGGGGGGACTGCTGTCGCGGCTGGACTGAATGACCGGTGCCGTCATGGTTCGGTGGCGCGGCGCGCGGCACGTGCCGTGTCTTGCCCATGGCGTTGCGCCCAACCGGTGCGGGCGCTGTGCGTGGCGGTGCTAGGCGGTGCGTGACGGTGCTAGGCGGTGCGTGGCGGTGCTTGGCGGTGCGTGGCGGTGCTAGGCGGTGCGTGTCGGCGCGTGGCGGTCTTAGGCGGTGCGTGGCGGTGCTAGGCATGGCGGCAAATCCGCCCGGTTGACATTCCCGCCCGATGGATCACATCTTGCCCCGCTACCGGGGATGTGCGCCTTGGGGTCGGTCAAAAGGGAAATTCATGCCAGTTGTCGTCGTTGAATCTCCGGCCAAGGCCAAGACAATCAACAAATATCTTGGCCCGGGCTATACAGTTCTGGCGTCTTATGGCCATGTCCGTGACCTGCCGCCCAAGGATGGGTCGGTGAACCCTGACGACGGGTTCGCCATGACATGGGAGGTGGCGGCGGACAGCCGCAAGCACATCAAGGCCATCACCGAGGCGCTGAAAACCGATGACGAGCTGATCCTTGCGACCGACCCTGACCGTGAGGGCGAGGCGATTTCCTGGCACCTGCAAGAGGCGCTGGCGGGGTCGTTGAAGAAGGGCAAGAAGGTCAGCCGTGTCACCTTTAACGCCATCACCAAGGCGGCGGTGACCGAGGCCATGGCGCATCCGCGTCAGGTCGATGTGCCGCTGGTCGAGGCCTATCTGGCCCGGCGCGCCCTGGATTATCTGGTGGGGTTCACCCTGTCGCCGGTGCTGTGGCGCAAACTGCCGGGGGCCAAGTCGGCAGGGCGGGTTCAGTCGGTCTGTCTGCGGCTGATCGTGGAACGCGAGATGGAGATCGAGGCATTCCGCGCCCGCGAATTCTGGTCGGTGGGCGTGGTGATGACCACACCGCGCGGTCAGGATTTTGACGCACGGCTGGTCACCCAAGGCGGCAAGCGGTTGGACAAATTCGACATTCCCACCGCCGAGGCTGCCGAATTGGCGGTGCAGGCTGTCACTTCGCGAACATTCACGGTCACTGGGGTCGAGAGTAAACCCGCCAGCCGCAACCCCTATGCGCCCTTTATGACATCGACCCTGCAGCAGGAGGCGAGCCGCAAATATGGCATGGGCGCCAAGGCTTGCATGTCTGCGGCCCAGCGGCTGTATGAGGCGGGTCACATCACCTATATGCGGACCGACGGCATCGACATGGCCCCCGAGGCCGTCACCGCGGCACGCGACGAGATCAAGGCGCGGTTTGGGGCGGCCTATGTGCCCGACGCCCCGCGTATCTACAAGAACAAGGCCAAGAACGCACAAGAGGCGCATGAGTGTATCCGCCCGACCGATATGAGCCAAGGCCCCGAGCAGTTGAAGCTGGCCGAGGCCGATCAGCGCAAGCTGTATGACCTGATCTGGAAGCGCACCTTGGCCAGCCAGATGGCGGCAGCCCGGATGGAGCGGACTGTGGTCGATGTGACCAGCCCGGACGGGCAGGTGGGCTTGCGCGCCAATGGGCAGGTCGTGCTGTTTGACGGGTTCCTGAAGGTCTATGACGAGGGGCGCGACGAGGAGGAGGACGACGAGGGTCGTCTGCCGCAGATCATGCAGGGCGAGAAGGCGGACAAAAAGGCGATCACGCCTGAACAGCACTTTACCCAGCCGCCGCCGCGCTATTCCGAGGCGACGCTGGTCAAGCGGATGGAGGAGTTGGGGATTGGCCGCCCGTCAACCTATGCTTCTGTCCTAACCACGATTCAGGACCGCGAATATGTCCGCAAGGACAAGAACCGCCTGATCCCCGAGGACAAGGGGCGGCTGGTCACGGCGTTTTTGACCAACTATTTCCGCCGCTATGTCGAATATGATTTCACCGCCGATCTGGAAACCGAGCTGGACGATGTGTCAGCGGGTGAGCGGGACTATAAGGAGGTTCTGACGCGGTTCTGGCGCGATTTTTCGGCTGCGGTTGCCGAAACGGCGGATTTGCGGATTTCCGAGGTGCTGGACAAGATCGACGAGTTTCTGGCGCCGCATCTGTATCCGGTGCGGGCCGATGGGTCTGACCCGCGCATCTGCCCGACCTGCGGGACGGGGCGGCTGCATCTGAAAACGGCACGGTCGGGCGGGGCGTTCATCGGCTGTGGCAATTACCCCGAGTGCCGATTTACCCGCGCCATTTCGGGCGGGGATGAGGGTGGGTCGTCGGATGGCCGCATCCTGGGGCTGGATCAGGGCGTCGAGATTTCGCTGCGGACCGGGCGTTTTGGCCCCTATGTCCAGCGTGGCGAGGCGTCAGAGGAGGCGCCAAAGCCGCCGCGTGCCAGTCTGCCCAAGGGATGGACGGCGGACAGTCTGACGCTGGAGCGGGCAGTGGAGTTGCTGAGCCTGCCGCGCATCGTGGGGATGCACCCCGAGGATGGCGTGGTGGTCGAGGCGGCGATTGGCCGGTTTGGCCCCTATGTCAAGCATGGGTCGGTTTATGCCAACATTCCCGATGTCGAAGAGGTCTTTACCATCGGGATGAACCGGGCGGTCGAGGTTTTGGCATTGAAGGCGGCGGGGCGGCGCGGCGGGACTGCGGCGGCAGAGCCGTTGCGGGACCTGGGCATGCATCCCGATGGTGGGCCGGTTCTGGTCATGCCGGGCAAATACGGGCCATATGTGAAATGGGGCAAGGTCAACGCGACCCTGCCCAAAGAGATGGCCCCCGAGACGGTGACGATGGAGGAGGCGGTCGCGCTGGTCGCTGAAAAGGCGGGCAAGGCGCCCAAGAAGGCGGTGCGCAAGCCCGCAGCGGCCAAGACGCCAGCGGCGGCCGAAAAGGCCCCGGCCAAGGTGGCGGCCAAGAAACCGGTGGCGAAGAAGGCGGCGGTCAAGAAGGTGGCGGCCAAGAGCGCGGTGGCCAAGAAACCGGCGGTCAAGAGCGCGGTGGCAAAGAAGGCTCCGGTCAAGATGGCGGACGATTCGGGGGATGTGTTGGAGTAAGACCCGCCGTCCCACATGCGGACGGTGTGAGTTTTCGTTTGAAAACAATGGTTTGCGATTTTTAATTCACTACTTGTTAAGACACGTGCCGGGCTGGCCCTAGGGGCAAGCAGAGGGGTTCATGGCGATCTTGCGCGGCGTTATGCTGGCGCCGGGTATGGTTGGGCATGCTGGCGGGGGCTGACAGCATCACGGCGTTGGACCGGCTGGAGGTGTCTGAACCAGCCTTTGCGCCGCAGTTTGTGATTTTGGCCACGAGTGAGGGCTGCCTTGACGACGAGGGCGGGTCGTTGGGGGGCAGTGTTTTTCGACGTCTTTCCGCCTATCTGACGTCTTTCCGCCGATGTGACGGCAGATCTGGCAGGGCACAGCAAGTTGGCCTGTCGCCGGGTGGACATTCTGCATCGCCCGTGGAAGGTGGAGCGATGACCCTGCTGCGCAATCTGATGACGGTCGTTCTGGCGCTGGCCATTTTGCCTTGGGGCGGGGTGGCGGCGGCTGTGGTTGCGCAGCGCGCAGCGCAGACCCAAGCGGTCGAGGTGGCACCCGAGATCAAGGTTTCGGCGCCGCGCAAATGCCGGGGCAGTTTCCTGCCGGGCTGGCCCTGTGGGCAAGAGCGGTGGCATGAACCGGCGGCGCCGACCGGGGTGGCTGATGCGGGCCAGATCGTGGTGTGGGTGCCCGAGAATTGGGTAAGCAGCGGGCAGGTCCCGACCCCGGCGCGCGAACCGCCTCGCACGGTGTGAATGGCGGCGCGGGATGGCCTGCGCCTGACCCTTTCACATCCAAGGAATAGCAACATGTTGAACAGACGTAGTTTTGTCGCCCTTGGGGCGATGTCGGGGCTTATGGCCTGTGCTGCCCCGGTGGCCCCGGTGCCCGAAGTGGTGGCCCCCGCGGTTCTGCCGCCTTTGCCCGGGTTTTATGGTGCGATCACCAATGAACCCTATCCCATCCCGGCGGTGCCCGAGGGGGTTCTGGACCCCGCGTTGTGGCGGCAAGAGGTGGCGAACCCGTGGCCCGAACGGCCGCGTGGCACGATCATTGTTGATCCGGATGCGGCGGTTTTGCACTTTGTCGAGGGGCGGGATACGGCGACGCGGTACGGTGTCAGCGTCGGGGCCGAGGGCTTTGCCTGGGCGGGGACGGCGCGGTTGCAGTTTACCCGCGAGTGGCCGGTCTGGCGGGTGCCAGCGTCGATGATTGAACGGAAACCCGAACTGGCGCCCTATTCGGTGGCCAAGGGGGGCATGCCGCCCGGTCCCGGCAACCCGATGGGCGCGCGGGCGCTGTATCTGTTTCAGGGTCAGGTCGATACGCTGTACCGGGTGCATGGCGGCGCGCTGGCGCGGGAGTTGGGCAAGCCGGTGTCATCTGGCTGCATCCGCCTGCTGGATCAGGACGCGATCCATCTGCATGCCCGGTCGGTGCATGGCGCGGATGTGGTGGTGTTGGCGTCGATCCGGCCCGCGGGGGGCGCGCAGATTTACTAGACTAACCGTTGCGTGGGTCGATCAGGCGGGCCATCAGGCTGCCCGCCCGCACCCGGCCGATGGTCTGGCCGCCTTGGGTGACGGCCAGTTCGGTGGCCCCCTTGGACAGCAGCGTCATCACCGCACGGACCGGCAGTTCGGCGTCGACGGCGGTGGTGGCGCTGGTTTCGCCCGGAGTGCTGGAAAGCGCCTCCATCACGTCGCGGGCGGTCAGAACGCCAAGCGGGTTCATGTGGGCGACAAACTCGGCCACATAATCGCTGACCGGATTGGCGATGATTTCGCG
>JANNAF010000261.1:0-23314 GCA_031384005.1 Rhodobacterales bacterium | reverse complement strand
AATCGACTTTGGTGCGGCGGGCCCCTAACGTCGCACCATGACCACCTTCAGCGATCCCGCCGCCGTTGCCCGCTATACCGATGGCCCGGTCCGCATGGTGCCGGGCTTTGTCCATATGCAACGGATGGCGGCGATTTTGCTGGCCGAAAACGCCCCGGCGCAGGCCCGTATGCTGGTTTTGGGCGCCGGTGGCGGGCTGGAATTGCAGGTCCTGGCCGATGCGCAGCCAGACTGGACCTTTGCAGGCGTTGATCCTTCCGCCGAAATGCTGGATCTGGCCCGACAGACTGCCGCCGCCCACTCTGCCCGGATCGACCTGTATCACGGCTATATCGACACCGCCCCCGCCGGGCCGTTTGACGGGGCCACCTGTCTGCTGACACTGCATTTCATTCCGCGCGATGACCGGCTTGCAACCCTGCGTGCCCTGCATGCCCGCCTGAAACCCGGTGCCCCGCTTGTGGTGGCACATCACAGCATCCCGGTTCAGGACAGAACGCAATGGCTGTACCGCTTTGCCGCCTTTGCCGCCGCCTCCGGCGCACCGATGGCCGACCCGGCCCAAACCGTGGCAACCCTTGGCGCGCGCCTGCCAATCCTGACACCCGACGAGGATCAGGACCTGATGGTGCAGGCCGGGTTCACCAATGTCAGCCTGTTTTACGCCGCCTTCACCTTTCGCGGTTGGGTGGGCTATGCGGGCTGACCCCGGGGCCGGGGCCGCACCAGCGACAACCCAACCAGCATGACCACCAGCGCCAGCCAGACCCAGTGCGAAAACCGCTCGCCCAACAGCAGCATGGCCCAGCACAGTCCCGCCGCCGTGACGATGTAACTGGTCTGCGTCGCAAAAACCGCGCCCGCCCGCGCGGCCAACCCGACATAGGCGGCGTATAACAACGCGTGCAGCGTCGATGACGCCAACAGAGCGGCCTCCGCCTGCCCCAATTGGCCCACCACCGGTCTGACCCACTGCCCGCTGATCACCACCATCGGCGCCGTCAACATCAAACCGACCAGCGACGCCCCGAACATCGCCTGCACCGGGTCCATCCCCGCCATGCCATAACGGCCTACAAAGCTGCCCTCAACCGCGTATAAAAACGGCCCCAACATCGCCAGCGGCAAAAAGGCCACCATCGCTGGGTCCGGCAAACTGCTTTGCGGCAAAGCGATCAGCGCCACCCCCAAAAACCCCAACGCCAGCCCCAGCATCCGCTTGACGTCAAACCTGTCCGTCCCCAGGGCCAGCGCCATGGGAAAGGCAATCAGCGGCACCGTGGAAATCAGAATCGACATGATCCCCGCCGGCAACCGCTCGACCGAGACGTAAAAGCTTAGACCCGGCACCACCGTCCCGGTCAACGCCACCACCGCATAAAACCCCAGCGCCCGCCGCGTCAAAACCAACCCGCGCCGCCGCACCAATGTCACCAACCCCAACACCACAACGCAAATCACCGTCTGCCAGAATATCAGCGCAAACGGCCCCATCCCGCCCGAGGCGGCAATCTTGCCCAAAGGCTGGGTCGATCCCCAACCCACCCCCAAAACCACCAACAGCGCCACATTCCTTGCCTGCGTCATGTCGCACTCCTGCCCAACTCACGGCAGCTTGTGCCACGGCCCGGCCCGGCCCGCCCGCCCCAATGCGACCCAATGCGACCCAAAACCCGCTGCACCCGCCGCCATTTCATCTGTCCCCAAATATCCCACGGGGGGCGGGCGGCCTTGGCCGACCGGGGGGGTGTGAAACCCCCCTTACGCCGCCAATCATGGTTAACAGCATCCTAACAAAAAATGCGATATCCTATGAAATCAGCAGGTTACAAAAGTGTCCACACGCGGACACTCCCCATTTCACGGCCCGGCCTGCTGCAACCGCCTGCCCTGCCGCACTATCACCACCCGCGTCGCATGGCCAGTCTTGTCGTCGGTCTCGACATAAACCCCTGACAGCGTCGCCTCGCCCCCCGCAGGTTCAAAACGTGACGAATTCATCCCCGTGATGAACCGCCGCAGCGGCTCCAGCTTTTCCATCCCGATCACGCTGTCATAATCGCCACACATCCCCGCATCGGTGAGGTAAGCCGTCCCCTTGTTCAGGATCATCGCATCCCCCGTCGGAACATGCGTATGCGTCCCCACCACCAAAGACGCCTGCCCGTCACACCAATGCCCCATCGCCATCTTTTCACTGGTCGCCTCGGCATGTATCTCGACCACCGTGGCCTGCACCGCGCCGCCCAAGGGATGGCTTTTCAATATCCCCTCCACCGCGCTGAACGGATCATCAAACGGCCGCTTCATGAAAACCTGCCCCAAGGCCTGCACCACCAGAACCCGCCGCCCCTGCGTCGCCGTAAAGACCCGCGCCCCCCGCCCCGGTGCGACCTTGGAAAAGTTCAGGGGCCGCAGGATCCGGCCCTCTTGCTCGCAATAGGAAATCATGTCCTTTTGGTCAAAGGCATGGTCGCCCAAGGTGACACAGTCTGCCCCCGCCGCAAACAAGGCCTTGGCATGCTCACCCGTCAACCCGGCGCCCTGCGAGGCATTCTCGCCATTGACCACCACGAAATCCAGACCCCAAGCCGCCCGCAACCCCGGCAGCCGTTCGGTCACCGCAGCCCGGCCCGCCCGGCCCATCACATCGCCCAAAAACAGTATCTTCATAGGCCCCGCTTAGGCCCAAGACCGGCGCCGATCAAGCAAATTAGCGGCGAGGTGAACCCCGCCCTACCCCAACAACACCGACAGCGCCTCCTCGACCGCCTGCAGGCTGGTGTATCGCGGCACATAGCCGATCAGACGGCGGCCCTTGTCAGCGGAATGACAGGGGCTGCGGGCAATATGCTCCCATGTCGCCGTGGCATCCCGGGCGGCAACCCCTTTGGCCCATTCGGCAAACGGGGCATAATCCACAGCGGGCTCATGGCCAAAGAACCGAAACATCGCCTCGGCATAGTGCCGCAGTGTCAGGGCCCCGGGCGACACCGCATTGAACACCTCTCCCACCGATGCGCCCCAATGGGTCAACGCCCCCATCACGGCCTGCGCCACGTCATCGGCATGGACATGATGCACCGTCTCCAACCCAAAGTTGGGCAGGACCAACCGCTTGCCGTCACGCAGATCACGAAAGACTTGTGGGTTGAAATGCCCTGCCGGGTTCAGCGGGGCCCAACCGGGGCCCACAATATGGCCGGGCCGGATCACCGTCACCGGCAAATCACCCAGACGGACCCGGCGCAAAAGGTCGTCCTCGATCTGCGATTTCCAGATGCCATAATCGCCGAACGGAACGCGCGCATCCTCCTCTTTGGTCGGAACGGTGGCCGAAGGGCCGTGCACCCATATCGTGCCGATGTGGATGAAATGTTGCACCCGCCCGGACAACGCATCGGCCAGCATGGCGTTGCTTGCCGGCGTAAAGCAGATCATGTCGATCACGATATCGGGCTGCAAAGCCGCAATTGCCGCGCCAAATCGCCCTGCCGCCTCCTCGACTGCGCGGTCCATGACAACCTGTTCCACTCTGTTCCATGCCGCATTGGGCAAATAGGGCCGCGCCATTCCGCGTGTGACATTCACAACCCGGTGCCCCGCCGTCACCAGACGCGGCACAAGATAGGTACCGACATGCCCGGCCCCGCCTATGATCACAACCTTTGCCACACTGACCCCCAAGATTACCCAAGATGGGCAAACCGCCATTTCGCAAGGCGAAAAGGCGAACTGCCCATCCTACAAGTCAAACAGTCGCAATCCATGCACAGGGGTCAAATGCCCTGCTGAAACACCCGATAGACCGCCAGTTGCGCCGCAAAAGCGCGCTGATAGGCAGGCCGCGCCTGCGCCCGCGCAATATAGGCGGTCAGGGCTGGAAACTCGGCCAGAACGCCTTGGTTGCCCAACCGCAGCAAAACCCCAACCATGACCAGATCCGCCAGAGAGAAAGTTCCGTCCAACCAATCGTCCCGACCCAAAGCCGCCGCAAGGTCGGTCAGACGCCGCCGAATGCGCCCCTCGACCACTGGCAGCCGTTCAGCATACCACGGCTTGTCGCCATCCAAAAACCGCGCCGTCTCCAATTCCAGCACCACAGGCTCGACCGTATTCAGCGCCGCAAACAGCCAGGCCACCGCCCGCGCCTGTGCTGCCGCATCCTGCGGCAACAGTCCCGGATGGCCCTGCGCAATGTGCAGCACGATCGCGCCGGACTCGAACATCACCAGATCACCCTCTTCGTAGGTCGGTATCTGGCCAAATGGATGCAACACCTTGTGTGCGGGCGCCTTCATCTGCGCAAAACTGACCAGCCGCACTTCATAGGGCTGCCCGACCTCCTCCAGCGCCCAGCGCACCCGCATATCGCGAGCCAAACCCCGGCCCCGGTCAGGCGAGGCGGCAAAGGCGGTAAGGATGGGGGTCATGATACGGGTCCCGTTTGTTGTAATGTCTGGGGAAACAGCCGCGCAGGTCAAGTTCAGAATGCATCCATCGCCAGACGACGACGCAGGCTTTGACCCCAAACCTGCCAAAGCGGTGCAAAGTGCAATTGGCCCCTTCGCAGACGACACGACGGGGCCAATCACACAGCCTGCGGTCATACCCTCGGGCCGCCAAGTTGTATTTCATGGCGTTGCGGCAACAGCCAAATGGTCAGGATGCGGTCCAGGGGCCCTCTCCAGAACCTGACGCTGGCACCGCGGGCTCACCTCGTTGGGGCACCCTCGGGGGGCCGCAGGATCATACTGCAATCGTTCCGCTGCAAGGATCTCCACCGATTGCAAGCCTTGCCCTCAAGCCAGCCTGCAAGCTGACCACACAGCCACTGGTCCCTTTCACAAACCCCGCAGATCAGGGGGCCACCATTTCCTTGTAGGATGGGCAATCTGCCCATCTTCCCCTATCTTGCGGCCCATGCTCCCAATCCCCCTCACACACTGGTTCGAAACCCAAGGCTGGACCCTCCACCCTCACCAGTTGGACATGCTCCAGCGGGCTGCAAACCCCTCCACCCTCCTCATCGCCCCCACCGGTGGCGGCAAAACCCTGGCGGGGTTCCTGCCTTCCCTCGCCGAACTCTCCACCCCCCACAAAGGCCTGCACACCCTCTATATCTCGCCCCTCAAGGCCCTGACCGCCGATATCCGCCGCAACCTGCGCCGCCCGGTCGAAGGGGCCGCCCTGCCGATCCGGATCGAGGATCGGACCGGCGACACCACCTATACCCAGCGTCGCCGCCAACGCGCCGACCCACCCCATATCCTGCTGACAACCCCCGAGAGCCTCGCCCTCCTCCTCAGCTACGAAGACGCTCCGCGCATCTTTGCCGGCCTTCAGCGTGTCATTATCGACGAAATCCACGCGCTGGCGGAATCCAAACGCGGCGACCAGTTGATGCTGCAAATCGCCCGCCTTGAAACCCTGGCCCCCGGCCTGCGCCGCGTCGGCCTGTCCGCCACGGTCGAGGACCCACCCGCCCTTGCCCGTTTCCTTGGCCCCGCCACCCAAATCCTGAACGCCGACCCCGGCCCCGACCCCGACATCCGGATGCTGGTGACCCGCGAACCGCCCCCGTGGAGCGGCGGCGGCGGCAAATACGCCATCCCCGCCATCCTCGCCGAAATCAAAGCCCACAAGATCACCCTGATCTTTCACAATACCCGCGCTCAAGCCGAGATCTTTTTTCACAACCTGTGGCTGGCGAACGAAGACCTCCTGCCCATCGGCATCCACCACGGCTCTCTCAGCCGTGAACAGCGCGAACGGGTCGAACAAGCCATGGTGGCCGGGTCTTTGCGCGCCGTGGTCTGCACCGGGTCGCTCGACCTTGGCATCGACTGGGGCGATGTCGATCTGGTCATCCAGGTTGGCGCCCCCAAGAACGTCAAACGCCTTGTCCAGCGCATCGGCCGCGCCAACCACCGCTACAACGCCCCGTCCAAGGCGCTGCTGGTCCCCGCCAACCGTTTCGAAGTCGTCGAATGCCAGGCCGCGTTGGAGGCTGTCCGCGCCCATGCCCTTGACGGCGACCCCCGCGGTCCCGGCCCTCGTGATGTGCTGTGCCAACACATCCTTGCCACCGCCTGCGCCGGGCCGTTCGACGCCACCCAACTCTACACCGAAGTCACCCAAGCCGGCCCCTATGCCACCCTGACCCGCGCCGAATTTGACGCCTGCCTCGATTTCGTGGCCACCGGCGGCTATGCCCTGCGCGCCTATGACCGCTGGCAGCGCCTGATGGTCCGCGATGACAAATGGACGCTCCGCGACCCCCGTGCCGCCGCGCTGATCCGCCAGAACCTTGGCACCATCATCGACATCGAAACCCTCAAGGTCCGGCTGAAGAACGCCACGCTGCTGGGCGAAATCGAGGAAACCTTCGCCGCCACCCTCACCCCCGGCGACACCTTCCTGATCGGCGGCGAAATCGTCCGCTTTGACGGCTTGCGCGAAATGACCGTCCAGGTCTCGCGGGCCCCCGGTCGCGCGCCCAAAGTGGCGGTGTTCTCGGGGACCAAATTCGCCACCTCCACACAGTTGAGCCACCGCATCCTCACCCTGTTCCAGCAACCCGATTGGCCCGACCTGCCCGCCCACACCGCCCATTGGCTGCAACTGCAACGCGACACCTCGCGGCTGCCCGAACCCAGCCGCCTTCTCCTGGAAAGCTTCCCCCAGGACGGCCATGAACATCTGTGCATCTACGGTTTCGCTGGCCGCAACGCCCAACAGACCCTTGGCCTGCTGGTGACCAAAGCGATGGAAGATCAGGGCCTTGCTCCCTTGGGCTTCGTCGCCACCGACTACGCCACCCTGATCTGGGGGCTGGAACCCGTCACCGACGCCGCCCCCCTGTTTGACCTGGATACCCTGCGCCAAGGCGTCGAAACCTGGCTCGCCGGCAATGCCGTGATGAAGCGCAGCTTTCGCAACGTTGCCCTCATCGCGGGCCTGATCGAAAGGTCAAACCAAGGCCGCCGCAAATCGGGCCGTCAGGCCACCTTTTCCTCCGACATCCTCTATGACACGCTGCGCCGCTACGACCCCGACCACCTGCTGCTGAACATCACGCATGAGGAGGCGATGCGCGGCCTCGTCGATTTCTCGCGGGTCGAGGAACTCCTCACCCGCATCGGCCCCCGGATCGACCTTGTCCGCCTGCCCCGCGTCACCCCCCTCGCCGCCCCCCTCTTTCTTGAACCGGGCAAAGTCCCGATCCACGGCTCTGCCCGCGACCGCCTGGCCGAGGATGCCGCCCGCCAACTGCTGCGCGATGCCGGCCTCGACTGACCCCTCCGCCCAGCGCCGCCCGAGCCGGCCGGCCGAAGGCCAGAGGCGAGAAAAAAACAACGTGCCGCAGGCACTCCGCTTGATAACGCCGGTCACAAGCGCCACACAGCCGCCATGACGCACCCCTTCACCCTCGGCTCCGCCCACCTTGTCGCCCTGCCATCCGGCGCCCTGCACTGGCCAGACGAAAACCTGCTCATCGTCTCCGACCTGCACTTTGGCAAATCCGAACGCCTCGCCCGGCGTGGCGGCGCCCTGCTGCCCCCTTATGAAACCCGCGCCACCCTGCAAAAGCTTGATCACGACATCGAGGCGACGGCAGCCCGCCGCATCCTGTGCCTTGGCGACAGCTTCGATGACCTGACCGCCGCCGCCAACTTGCCCGAGGCCGACCGGCTTTGGTTGACCCGGCTGATGGCGGGACGACAGTGGATCTGGGTTCAAGGCAACCATGATGCCGGACCTGCCAACATTGGCGGCACCCACCGCGCCGAATTCACGCTGGGCGGCCTTGCCTTCCGCCACATCGCCACCGCGCAAACGCCCGAAATCTCCGGCCACTACCACCCCAAGGCCCGCCTGCCTGGCCGCACCGCCCCCTGTTTCCTGATCGACGCCGCCCGCGTCATCATGCCCGCCTACGGCGCCTATACCGGGGGCCTGTGGTGCGACCACCCTGACCTTGCCGCCCTGATGCATCCCCGCGCCTTGGCCGTGCTGACCGGGCGGCGTTGTCTGGCCAGACCCATGCGCGATTGACACTGCGCTTGTCTTGTGTAAGTTATAACTTATATAAGGAATCGCCTATGCTAAACGTCACCCTTCTTGCCCTGTCCGACCCCACACGCCGCGCCATCCTGTCGCGGCTGGCGTTGGGCGAGGCGACGGTGAACGATTTGGCCAAACCCTTTGCCATCAGCCAGCCCGCCATCTCGCAACACCTCAAGGTGCTGGAAAATGCCGGCCTCATCCTGCGGCGCACCCAAGGCACAAGCCGCCCCTGCCGACTGGCGCCCACCGCCCTGTCAGACCTGGACCAATGGCTTGCCGCGTTTCGTCGCACGATGGACATGAATTAATCCCGCCTCGACGCCCTTCTTGCCGAGGAAACCCCTGGAAAGGACCAACCATGACCGCAATGACCATTGCCCTGCACGGTGACACCCAGGTGATCGTCACCCGCCGCTTCTCCGCACCGCCCGCCCGGGTCTTTGCCGCCCATACCGATCCGGCGCTGATGGCGCGCTGGATGACAGGCCCCGATGGCTGGGTGATGACCAACTGCCAGATCGACGCCCGCCCCGGCGGGGCGATGCGCTGCGACTGGGCCCCCGAAGGCGGCGGCGAAGGCGCGTTCCACCTGACAGCCGAGTTTCTGGTGGTCGATGCGCCCCACCGCATCGTTCATGTCGAACGCATGTTCCTGCCCGATCCGACCCCTGACAACCATGTCGAGACCACCTTTGCCCCCGACGGCACCGGCACTCTGCTGACCATGATCATGACCCTGCCCGACGCCGCCACCCGCGAAATCATGCTGGCGACCGGTATGGAAGACGGGATGGAGGCCAGCTATGCCCGGCTGGAGGGCTGGCTCTGACCCGGTAGGTCGGGGTTCACCCTGACTCTATGCCGTCAACCCCACCGGCTCCGCCAACCCGTTCGCGCGGCAGCACGCCGTCACGGTGTTGGCCAGCAGGCAGGCGATCGTCATTGGCCCCACCCCACCCGGCACCGGGGTAATCGCCCCGGCCACGGCGGCTGCAGACGCATAATGGACATCGCCCACCAGCCTGGCCTTGCCATCGCGTTCGATCCGGTTGATCCCCACGTCAATCACCGTCGCACCCGGCTTGACGAAATCGCCGGTGATCATCTCGGGCCGTCCCACGGCCGCCACCAGAATATCGGCCCCGCGGCACACGGCAGCCAGATCCTTGGTCCGGCTGTGCGCAATCGTCACCGTACAACTGTCGCCCAGCAACAGCTGCGCCATCGGCTTGCCGACGATGTTGCTGCGCCCGACCACGACCGCGTTCAATCCGGACAGCGACCCATGGTGATCCCGCAGCATCATCAAACAACCCAGCGGCGTACAAGGCACCATCGACTTCTGCCCCGTGCCCAACAGCCCGACATTCGAGATGTGGAACCCGTCCACATCCTTGGCCGGATCAATCGTGTTGATGATCAGTTCCGAATTCAGATGCCCCGGCAGCGGCAGTTGCACCAAAATGCCGTGCACCGCCGGATCACCGTTCAACCGCCCGATCAGCGCCAGCAAATCGGCCTCAGACGTATCGACCGCCAACCGGTGCTCAAACGACGCCATCCCGACCTCGACGGTCGAGGCGTGCTTGTTGCGCACGTAAACCTGTGACGCCGGATCCTCGCCTACCAGAACCACCGCCAAACCGGGGGTCACGCCATGCGTCTCTTTCAACTTGGCGACCTCGGCCTGAACCAGACCCCGCACCTTGGCCGCAAAGGCCTTGCCGTCAATTACCGTCGCCGTCATGTTTGGTTTCCAGACCTCAAGATAGGTTTCACGCGCCCTGATGGCGCAAACGCTGCAATGTCAGCCAGAACGGGGCTGACAAAAGGGCGAACAAACTGGGCAAGACACCCAACACCACCATGGACACCTGACCACTGGTATAGCCGCCGCTCATGACGATCAGTGCCACCTCATACCCGACAACCACCAACACCAACGTCACCCCGACCGACGTGGCCAGCAGGATCAACGAAAAGAACCGCACGATCAGACCAGACATGGCAAACTCCTCAAAAGACGACCCGCAGCCTAGCATGCACTGACCCGATCTGCCTACACCTCGCCCGAACCGGTCGGCCCACAATGCCGCCCACCGCCATCGCTGTCATTCGGACGTTGCGTTCGGTTCAGGGCTCAGCACCGCCTCTTCCCGCTCGATTGACCAGTCAATCAGCTTGCGCCACAGCTTTTCCAGCTTGTCAGGCGGCAGGCCGTTGGCCGCAGCATGGGCACGGACCTTGGCAACCACATCCTCGACCCGGTCATCGATTCGGGCGGGCAGACCCACCCCGCTCTTGATGATGGCAGCTTGGTCGATATAGCTGACCCGCTGCGCGAACAACGCCACCAACTCGGCGTCAACCCGGTCAATCTGCGCCCTGATCTCGGTCATGGTCGTGCAATCCGCCGCTGCCTTCATCATCACGCTCCCCTGGATTTCAGGCGCCCTGATACCTCAGGGCGCCTGCTTGGGCAACGGGACCTTAGAACAAGCCTTCGACATTGCCATCCGCGTTCAGGCGGATCACCTCGGCAGACGGCACCTTGGGCAGGCCCGGCATCGTCATGATCTCACCGCAGATCGCCACGACAAAACCAGCCCCGGCAGACAGGCGCACCTCGCGCACCGGTACCGAATGGCCGGTGGGCGCACCGCGTACCGACGGGTCCGTGGTAAAGGAATACTGCGTCTTGGCAATGCAGATCGGCAGATGGCCATAGCCCGCAGCCTCCCACGTCTTCAACTGATCGCGGATCGATTTGTCGGCAATCACGTCATCGGCGTGATAGATCCGCTTGGCGATGGTTTCGATCTTTTGGAACAGCGGCATTTCGTCGGGATAAAGCGGGGCAAAGTTCGACGGCGCTTCGGCCATGGCGACAACCTTGTGCGCCAGTTCTTCGATGCCAGCCCCACCCATGGCCCAATGCTTGCACAGGATCGCCTCGGCGCCCTGCTCGGCCACATAGGCCTTTACAGCAGCGATTTCGGCATCGGTGTCGCTGTAAAAATGGTTGATGCAAACCACAACTGGAACGCCAAAACCTTTGACGTTGCCAATGTGGCGGCCCAGATTGGGGCAACCCTTTTGCACGGCCGCGACGTTTTCAGCGCCCAGATCCGCCTTGGCCACACCGCCATTCATCTTCATCGCCCGCACGGTGGCCACAATCACAGCCGCCGAGGGTTTCAGACCGGCCTTGCGGCACTTGATGTCAAAGAACTTTTCCGCGCCCAGATCTGCGCCGAAACCGGCCTCGGTCACGACATATTCACCCAGCTTCAGCGCGGTCTTGGTCGCAATGACCGAATTGCAGCCATGCGCGATATTGGCAAACGGGCCGCCATGCACGAAGGCCGGGTTGTTTTCCAGGGTCTGCACCAGGTTCGGCTGCATCGCGTCCTTGAGCAGAACGGTCATCGCACCATCCGCCTTGATGTCGCGGCAATAGATCGGGGCTTTGGCACGGGTATAGGCCACAACGATGTTGCCCAGACGGGTTTGCAGGTCCTCCAGATCGTTGGACAGGCACAAGATCGCCATGACCTCAGAGGCCACCGTGATGTCAAACCCGGTCTGGCGCGGAAATCCGTTCGACACGCCGCCCAAGGACACCACGATGTCACGCAGCGCACGGTCATTCATGTCCATGACCCGGCGCCACATCACCCGACGCTCGTCGATGTCCAGACCGTTGCCCCAGTAGATGTGGTTGTCTATCATCGCCGACAGCAGGTTGTGGGCCGAGGTGATGGCATGGAAATCGCCTGTAAAATGCAGGTTCATCTCCTCCATCGGCACGATCTGCGAATAGCCGCCACCGGCAGCGCCACCCTTCATGCCAAAGTTCGGCCCAAGGCTGGCCTCGCGGATGCAGACCACGGCCTTTTTGCCAATGCGGTTCAGACCATCGCCCAGACCCACGGTGGTCGTGGTCTTGCCTTCGCCAGCCGGGGTCGGGTTGATCGCGGTCACCAGGATCAGCTTGCCATCCGGACGACCTGCCAGCGACTTGATGAACTCCTGGCTGACTTTGGCCTTGTCATGGCCATAAGGCAGCAGATGCTCGGCCGGAATGCCCAGTTTGGCACCGATCTCCATGATCGGCTTTTTCTTGGCTTCGCGTGCAATCTCGATATCGGTCTTGAAGGCCATGTGTCTCTCCCAAAGGGGCCAGGGATCCGGGGCACCCGTTGACGGCGTGATAGACCAGAAAACGTCAGCCCTAAGTCGTTTTTCCGACTTCCCCCCGACCAAAATCGCCAGTTGCAGTTTCCGATCGGAAACTTTGGAACGCTTTTGAGGAATATTCTAAAAATAGAACGTCCGAACCGAACCACCCGCCAGAGTGCTGACAACTTTAGCATCCCCGGCAGGTTCATTTACCCTGATGCGCCATAGTGGTCGCGGGTGTGGTGAAGGGGGTGCTTCGGATGCCGAACAATGTCTATGTGCTGGACCTGCAGGTCATCGGCGCAGAGCTGGTCACGATATATGACGATGGCGCAGGCGAAGATGCAATCAGCGTCAACGGGCTATACAGCCAACCGGTTGAGATTTCGTTGTGTTGGACCGAAACCGCTGGCGTGACCTCGACAGCAGGCGCCTATTACGTGGATCAAGGGGGCTTGGGTCACCGTCTGATCGTCAAGGGCATTGTCGAAAACGCCATTGGCAGCAACGGGTGTGACGCCATCCGCGGCAACGAATTCGGCAATCGTCTGTACGGTGATCACGCAACCATCGGCCCGGGCGATGCCGATACATTGTGGGGCGGCTTGGGTGACGATCTGATTCAGGGCGGCATCGGGTCCGATCTGATCGAAGGTGAGGGCGACAATGATCGCCTGTTTGGCGACGCAGGCAACGACACCATCCTGGGCGGCACCGGAATTGACACAGTCGAAGGCGGCGGCGGCGCCGACAACCTGAATGGCGGCGGCACCTTTGGCGATCAATTGACCTATGCCCTGTCGCGCGCCGGGGTCCAGGTCAGCCTCAAGGACGGCATGGCCACCTCAGGCCGCGGCGGCGACGCCGAAGGTGACGTGATCCTTGGGTTCAGCCATGTCATCGGCTCCTCTTTCGCCGACCGCATCGTCGATATGGACAGTGCCTCGCTCACCTCCGGGGCCAATGATCAAGCGTTTTTCGGTAATGGCGGGCGTGACAAGCTGTTCTTGGGCGGTGGCAATGACAGCGGCTATGGCGGCAGCGGCGATGATTACCTGTCTGGTGGTCTGGGTGACGACCTGCTTGTCGGGGGCGAAGGCCGCGACATCCTGCGCGGCGGACCGGGACAAGACATGCTTACAGGCGGAACCGCTGCGGATCGGTTCATTTTCATCACTGCGGCCGAAACCGCCACCACCCGCCGCGACATCATCACCGATTTCGCGGCCGAACAGGGTGACCGCATCGAATTGGGCGGAATCGACGCCCGGACCGATCAGATTGGCAACCAGCCTTTCACCTTGATCAGCGGTGATTTTAGCGGGCAATCCGGCCAACTGCGCCTTGAACAAATTGGCAGCGACACCCTCGTACAGGGCGATCTGAACGGCGATGCCATGGCCGACTTTGCCATCCTTGTGCAGAACGCCCTTGGCCTGACTGCGCTTGATTTCCTGCTGTAACGCCGCGCTTGAGTGAAATGGATTGCCGGTCTAGGCTGCCCGTCATCATGACCACCCCAGACAGGAGGCGCTATTGGCAGACAACATCTATATCCTTGATGCCTTGGTAACCGGCAGCACTACCGTCAGTATCACCGATGACGGCATCGGGTCCGATACGATCCGGCTAGTGGGCCTTTATTCCGAGGTCAGCACTTTCACTTTGGCCTACAGCACCGATGCGGGCCTGCCGATCAGTGCATCAGGCACCTATTACACTCCGTTCGACGGCGGTTTCACCTCGCATACGCTGGTCATCACCGGCGTGATCGAAAACGTAACTGGCGGCGATGGCCGCGACTTCATCCAGGGCAATGTGCTGGGCAACCGGCTTTTTGGCGATAAACAGGCCAGCGGTCCGGGCTTGGGTGATACGCTTTGGGGCGGCGGCGGTAACGACACCATCCACGGTGGAGCGGGAAATGACGAGATTCTGGGCGACAACGACAACGACCTGTTGTCGGGCGGCGAAGGCATCGACACGATCAGCGGCGGTGGTGGCGTAGATACGGTCGAGGGTGGCGCCGGGGCCGATGTCCTGTCGGGTGGCGCCACGGCGGGCGATACGCTGACTTATGCCGCATCAACCGCAGGCGTCCAGATCGCCTTGGTCTTTGGCGACGCCACTTTCGGCATCGGCGGTGATGCCGAGGGCGACCGGATCACCGGCTTTGCCAACATCACAGGCTCGACCCACGACGACCGGCTGGAGGATACCGTCAAGGGCACCGTCGCCTTTGGTCAGAATGACAATGTGTTTTCCGGGGGCGGCGGTCGGGATCGGCTGATCCTTGGCGGCGGCAATGACACTGGCCTTGGCGGCAATGGCGACGATACCCTCGTGGGCGAGGTGGGCGACGATCTGCTGGACGGCGGCAACAACGATGACAACCTGCGCGGCTCTCGCGGGCAGGACACGCTGACGGGCGGCGGCGGTGGCGACCGTTTCATATTTGTCAGCACCAATGACAGCACCTTTGCCATTGCCCAGCGCGACAGGATCACCGACTTTTCCTCGGCCGAGGGCGACCACATTGATCTGGCATTGATCGATGCGGAAACCGGGGTTGCAGGCAATCAGGCGTTTCATCTGGTCACCCAATTTACCGGTGACAAGGGCGAATTGCGCGTCAAACTCGATGGGGCCGATGTGCTGGTATTGGCCGATGTGAACGGCGATGGGGCCGCCGATTTCGCGATCCGCGTGCTGGGGGTCACGGGCCTGACCGCTACGGATTTCACCCTCTAGGCGGGCAACGGTCCTAGGCCAGAACCTCGGCCAGATGCGCCCATGGGCGTTGTTCCGGGACATGCAACTGAATGTCGTCCCCCACGCGCAGCATCCCCTCACGTTCAACCCATGCCACGATGCCGCGCCGCCCGAAGGCCGCCGGTTTGAACCGCGCGCCGTGCCCCGGATGGGCCGCTTCAATCCCCTTGGCTGGAAATGTGCAGGGTCGGTTGTTCAGGTTCACGACCAGCGCCGCCCCCGAGGTGGACAGCAACCGCGACCCCGGCGGAATATGCGAAAAATCCGGAATCCCGCTGATCACCATCGATGCGCCTATCAGGCTGGGCGACAGGTCGGCCAACCCCATGTCAGCGGCGATCAGGGCCATTTCCTCGGCCCCCAACACCGAAAACTGGCGCGTGTTGCGCACCGGCGTTCCTTGCGGATACTGCGCCGTCATCCGCACACAGGACGGCGCCGTCATGCCCTCATGCACCTCGCCCGCCATACCGCCGAACTCTGCCAGAACCTGCGCCACAGGCTCTGCCCACAACGGACCCTTGGTGCTGCGCACCCCGCCCAGCCACGTAATCTTGCCAATGTATTTGGTGGGCTTCACGACCGACATGTCAAACCTTCAGAACAAAGAAAACGCGCCGAAACGGCATCAAAGCTGAACCATCGTTAGCCAAAGGATAGGCCGAGGCAAGCGCCTTGTCATAAGAGGACTGAAAGGCGGCCTGTTCGCCCGCATCCATCCGTTCGACAAAGGGGCGCATCGCCGTCGCTTGGGTAAAGGCGCGCACCGGGTGCATCCCCTCGGCCGGGCCAAGATGTTGAATGTAGTCGGTTTCCCACGCTTCGACCTGCCCCAACCGTGACAGCATCTCCCAATAGACCACAGCCGTTTGCACAGGCGCATCGAAACTGGTTTCAAATCGGTCAGGAAACAACGCCACCGCGATATCGCGCAGGAAACGGTGCGAGGGGGCAAAGTATTGGCGCGGCATCTGCACGGCCAGCGCGCCACCGGGCATCAGATGGCTGGCCAGACGCGGCATCAGGCTGGCGTGATCCGGCAGCCAATGCAGCGCCGCATTCGAAAAGATCATGGCCAGCGGCGCGTCCGGTTGCCACCGCGTCACATCGGCCTCGATCAGTTGGTCATACCCACGCGCGCGGGCCAACATCGCGGGCGAGGCATCAAGCCCGCTCAGCATGTGTTTGGCATAGCGCTGCTTCAACGCCCCTGCCGCAGCGCCATCACCGCAGCCCAGATCAATGATCCCACCCCGCGGCAACGCGCCCACCTGCATCAGCAAATCCAGCGCAGGACGCAAACGCAAACCCCGAAACTTTGCGTAAGTTTCGGGGTTCCAGTCGTTCTTTGCAGCTCCGGTCAAGCAGAAGGCTCCGGTTCCAACCCCGGTTTCGGGGTCTTTGCCTTGGTCTTGGGGATCGACAAGACCGAGGTGTTGCCACCGCTTGGCGGGCTGGCCTTGTCATCGCCGCTGTCCAGCGTGTCCCCGGCAATCACCTTGCGGATTTCGTCGCCGGTCAGGGTCTCATACTCCAGCAAGCCCTTGGCAAGACGCTCGAAATCTTCCGCTTTTTCCAACAGCACCTTGCGGGCAAGGTCATAGCCTTCGTCGATCAGGGTCTTGACCTCGGCCTCGATCATCTTTTTGGTTTCAGCGGATACCGAAAAGCCGCCCGTATTGCCCTGATACCCTTCATGCGCCTCGGCATAGTCGATGTTGCCGATCTTGTCCGACATGCCCCAGCGCATCACCATCGCACGTGCCAGACCCGAGGCCTGCTGAATGTCGCCCACCGGACCCGAGGATACACCCTCCTCGCCGTATTTGATGATCTCGGCCGCTTTGCCCGCCATGGTCATGGCGATGCGCTGCTTGGCTTCGTCCTTGTGCATCTGCAAACGGTCCATTTCGGGCAGGCTGACAACCATACCCAATGCCGCACCGCGCGGGATGATGGTGGCCTTGTAGACCGGGTCGCATTTCGGCAGCGCCATGCCAACGATGGCGTGGCCAGCCTCATGATAGGCGGTCTTTTCCTTTTGGTCGGCGGTCAGAACCATGCTGCGGCGTTCGGCCCCCATCATGACCTTGTCCTTGGCCTGTTCGAAATCGACCATGGTGACAAAGCGGCGGCCCATGCGGGCGGCCATCAGTGCGGCCTCGTTCACAAGGTTGGCAAGATCGGCACCCGAAAAGCCGGGGCAACCGCGCGCGATGATGCGCAGATCGACATCGGGGCCAACCGGCACCTTGCGGGCATGAACGGTCAGAATCTTTTCCCGACCCTTGATATCGGGGTTCGGCACATGGATCTGGCGGTCGAACCGGCCCGGACGCAACAGCGCGGGGTCCAGCACGTCCTTGCGGTTGGTGGCGGCCACGATGATCACACCCTCATTCGCCTCGAACCCGTCCATTTCGACCAGCAGCTGGTTCAGCGTCTGTTCGCGCTCATCATTGCCGCCGCCCATGCCGACGCCACGCGCCCGACCCACGGCGTCAATCTCGTCGATGAACACGATGCAGGGCGCATTCTTCTTGGCCTGTTCGAACATGTCACGCACCCGCGACGCGCCCACACCGACGAACATTTCGACAAAGTCGGAACCAGAGATCGAAAAGAACGGCACACCGGCCTCGCCTGCAATGGCACGGGCCAACAACGTCTTACCGGTTCCGGGCGGGCCCACCAGCAACGCACCCTTGGGAATCTTGCCCCCCAGACGCGAAAACTTTTGCGGATTGCGCAGAAACTCGACGATTTCTTCCAGTTCTTCCTTGGCTTCGTCGATGCCTGCCACGTCGTCAAACGTCACCCGGCCCTGCTTTTCGGTCAACAGCTTGGCCCGCGATTTGCCAAAGCCCATCGCGCCACCTTTGCCGCCACCCTGCATCCGGTTCATGAAATAGATCCAGACACCAATCAGCAGCAAGAACGGCAAATAGCTCAGCAGGACACTCAGGATGCCTGATTGTTCCTGCGGGCTGGCCTGAATGATCACGCCTTTTTCCAGCAGCTTTTCCGTGACTTGTTCACCCGACGGGCGAATGGTCATGTATTGTGTGCCATCCGTGGCGGTGATGCGAACCTTTTCGCCATCCAGCACAACCGCCTTTACGTCACCGGCATCCACCCGTGCGATAAAGTCGGAATAGGGAAGCGTTTGGGCCGCGACGGTGGACCCGCCGTTGAACATCTGGAACAGCGCCAGAACCAGCAAAAGCAGTACAACCCAGAATGCGATGTTGCGAGCGTTACCCACGAACAAACTCCTATAAGCGCCTCGCCTCGTGCGGGCACGCAGCCATTGTCAGAACAGCCATTGCAAGACAAGATAGACATTCATGTGGCGGGTTCAATGCGATAACCCCAATTCCTGCAAAGGTGTCGCAGGGAAAAGCGAAATGGCGCCGCCCAGGGGTTCAAAACCGGCATGAGGCGCCGCAATCAGCCTGCCATTCAGCCACAACGACGGGCTGGCCAGCAACGCCGCACGTGGTAAACCCGTCGCCCGCCAGTCGGGGCACAGGGTCAGTCCGGCACCAAGGGCGCGTATCTCGCTGCCCTCAGGCCCCACCAGGCACCAACGCCCATCCCAGACCTGACCTGCCGGAACCACCAGACCCGCAACACCGCGCGCCTCGCGGCAAGCCCACAACTGGCCACGATGCAGCACGAACCGACACCCCGCCAACACAGCCGGCCTGCCCGCCAGCACCCTGTCGCGCAACGCCTGCACCGCAGGGCCGCGCGGGCCATAGCTGGCCGGGGCAATGGTCGCAATCACCTGCACCAACAACCGGCGCTGCACCTCGGCCGACTCGTTGGCCCATGCCGCGTCGATCCGCACCGCGCCGCCCAGATGCGACAAAACCCGCGCGGCCGCAGTTTCGGTCGCTTGCGCCAATGCGTCACGCGCCTGTGCCAGATGGCCCGCCACATCGGCCAAACGCTCTGCCGTGATGCCCAAAGGGCGCAAAACTGCCAGCGCCTGCCGCACCTTGACCCGGTCAAAGCGGCGGTTGTCGTTCGACGGGTCCTCGCTCCACTCGGCCCCGGCACGGTGCAAAACGTCGCGCAACTCGGCCCGTGTGGTGGTCAGCAGGGGCCGCAACCATGTAATCCCCGCCTCTTGCCAGCGTGCCGACATGGCGGCCAGCCCATCCACCCCCGCCCCGCGCGCCAGCCGCATCACAAATGTCTCGGCCAGATCATCTTGGGTATGGGCCAGCGCCACTGCGCCCAGACCATGGCCGCACGCCCATTGCGCCATCAAGGCCCGCCTGCCCCGCCGTGCGGCGTCCTGCAGATTGCCCCGCTGATCCCAATGCCAATGCAAAATGTCATGCCGCAGGCCCAAGGCCGCGCAAACCCGGCCAACGGCAGCGGCCTCCTCGGCCGCCTCAGGGCGCAAACCATGATCAACCGTCACCACCCGCACACCCAGCCCCGCTGCCAGATGCAGCATCGCCATGCTGTCGCCGCCGCCCGACACCGCCAGCCCCAAACCGGCCTCATAACCGGCAAGGCCACGCGCAAACCGGGCCGCAGGGTCGGTCAAGTACAGCCAAGCCCCTGCATCGCCGTTTGGGCATTGCTGTCGTCCACCGATCCGGGAAACCGCTTGCCCACCTCGGCCAGCGTCACGCAGGCCTCTGGCGTCTGGCCCAACCGGCCCAGCGATTGCCCCAGCTTGGTCAACGCCTGACCGGCCATGTCACCCTCGGGCGCGCCCGAAAACGCATCCAGATAGGCACGCGCCGCCTTGGCCGTGTCGCCCAACTGCGTCAACGCATCGCCGCGCAGAACACCCGCCTTTTGCGCTAAAACGCCGCCCGGGTAGGTCTCGGCATAGGCCGTAAAGAGGTCCGCGGCGGCACGAAAGTCACCGGAATCGAGCACCCCCTGGGCCCGGTCAAAATCCGATTGTTCATTGATGGCCATTTCAGGCCCCTCGGCAGGGGCCTCGGGGGCAGCGGGTGTCACCACCGGGGCAACCTCGGTCGTGGTGCCCCCCAGTGTCGGCGTGGCGGGCAGGCTTGCCAGATCGCAGCCCTCGGTCAGTTCGCACAGCCGAAACTCCAGATCGCCAATCCGGTTGGTGCCATCCGTGACAACCTGCCCCAGACGCAATTCGACCTCTTCGGTCTTGGCGGTCAGCCGCACCATGGCGGCCTCGATCGCATCCATCCGGCCCAAGGGATCAGCGCCCGCCGACCCGCTTGCCGCCGCCCCCGAAGCGACAAGTTCCTGGCGCAGCGTCGAAAACTCGGCCGCCAGCGCGGCCAGCTCCGCCTTCACATCAGCCAGGGTCTGCGCCCGGTCCTGCGCGAACAGGGCCCCGGGCAGCAGCATGGCAATCAGGACAAGACCCCTCAGGCGCATCGGCTCAGGCCCCCGCGCCCAAGGACAGCACCGTCACAGCGCGGCGGTTCTGGTTATAGCAGGCTTCCTCGGAACAGGTCGCAATCGGGCGTTCCTTGCCATAGGACACGGTCTGCATCCGGCTGCCGGAAATCCCCTGCGCGATCAGATAATTCTTGACCGAATCCGCACGCCGCGCGCCCAAGGCGATGTTGTAATCCCGCGTGCCCTGCTCGTCGGCATGACCCTCGATGATGATGGCATAGTCGGGGTTGGTTTTCAGCCAGTTGGCCTGACCGTTCAGGATGCTGCGCCCCTCGTCCGACAGGGTGGACTGGTCCACCACGAACAAAACGCGGTCCCCCACCGTCTGGTTGAAATAAGCAACCGAGGCCGGATTGCTGGGGTCGCCCAGACCGGATGTGCCGATGCCGTCACCGTTCAGGCCCGATCCGGCGCCATTCGCACCGCCCGCGCCATCCGCGCCCGCCCCCCCGGCACCATAGCGGTTGGGATTGTTACAGGCTGCAAGGGCCAGCGCAGCCACAACCATCAGGACCTTGGGCAACAGTGCAAACGACGACATGGATTTTTTCCTTTTCTTGGCTCGATTTCGGTCATCATATCAGCTTTGGCGCAGCCTGTTAACCGCAGACTGCGCCGATGTCTCACGGCAACAGCGGCGACCATGCGGCGTCCGATGCAGCCCCCTCGGTGGCCACACGTTTCAGGTTGCGCCCCGATATATCCACCGAATACAGCGCCGCCGACCCACTTGCCCCCTCACTTTCGCGGGTGAACATGATCACGCGGCCATTGGGGGCCCAGGTCGGCCCCTCGTCCAGAAAGGCCGATGTCAGCAGCTTTTCCCCCGACCCATCGGTGCGGAACACGCCAATGTGGAACCGCCCGTCGCTGATCTTGGTGAATGCGATCAGGTCGCCGCGCGGGCTCCAAACCGGGGTGCCATACTTGCCCTTGCCACCCGAGATGCGCACAGGCTCTCCACCCCCCGCCGGCATGACGTAAATCTGCTGGCTGCCCGACCGGTCGCTTTCAAACACCAGTTGGCTGCCATCGGGGCTGAAACTCGGGGCAGTTTCAATCGATGGCGCATTGGTCAACTGCTGCAAGGCACCGCTTTCGCTGTCCATCGCATAGATGTCGGCATTGCCGTCCTTTTCCAGCGAAAACACAACGGTCCGGCCATCCGGCGCAAAACGTGGCGCAAAGGTCATGGTGCCTTGCTGTTCGTCCAGAACCCGCGCCTGCAGATTGCCGGTGTTCATCACATAAATCCGCGGAAAGCCCGACTCGTAAGATGTGTACAGGATGCGGTCCCCGGTCGGGGAAAAGCGCGGTGCCAGCACGATGGAGCTGCTGTCGGTCAGATAGGCCAGATTGGCACCGTCATAATCCATCACGGCCAACCGCTTGGCCCGCGCATCCTTGGGGCCGCTTTCGGCCACGAACACCACGCGGCTGTCGAAATAACCACCCTCGCCGGTGATGCGGGCATAAACCGCATCGGCCACCTTATGCGCCATCCGCCGCCAGCTTTTGGCAGAGCCCGCAAACTGCAACCCCTCGCCCAACTGCTCACCCGAGGTGATGTCGAACACGCGGAACTTGACCACCACCTTGTCGCCCGACGCCTGAACCGCGCCGGTGATCAGGGCCTGCGCATTGACGGCCTGCCAGTCGGTATAAACAACCGGGGCGTCAAAACTGGTCACCCGACCAATAAACGCCTCGGCCGGGATTTCGCGAAACAGGCCCGTGCCGGTCAGATCATCGGCCACCACCCGCGCGATATCACGGGCCAACCCGTCCGCACCGCCATTCTCGGCGATGAAATCGGGCACCGCATAGGGCAGCGGCTCGATCACCGGGTTGTTAAAGTTCAGCTCGATCTTGGCAGCAGCAATCTGCGTCTGGCCAGCCAATAGGCCAAGACACAGAACGCCCAGCCAAAGCAGACGGGTCATGGGGGGCAAGCGGTTCATGCGGTCCTCGCGGTTGTCATAAGCGTTCAATTCAACGTCCCCGATCTGGGATCAAAGGTCATGACCAGATCCTTCCAGTCATCATATTTGTCAGGCGGCAGGTTCAATCCGTCGGACGCGGCGCGGTAAATCGCACTGCGGGCGGCATCCAAGGCGCGCTTGATGGCCACATCCGACCCACCCTCGCCGGAAATCAACTCGATCGACACCGGCTTTTGGTCCTGCGACAGCACGACAGCCACCTTGATCACCACTTGTTGCGCCTCGGTCGACAGGGCGCCGATGTTCCACTTGCTTTCAATCGACCGGTGCAGATTGCCGATTTCGCTGTTGGTCATCGGCGGACCTTTGGGACCCTCATCGCCGGCATCCGTGCCCGCTGCGGCGGCCACAGCAGCGTCAATCGCGGCCTTTTCGGCATCGGCCTGATCAGACGCCGCCTGATCCTCTGCCTTTTTGGCAGCTTTTTCCGCTGCGTCCTTGTCGGCCTCGGCCTGCGCTGCGGCCTTTTGGGCTGCCTTGTCCGCCGCCGCCTTGTCACGCGCCGCCTGATCCTCGACCGACGTTGCCGGGTCTTTTGCGGGCTCTGCCGCGGCGACCTTGGGGCGTGACTGCGGGCGCTTGCTGCTGGTGGGGGCCAGCTGCGGCGCATCTGTCACCACTTGCGGCGGGTCGGGCGTGACCTCGGGTGCCGTGACTTCGGGCGTCGCGGGCGGCTCGGGCGGCACGGGCAGATCGGGCGCCGGCGCATCCGTTACCGGCGGCGCAGGCGTCTCGGCAGGGTCGGGCGTTTCGGTCACCGGCTCTGGCGGGGTGGTGGCAATCTTGACGGCCGGGCGCGGGCGCGGCGGCTGGCTGGAGCGTGGCACCTTGATCGGTTGCGGCAGATCCGCTGGCGGGGCCACAGGCTCGGGCAC
>JANNAF010000249.1:0-3724 GCA_031384005.1 Rhodobacterales bacterium | reverse complement strand
GTATCATCCTGCCATCGCTTGACGCTTCATATCGGCCTTGGAAATACCCGCCACCTCAACCGGCTTTTTCATTGCATCCCGCCGGAACGGCTCGCCCAGTTCCTGATTGATCATCGCCTCGATCAGCGTGGTTTTGCCGTGATGCATCTGATCAACTACGGCCTTACTCAGCGCATCGCGCAGCTCATCCATCGTGCGCGCCACCACACCTTGCAACCCGCAAGCGCGTGCAATGCCCGCGTAAGATACCTGCTCGTCCAGTTCTGTGCCCACGAAGTTATCATCATACCACAGGGTGGAATTGCGCTTTTCGGCACCCCACTGGTAATTGCGGAACACGACTTGCGTGATCGCGGGCCACTCCGGCCGCCCGATCGCCGTCAGTTCCGTCACCGCAATCCCAAACGCCCCATCGCCCGAAAACCCCACGACCGGCACATCCGGACAGGCAATCTTGGCCCCCACCACCGACGGCAAACCATATCCACAAGGCCCGAACAACCCCGGTGCCAGATACTTCCGCCCCGCCTCGAAACTTGGGTAGGCATTGCCGATCGCACAGTTGTTGCCAATGTCCGACGAAATGATCGCCTCCTTCGGCAGCGCCGCCTGAATCGCGCGCCACGCCATGCGCGGGCTCATCCACTCCGGCTTTGCCGTCCGCGCGCGCGCATTCCACGTGGTCCCCACGTCGTCATCCTCGTGATCCATCGACGACAGCGCTTGCAGCCACCGCGATTTCGTCTGCGAAATCACCGCCATCCGGGAACTGTCCACGCCCCGCTCTGGCAACCGCGCCAAGATCCCCTCGGCCACCTTCTTTGCATCGCCCACAATGCCAACCGACACCTTCTTGGTCAGCCCTATCCGCGCAGGGTTGATATCAACCTGAATGATTTTCGCGTCCCTCGGCCAGTAATCCAACCCATAACCCGGCAGCGTCGAGAACGGATTAAGCCGCGTCCCCAGCGCCAGCACCACATCTGCCTGCGCAATCAACTCCATCGCCGCCTTTGACCCATTGTACCCCAACGGCCCCGCAAACAGCGGATGCGACCCCGGAAAGGCGTCATTATGCTGATAGCCCACGCAAACCGGTGCCGTCAGCCGCTCTGCCAGCGCCATCGACGCCGGGACCGCCCCGCCCAACACAACCCCTGCCCCGTTCAGGATCACCGGGTTCCTGGCCCCCGCCAACAGCGCCGCCGCTGCCGCCAAGGCCTCCTCGCCGCCCTGAGGCCGCTCGAACTCCACCACCAGCGGCAGGTCGATATCAATCACCTGCGTCCAGTAATCGCGCGGCACGTTGATCTGTGCAGGCGCGCTTGCCCGCTTGGCATTCACGATCACCCGGTTCAACACCTCGGCAATCCGGCTCGGGTCGCGCACTTCTTCCTGATAGGCGACCATGTCCTTGAACAGGTCCATCTGCGCCACTTCCTGAAACCCGCCCATCCCGATGGTCTTGTTGGCGGCCTGCGGCGTGACCAACAGCAACGGCGTGTGGTTCCAATAGGCCGTCTTGACCGCCGTGACAAAGTTGGTGATCCCCGGCCCGTTCTGCGCAATCATCATGCACATCCGGCCCGAGGCGCGGGTAAACCCGTCCGCCATCATGCCGCCCGACCCCTCATGCGCGCAGTCCCAGAACGTGATCCCCGCCGCCGGGAAATTGTCCGAAATCGGCATGAAGGCCGACCCGATGATCCCGAACACATGTTCGATGCCATGCATCTGCAGGGTTTTGATGAACGCTTCTTCGGTGGTCATTTTCATGGGGTGGTCATTTTCATGGGGTCGCTCCTATCGCTTTGTGGACCTTCTACCCCCCGCCGCCCGCTGCCCTTAGGGCCAGCAGACCTGCCGCGATATATCCAGATGGGCCAAGGCAAGACTGTAGAGGGTTTGTAGAGGCGATGTAGGTGCTTTGTAGGTCGTAAACTACTTGGTAACCAACCGCTTTTCCGCCGCCGCGATCCGCGCAATCCCCTCCGGAATCTTCGCCACGGCAATCGAGCCATAGCCCAACCGATAGTGCAGATGATCCGCCCGGCCCGGATCGAAAAACGCCCGCCCCGGCTCGATCAGCACCCCCTCCGCCCGCAGCGCCGCCGCCAGAACCTCGGTGTCAACCCCGGCCCGCATCCAATAACTTGACCCGCCAAAACCGCCTTGCCCCGCCACCGTCAAGCCATGGGCGACAATCGCCTCCTCCATCACCTGCCGCCGACGCTTGAAGGCGCCGCGCATCCGGTTGACCATGGCATCATAATGCCCAAGGCTCAGGAAATAGGCCATCGTGCGCTGAATATGCCCCGGCGGATGGCGCAGGGACATCAGCCGCAACGCCCGCGCCTCGCGAATAAACCCAGGCGGGCCAACCAGATAGCCCAACCGCATCCCCGGAAAGACCGACTTGGAAAACGACCCGGCATAAACCACACGGCCCCCCGCATCCAACGACTTCAAGGCAGGCGAAACCGGCTTCAGGAACGACATTTCAAACTCGTAATCATCCTCAACAACGATGAACCGCTCCCTTTCAGCGGCCTGCAACAAGGCCAGCCGCCGCTCCAGCGGCATGGTCGCATTGGTCGGACACTGATGGCTTGCCGTGGTGAACACCACATCCACCCCGCCGGGCAATGCGTGCGGCGGCAACCCGCCTTCGTCCACATCCACCGACAAAACCTGCGTCCCCCCCGCCTCCAGAATCGCCCGCAACCCCGGATAGCCTGGATTTTCCATCACCGCCCGCCGCCCCTGCCCCAACAAACAGGCCGCCGTAATCCACAGCGCATTCTGGGCCCCCAGCGTCAGCAAAACCTCATCCTCCCGCGCCGCAATGCCCCGGCGTGGCAGGATCTGGCGCAGCACATGGTCAATGAGCAATGGGTCGTCGCGGTCATAATAATCCGCTGTCATCGCCGCAAAATCGCGCCGCCCCAAGGCGCGCACCGCACACAATCTCCAGTTCTGATGGTCAAACAACGTGGCATCGGCCTGACCATAGATGAACGGAAACTCGAACCTCTCCCAGTCCTCCGGCCGCTCGACCCCGATCCGCCCGGAAAACCGCGCCCCCGAAAGTCGCGCAAATTCAACCGCTTCCACCCGCGCCGCCGCCAAGGGCAACTCGCTCGCCACAGGCGCCGCGTCCGAGATGAAATAGCCCGACCGCCCCCGCGCCGTCAGATAATCGGCCGACACCAGTTCGGCATAGGCCAGCGTCACCGTCAACCGCGACACCTGCAAATGCAGCGCCAGCCCCCGCGACGACGGCATCTTCTGCCCCGCCCGGAACCGCCCCGCCAGAACGCCTTCGGTCACCATCTGTCGGATACGCTGCTGCAACGACCCTCGCGAAGGGGGCGGCAGCACAAAGGCCTCAGCCGGGATCAACACACGCCACCCCCCCAATAACCCTCATCCTCGCTGATCAAATATCCCACGGGGGAGGCCGCTGTGCCTCCGGCAAAGCTGCCCGGGGGTGTGAAACCCCCGACTTTCACGCCTGCCTCAGTTGAACACCTTGATCAATGCACGGTCCACCGCATCCGTGATGTGATCAATATTGTCCGCCGTCGCAATCAGCGCCGGGCTGAAACACAGCGTGTTGTTCAACCCGATCAGGCTGCGGTTGGTCATCCCGATGATCACACCCTGCGCCATGCAATCGGCCACCACAGCGGCGACCTTCTTCTCGTCCGCCGCTTCCTTGGTG
>JANNAF010000245.1:0-23770 GCA_031384005.1 Rhodobacterales bacterium | reverse complement strand
CCTGATGCATCATCGTGCCACCAAGGGCGGCAAAGACACTGTCATAAAACTGTCGTGCCGGGCCCATCAGTGATGTTCGGACACCCATGTGGTCGATCATGTGAAACCCCTCTTTAGATCTGACTGTCGACAGAGATCATCCAACCTGTACCAGATCGGTCATGAACCATTGCGAGCCCAGTCTACCAAAACATGGGCGCAGGGGCCATCACGATTTCACAATCTGCGGACAGGGCACCAAAAATGCGCGAAGCCGTCGCAGTATTGACCGCCGCGTGAAAGACCGATGATCCGCCCGTCCCGTGTGGGATATCGCACCCATCAAAGGGGCGCCCGGCCCAGCACTGAACTGGGCGGGCATTTCGGCAAATGTCATGATCTGCAGGTCCTGAGCCCCAAAGATTTTGGCAAAAGACGGCATGGCCACACGGGCGTTACCAGCAAAGCCGATATAGGGTGAAAAACTCATCCTGGCCCCGGGTCGGCGGGAAGAGCAGAGATGATCCAGTGGGTCCCGAACCGGTCCTGTACCATTCCAAAGCCGGGCTAGAAGAATGTCGGCTTGAAAGCGTCCTTGATCTTGCCGCCCACAGCCAGCTGGTCAAAGGCCGCACGGGCACTGGGCACATCGGGGGTCGTCTGCAAGACAGAAAAGCCATTTTGATTGTCACCGTCTATCCCAGGCGGATAATCAGAGGCCATCAACGTGTTTTCGCCGATTGTTACCTGACCATGCATGATGCGGGGGCTGTTTTTCCATGCAGGCGGCGCATCTGGGCCATCCCCATAGCGCATCATCTGCAGATTGGTGCCGCCAAATATAGCTGCATACAGGGTCAGTGCCTCGGCGCATTGGCCTTGAAAATGGATATAGGGTATCGTGGGCAAGACAGCCTCCTTTACAAAAAAAATGGCACCGTTACAAAAGCAATGGTAAGCCATCACGCTTAGTTTTTAACTGATTTAGGTGAGCCTTGGCCAAAGTCCGCTTTACCTCGCATTTGGTGCGTCACCGCCCAGCCCCGATGATCGAGGTGGCGGGTACGACGGTTGCGGAGGTTTTGGAGAGAGGTTTGGCGGGTGATGACCTGCTGAAATCCTATGTTCTGGATGAGCAGGGGCGACTGCGCAAACATGTCACGATATATCTGGATGGCTTGGTGATCGGGGACAGGCTGCGACTAAGCGACCCGGTGGGACCACAGTCCGAAATCTATGTTCTTCAGGCACTTTCAGGGGGATAGGGGATGGCGACGCTTTGGGTTGGCAGCCGCAAGGGGCTGTTTCGTTTTGACCAGATGCAAGCCGGGTGGCAGTCTGCCGGGCCGCCTGCGTTTCTGGCCGAGCCGGTGTCGGCCCTGCTGGATGACCCGCGCGATGGAGCGATTTATGTGTCGCTGTATCATGGCCATTTTGGCTGTAAATTGCAGCGATCCGACGACCGCGGCAAGACATGGGTCGAGCTGCCGGCACCGGCCTATCCAAAATCAGATGCCCCGGATGCCCCAGCATTGGAGTTCATTTGGTGTTTTGCCGCAGGGGGCGCGGATGAACTGGGAACGATCTGGGCGGGCACTTTGCCCGGTGGGTTGTTCAAATCAACTGACAAAGGCCAGACATGGGAGTTGAACGCACCGCTGTGGAATGTGCCGGGGCGCGACAAATGGTTTGGTGCGGGCTATGATCATGCCGGTGTCCATTCGATTTGTGTCGATCCGCGGGACAGCAGGCATCTGGTCATCGCGGTGTCGATTGGCGGGGTCTGGATCACCCGCGATGGTGGGGCAAGCTGGGTCATCGGCGGCTATGGCCTGCGCAACGAGTATATGCCGCCAGATCAGGCCCAGACGCCAGAATTGCAAGACGCCCATCTGATTGCCGCCTGTGCCGCCGATCCGGACCGCATATGGTGTCAGCATCACAATGGCATTTTTGTCAGTGACGACGGTGGTGTGAACTGGCGCGAAAGCATGGGTGTCAAACCCTCCAACTTTGGGTTCGCGGTGGCCCCCCACCCTGTGGACCGTGAGCGTGCCTGGTTTGCCCCGGCGCGCAAGGATGAGTACCGGGTGCCGGTTGATGGCCGTCTGGTCGTAACGGAAACGCGGGACGGCGGGGTGACGTACAATACCTTGTCGAACGGTTTGCCGCAGGGCGATGCCTATGATCTGATTTACCGCCATGCCTTGGTGATCGACGGTAGTGGCAATCGGTTGGCGATGGGATCCACAACCGGCAGTTTGTGGGTATCTGACAATCAAGGTGCCGATTGGCAGCTTTTGACGGCCCATCTGCCGCCGATTGCCTGTCTGGCCTTTGCGCCCTGATGCCTTGACCCGCTGCGTCCAAGCCCCTATGCCGCGAGGGTCGTTCAGGAGGGCATCATGGGTTTCAAAATGGGTATCGTCGGTATGCCAAACGTTGGCAAATCGACCCTGTTCAACGCGTTGACCCGGACTGCCGCAGCGCAGGCCGCCAATTTTCCGTTTTGCACGATCGAACCGAACGTCGGTGAGGTGGCCGTGCCAGATGCGCGCCTTGACAAGTTGGCGGCGATTGCAGCCAGCAAGCAGATCATCCCGACGCGCATGACCTTTGTCGATATTGCGGGCCTTGTGCGCGGCGCCTCCAAGGGCGAGGGGCTGGGCAATCAGTTTCTGGCCAATATTCGCGAATGTGACGCAATTGCCCATGTGCTGCGCTGTTTTGAGGATGGCGATATCACCCATGTCGAGGGCCGTATTGACCCCATCGCTGACGCCGAGACCATCGAGACCGAGTTGATGCTGGCCGACATGGAAAGCATCGAACGCCGGGTCGCGGGCTTGGCACGCAAGATCAAGGGCGGCGACAAGGAGTTGCTGGATCAGGATCGTTTGCTGAAAGCGGCGTTGGCGGTTTTGAACGAAGGCAAGCCGGCGCGGACCTTGCAGGTTGCACAGGATGATCTGCGCACATGGCGGCTGTTGCAGTTGCTGACGTCCAAACCCGTGCTTTACGTTTGCAATGTCGAGGAAGCCAAGGCCGCCAGTGGCAATGGCCAATCGGACCGTGTGGCCAAAATGGCGGCCGAGCAGGGCGCGGCGTCTGTCATCATTTCGGCCCGGATCGAAGAAGAAATCAGCCAGTTGGCAGCCGACGAGGCAGCCATGTTTCTGGAGGAGATGGGTCTGCATGAGGCTGGTTTGGACCGGCTGATCAAGGCTGGCTATGCGCTTTTGGGCTTGCAGACCTATTTCACCGTTGGCCCCAAAGAGGCGCGCGCCTGGACGATCGCCAAGGGCACCTTGGCACCGCAGGCCGCCGGCGTGATCCATGGCGACTTTGAAAAGGGTTTCATCCGTTCAGAGACGATCGCCTATGATGACTACATCGCGGGAAATGGCGAATCTGGCGCAAAAGAGGCGGGCAAGTTCCGCGTTGAGGGCAAGACTTACGAAGTCAAAGACGGCGATGTCCTGCACTTTTTGTTCAATGCCTGAGGCTTTTGGCGCGTCAATTGCCGATGACAACATCTGTGTGTCGTGAACTCAGGGTATCAATGCTGACGATGTTGGAAAAAGGATCGTGACGAACCGTTCAAGAGGAGTTGGGTTTGCAGGACTACGAGCAAGAGCTGGTTGAAATGGTATCGCAAGAGTCCGGGCTTGCGCCTGAGATGCTGCGGGCGTCCAAGGGGCTGTTGTCGACTGGGGTGCTGGACAGTTTTGCCTTTGTGACCGTCATAACCTTTGTAGAGGAGTTGATCGGCAATGAAGTGCCGCCCGCAGATCTGACGTTTGAAAACTTCGATACGATTGCAGGAATATGCGGATATGTCGAACGCGCACGCGCCGCGTGATGCGGCACGACGACCGTTGTTCGAACTGGCAATTGACGAGATTGCGGTCAAACTGCTGGACCACCTTGTAGACCGGCGCGCGGGGACGCGGCTGCGCGATGATCTGGCAGATTTGGGTAATGCGCTGTCCCCACATGAGTTAAGCGCGCTGTATCAATTCCTGGATGCCACAACGACTGATGATGGCCGCGCGCAGATAGCTGGCGTTGCGCCGATGTGGTCGCAGCTGTTGAACGGGACCGGGGCCACCTTTTCGCGAGAAACGCTGTTTGACGGGTCAACCCTGTTCCGGTCCCAAGTGGCCGCCCCGGTTCGGCCCGCGCTGGTCTGCTTTACGTCGCGCCAGAACGGGATGTTCATGCCCAACTGCCGGTTCTTGGAGCTTTTGGGCAAATACCCTGTCGATGTGGTTATCAACGCGACCCAGAGCGGTACGTTTGGGTTGTGGAACCTGCAAGACAGTGGATCATTCGCCGGATCGTTGCGCCAGTTGAAGGCGGCTTTGGCCGAGCGGGGCATCGTTCCGCGGGCCTATGCGGGCGCATCGGCTGGTTGTGGGCCCGCGGTTTATGCAGCCACGTTGGATCCGGGCACCAGTGCGGTGTTGTTTGGGCTGCGCTTTTTCGTACCCGGGCGCAACATACCCCTGTCAGAGGCCGGTCCGGCATTCGAGCCGATCTGCGACTGCTGGCCAGGACCTTTGCCGCGTACCTACAATATCTTTGGTGCGCTGCAGGGGGTTGACGTTGAGAACAACTCTAGATTGCAACGACTGTTGCCAGAAGCTAAGTCTTATCCTATGCCAAATGATGACAAGCACAGCCCGATGGTGACCTTGACCGCACGGCGCAAGATGCGCGGCGTCATTGATTTGCTGGTTCGGGTGGCGGCCGGGGATACTGTGGATTTTTCGATGGTGGTTCAATGACCGTTGATCTGGCCTGCACCCTGGATGACGCGGTATTGCGGTCACTGCTGCCGAACATTCAGACGCCGGCATATGTCTATGATCTGATCACGTTGGGCCAGAGATATTGCGATTTGGCCTGTGCTCTGCCGGGTTATGGCATTCGTTACGCTGTGAAGGCCAATCCGCATCCCGCCGTCTTGCGTCGCCTGGTGCAGTTGGGCGCTACCATAGACGCCTCTTCGGGTGGTGAGATACGGCGCGCGATCGCAGCAGGTGCGCCAGCGGGAGCGATCAGTTTTACCGGCCCGGGCAAACGATTATCCGAGATCGAGCAGGCTGTGTCCGACGGCATCGGCCATATGGTGGTTGAATCGCTGCAACAGGCCGAACAAACCAGTGCCGCAGCCATTCGACGCGGCGTGGTTCAGCCTGTGCTGGCGCGCATCAGCCCCGCCAGCAGCCCGAAGGGGTTTGGTGCGCGGATGACCGGTATGGCCACCCAATTCGGCATTGATGAGGAGGGGGCCGCAGCTGTTTTGGCGCAGATCGCGGTTTTACCCGGCCTGCGGATGGAGGGGCTGCATTTTTACGCGGGATCCAATTCACTGGACCCCGCCGCGATTGGTGCAAACATGCAGATCTGCGCAGATCTTGCCGCAAGGCTGATGGACGCGCTGGGCAAGGCGCCGTCGCGGCTGATTTTTGGATCAGGCTTTGGGGTCCCCTATCATGACGGTCAGGTCGCAATTCAGTTGACCGATGTCGCGGCCGAGGTCAGCGCGGCCTTGGACCCGTTGCGTGTCTATAGCGGCGTAGCGCTGGATATCGAACTGGGCCGTTGGTTGGTCGCGCCTGCCGGGCAACTGTTGGTTCGGGTGTTGAGCCGCAAATCCGGGCGCGGGGCGACGATTGCGATTTGTGACGGCGGGTTCAACGCACATTTGGCGGCTTGCGGGATGATGGGGTCCGTGGTGCGGCGCAACTGGCCGATCCGAAACGTATCTTCACCGGGCGCCGCATGGGAGAAGGTTACTTTGGCTGGGCCGCTTTGCACCTCGATTGATCTGCTGGCGCGGGATCTGGAGGTGGCGAACCCGGCGGTGGGCGATATCATGTCGGTGGGATTGTCGGGTGCCTATGGGCCTACGGCAAGCCCACAAGGATTTATCAGCCAACCCGATGTGCGCGAAATGATCTGGGACGGCAAAAGCCTGCAAGATCAGACGCCGGGCAGCAGCGCGGTCAAGGTGAAGGCAGGCACATGACCCATCCGCGTTTTGGCCTTGTGTTGGGATTTCCACGGTCCGGCGGAACGGTGTTGCGCCGCATTCTGGATCATCACCCCGAGATATCTTGTCCACCCGAACCCTGGCTGACAACGGCGAGCGCGCGTTTTCTGGCAGATATGCCATCAGACAGCGTTCCCCTTGGCGTCAGAACGGGTGTCGGGTTCTCTGGCATTTCCGAGGATGAGGTTACGGCTGCCTTGCGCAGCCTGATCTTTGGGTTCCATGGCAAAATGGCGGGTGGTAAAGCCGTCTGGGTCGAGAAATCCGGATTTGATGCCTTTCACTTGCGCGATCTGGTCGACCTCTTTGCAGGTCATGCCAAGTTTATCTGCATGCTGCGTCATCCGTTGGATGTCATAGTATCGAACCTTGACCTTGCGCGTCAGATGGGACGTTTCCCGATGGAAATGCAGCCCTATCTCGCGCGGTTTGCAGCCCCGGTTGAGGCCTTGGCAGAGGCCTGGGCCGACACGGCGGACGCCATGTTGGCTTTTGCCCAAGGGCGCGATGATGCGGTGGTCTATCGGTTCGAGGATATGTTGACCAAACCGGTCGATACCTTGACCCCCGTTTATGCCCTTTTGGGTGTCGAGCCACAGACGCTGGATCAAATCAACGTGGCTGTGGCGGCACCGGCGCGACCGGGATTGGGCGATTGGAAGACCTATGGTGAGACAAGCCTGAACCCCCAGCCGATTGGCCGTTGGCAAAAGGTCATACCGCGTCGCGTGGCGGGTGCGCTGATGGCGCGGTTGGGACCCGTGATGGCGCGCGCGGGGTATGACCCGGTGCCAGTGCCGCGCATGCCGTCGCGGGCAGAAGCGATCAAACAATTTGCCGTTGCAGCCCGAATGGCTGCGCGGGCGGAAGACAAGAAATGACGCTGGGCTGGCAAACATTTCGCCAGACAGTTGCAGCGCGGGGCGCGCATCCCGCCTTGCTGTTGGGTGACAGTGTCACCACTTTTGCCGCCCTTGGCCGCATGGCCGAGCAGATGGCCGCAGGCTTGACATCCAAAGGCGTTCTGCGCGGCGATCGGGTGATCTTGCACCTTGGCAACGGCCTTGCGGCTGCCGTTTTGCCTGCGGCGCTATGGGCGATTGGGGCGGTGCCGGTTCTGGCCCCGTCAGACCTGCGCATCGATGCTTTGCATGACATTGCAGTCCGTGTGGCTGCGCGTGGCGTGGTCAGCGATACCTTGGAAAGCTGTGGGCCTGCAAGCGTGTGGCGAGCGGATGGGTTGCAAGGCACGTTCCGGGCTGGCGAAGGAAATTCGGACGGTATCGGTTCAGTCGTTTTCACATCGGGGTCGACCGGGCGACCCAAGGGGGTGGTGCAGCGTCATTCGACCTTGATCGATGGGGCTGCGCGGGTCGCGCGGGCGGTGGGCTTTGGCCCTGATGACCGATTGCTATGTGCTGTGCCGTGGAGCCACGACTATGGCTGGACCCAGCTTTTGGCGCTTTATGTCTTGGGCCTTACCCTGATTGTGCCGGAGCGACCGGGAATGGTCGGCCTGCCCGAGGCGATCGAAATGCACCGTGTGACCGTGCTTGGCGGGGTTCCGTCAGTTTATGCCGGGTTGACCAAAGGCATCTCGGATATTGCGGTGCGCGACCGATCGTCGGTTCGACTGGCGATGAGCACGGGATCTGCCATGCCGCAACAGGTTTGGGATGACTTGGCCGATTTGTTCCCACGGGCGCGGCGGGTGCTGAATTATGGTCTGACGGAAACCTTTCGTTCAGCAACGATGAAGGAAGGTGATGAAGGTTGTGGGCCCCAGATCGTGGGATCTGCGCTTCCCGGGTCAGGTTTGGCCATCGTCGACGAAGCGGGAGCAGTTTTGCCCGCCGGGGTGTGGGGCGAGATTGTTCATCGCGGCGCCGGGGTGTTCGAGGGGTATTGGGACGACCCGGGTTTGACAGCGTTGCGTCGCCGGGTTGACCCGGTCACAGGTCAGGGTTTTGCGGTCTTTACCGGCGACCGCGGGATATTGGATGAAAATGGCCGACTGACGGTCGGTGACCGGATCGACCGCATGGTGAAGGTGATGGGATTGTCGGCCTCGCCACTGGCAATAGAGCAGGTGTTGCGGGCTGTGCCGGGGGTTTCGGCTGCTGCTGTCGTCTTTCGAAAGCATGACTTTCTTGGCGTGGAGTTGCATGCGGTGCTGGTGGGCGAGGGCGTTCAAAAATCGGCCGAGGCGGCATGTCGTGTGGCGTTGCCCCCACATGAACGACCGCGCCGTTTTCACATTCGCCGCGAGATGCCGCTGACTGCTTCTGGCAAGATCGACCTTGTTGCGCTGACCCGGAGTGTCGCTGGTTAAGGCTGAACCCATCATGATGGGTACAGTTGCACCCCGGTCACAGCAGGCCACGCCCAGCAAGGTTGCGCATCAGGGATGCGGTGCCAAATGTCCACGGAGGGGCCTCGGTCGACAAGCGCACTACATTGGTCAGGCTGCCCAAGGCGGGCGTGGCGATCGTGACGATATCACCAAGGTGATGGGTAAAACCCAGTCCCGGTCCGTCGCGGTCTTGCACCGGTGCAAACATCGTGCCGCAGTATAGCATGAACCCGTCAGGATATTGGTGATGACGCCCGATTGTCTGGGCCACAAGGTCCATCGGGTCACGGCTGATTTCTGCCATGGACGAGCGGCCGTTCAGCACAAAGCCGTCCAGGCCACTCACGGTAAGGGTCAATTCCAATTGGCGGACGTCGTCGATACCAAAGCGGTCATCAAAGATCCGGATGAAGGGACCAATGGCGGCGGCGGCATTATTATCCTTGGCCTTGCCCAGTAGCAATGCGGAACGGCCTTCGACGTCGCGCAGGTTGACGTCGTTGCCCAGCGCCGCACCTTTGATACGGCCAAGGCTGTCGACTGCCAGCACCACCTCTGGTTCCGGGTTGTTCCATTTCGAGATCGGGTGCAGACCGACACTGGCACCATAACCGACCGATGCCATAGGCGGCGATTTGGTAAAGACCTCGGCGTCGGGGCCGATACCAACCTCCAGATATTGCGACCACAGCCCCTCTTGTTGCAGCAACCGCTTGACCTCGGCGGCTTCGGATGAGCCGGGTTTGAGATTGAGCAAGCTGTCACCAATGGCTGCCGTTACACGGTGCCGGACCGCGTCGGCCTTGGCCGCATCGCCTGCGGTCCGCTCCTCGATCACACGTTCAATCATCGAGCGCGCAAACGTGACGCCACACGCCTTGATCGCCTGCAAGTCAGCGGGCGAGAGCAGGTGGGGGCCATCGGGTGCGGGTTCCAAGCCGGTAAGGTCGGCCAATCTGGCCACCACCGGACCGGTTACGGACGCGAGGTATTCTACCAGATCGTCTCGTTCCAAAAGATCGCGCATTGTGGGGACAGCAGGGCTGGTAATATCGATCAGCGCGCCGTCGCGGTGCAGGACAATGGCTGGGCCGACGCCCGGGCGCCACATACGCGTGACGAAGGTGCCGGTTGGGGGCAGGTTTGGCATCAAACGCTCCTATGCGCGGGTTGATTTGGTGCCTGCGACTTGGGGCTGAACACGGCACGGGTGCAATCAACGTGGGATAATGGGCAAGCGCAAGTGCAAAGAGCAAAGGCCGAGTCGCGTTTCGCTATGTAACAGGTGGCGGTTTCGGCGCGGCATCTGTGTAACGACAGCCCCCTGCCGGAAAACGCAGCAGTGACACTGCTTGGACTGGAGTTTTACGCAAATATTATTCCTGGTCGGCAACAATTGTAACAGGCCAGTTGACTCGGGTGCCCTGTAACAGGGTAAGGTTCTGCAGACGGCGGGCCTGTCGCAGAACTGTCACAAGGCAAGTCTAGACCGATCAAGCAGAACGGGGCCGCTCTTACGCGTTCCGGATGACTTCCGCTCTGGCGGACAACAAAGGGAGACTTTGACGTGACCAATAAAACTGTAAGCCGCCGCGGCTTTATGAAGACCACGGCAGTGGGCGTTGGGGCGCTGGCCGCTCCGGCGCTGATTTCTTCGAAGGCGCTGGCGTCGTCTGGTGAACTGAATTTCACCGGATGGGCAGGTTATCCTGCCTTTGCCGAAACCGTATTGCCGGCGTTTACCGCCGCGACGGGTATCAAGGTAAACTTCACCGAGCAGCCTGATCAGGACACCATGTTTGCCGCTGCCAAGGTGGCAATTGAAGCTGGTGGGATCGACATGATCGAGCCGACCATCGACCGTTGGGGTGGCTGGAATTCCAATGGCCTGTTGGGCGCTTGGGACGAAAGCAAACTTGCCATGGACAATTATCTGCCTGGTCTGGCGGATGGCAATGCGGCAACTCGCAGCCGTGATGCCGGTGGCGCACTGTTTTATGTGCCCTCCAACTGGGGCACCGAGGCGCTGGTTTATAACAAGGAAAGCGCTGTGTTGAGCGATCCGCCGTCTTTGGGCGATCTGTTCAACCCGGCCAACCAGGTTGTGGTACGTCCCCATTCGGCGCTGGCTGCCATGGGCCGCTGGCTGGATGCGACCGGCAAGTTGCCGCGTCCGTGGATTGACGGTTACACTGACATGGCCGCAATGGCCGAAGTCTGGGACATCGCGCTGGCCGAGGCCGTCAAGGCCAAGGGCAACGTGGTTCAGTTCTGGTCGGGCGAGAACGAAGCCAATGCCGGTTTCGTGGCGAACGGTGCGACCGTGGGCCATTGCTGGGATTCGACCGGTTACAACCTGCGCAACGATGGTTACGGTTATGCCGCCCCGGTTGAAGGCGCATTCGCGTGGCATCAGGGCTTTGTTCTTATGAAGAACGCCGTCAATGTCGAGCAGGCACACGAACTGGCCAAGTGGGTATCCTCTGCTGAGGGCGCTGCTGCATGGGGCTCGGCCTTCTCGGCCAACCCGGTGGGCAAGGGCGCTGCCGAACTGATGAACCCGGACGTGGCTGCCTATTACAACTCGGCCTTTGATGCCGAGAAGCTGGCAAAGCTGTGGTGGTGGCCCGACCAGTCGGCAGAGTTTATCGCCAAGCGCGGCGAATATGCCGACAAGTACAAGGCGTCCTGATCGGATTGCCAAAGTCATGGCGCCGGGGTTCCGCAAGGGCCCCGGCGTTTTCCATTTCCACAATCACTGGATGAATACTTGTTTCCCCTAGGTAAATCCGACAAGTGTGTCATACGATTGACCTATGCGAGCTGAGGGTGGCAGTCGGGTCATTGTCCATCCAAGGCCGCATCGTCCGATCCGTTGAAACGGATTTACCCCGAGGAGTATCTCGATTGTCCAACAAGACCACTGTCAGTCGCCGCGGTTTCATGACGCGCACAGCTGCTGGTGCGGCTGCCCTTGCCGCACCGTCGCTGATCTCTTTCAAGGCGCTTGCTTCGTCCGGCGAATTGAACTTCACGGGTTGGGCGGGCTATCCCGCTCTGGCGGAAACGGTCTTTCCGGCGTTCACCGCCGCAACCGGAATCAAGGTGAATTTCACCGAAGTTCCCGACAATGATACGATTTTCGCCAATGCCAAGGTTGCTGCAACTGCGGGTGGCATCGACATGATCGAGCCGACGATCGACGCGGTCGGGCAGTATCACACCAACGGGCTGATCGGTGCGTGGGATCCGGCCAAGCTGGCGATGGACAACTATCTGCCGGGTCTGGCGGATGGATCGGCGGGCGAGCGGTCGCAAAAAGATGGCAAGCTGGTCTATGTGCCGTCGAACTGGGGCACCGAGGCGCTGGTTTACAACAAGGCAGATGCCAAGTTGGGTGACCCGGTATCGCTGGCCGCCCTGTTTGACCCAGCCAACCAGGTCGTCGTGCGTCCGCGCTCTGCACTGGCCGCGATGGGCCGGTTGCTGGAATCGCAAGGCAAGCTGCCATTTCCGTTCATCGAGGGCTATTCCGATATGGCCAAGATGGTCGCGATCTGGGACATTGCGCTGGCAGAATGCGTCAAGGCCAAGGCCAATGTCGTGCAGTTTTGGGCGGGCGAGAACGAAGCCAATGCCGGTTTCGTGGCAAATGGCGCCACTGTTGGTCTGTGCTGGGATTCGACCGGTTACAACCTGCGCAACGACGGCTATGGCTATGCCGCCCCAGTCGAGGGAGCGTTCGCCTGGCATCAGGGCTTTTCGCTGATGGCAAATGCTGTGAACATCGAACAGGCACATGAGCTGGCCAAGTTCGTGTCAACGCCGGAAGGCGCCGCGGGTTGGGCGACGGCCTTCTCTTCGAACCCGGTGGGCAAGAACGCAGCCACCCTGCTGAACCCAGACGTCGCCGCCTATTACAACTCGGCCTTCGATGATGCCAAATTGGCGGCTTTGTGGTGGTGGCCGGACCAGTCTGCGGAATTTGTCGCCAAGCGCGGCGAATATTCGGACAAGTACAAAGCATCCTGATCACCGTATCAGGTTTGGCACGCCGGGTCTGAAGGCCCGGCGTGCTGTTTTTGGAAGCGAAGCGTCGGTGCTGGCGCTATTGACCGGGGAAATCTGGTGATAGGGATTGCGCAGACAAACCGGCCTGCTAGGCTTGAAAAAAATACAAAATAAACGATCAGGGAAAAGGGCGCCACCATGAGTGCTGGGATCGATCTAGACAACGTATGCTGCGATTTCGGAAAATTTCGTGCGGTGGATCATGTGAATGTCAGTATCCAGCCGGGGGAGTTCTTTTCCTTCCTTGGCCCATCGGGCTGTGGCAAGACTACGATCCTGCGGATGATTTCGGGGTTCACCGAACCGACCGAGGGGGTTATCCGCATTGGCGGCAAGGATGTGCGCGGCCAAAGGCCGAACCAGCGTCCGACTGCACTCATCTTCCAGAACCTGGCGCTGTTTCCACTGATGCCGATCTGGGAAAATATCGCCTTTGGGCTGGAAGTTCGGGGCATGGACAGGTCCACACGGCGCAAGCGGGCCGAGGAATTGCTGGCGTTGGTCGATCTGCATGACAGTGCTGACAAGATGGTCAGCCAGTTGTCGGGCGGACAAAAGCAGCGTGTGGCGATTGCGCGGGCATTGGCGGTTGAGCCTGCAGTGATGCTGCTGGACGAGCCGCTGTCGGCGCTGGACCTCAAGCTGCGCCAGCATATGCGAGCAGAACTGCGGGCCATTCAAAAGCGGACTGGCGTCACCTTCATCTATATCACCCATGATCAGGGCGAGGCTTTGGCCATGTCGGACCGGGTCGGTGTGATGTCCCAGGGTCGGTTGCAGCAGGTGGCCAACCCGCGCGACATTTACAACAACCCGGTCAATGGATTTGTGGCGTCCTTTGTGGGCGAGAACAATATCCTGACCGGAGAGGTTCAGAACCGCGCCGATGGTATGGCAAGTTTTGTCACAGTCATTGGCACGTTCCGTGCGCGTCTGCCCGATGCGGCCATGGGCAATTTGAAGCTGTATGTCCGACCAGAGCACATGATCTTGCAGGCGGTGCCGGGGGCAGAAAACTCGGTTCCAGTGACGCTGACCGAAGTGGCGTTCGAAGGGAATTTCGTGTCGGTCCATGCAGTCACCGCCAATCGCACGACACTGGTGGCCGAATTGCGCAATGACGGATCAACGCCCATCCCTTCATCGGGAACACAGATGCATATGACATTTGACGCGCGCAATTCGTCGATCTTGCCCGACAGCGCCAATGCGGGGGCTTGAGCCATGGATGATCTGCTGCGCCGCTATGGCCGGGGCCTGACCTGGAGTTTTGTGGGCCTTACGTTTTTCTGGCTGGTGATCCTGGTGATCCTGCCCGACTTCAAACTGCTGGAAAGCTCGTTCCGGCCCTATCTGCCGGTGGTCGATGTGGGTGGGCCCAAGGACACCTATTCGATCAACAACTACCTGCGGATTTTCGGTGGCGAAGTGCCAATGTCGATTTTCGGGTTCGAAGTGCTGATCTCGCCCCGGGTCAAGGTCATGCTGTATACGTTGTGGTATTCGGGGGTAGTGACGCTGGTCACCTTCTTGATGGCCTATCCGCTGGCCTATTACTTGGCCAAGATCGTCAGCCCAAAATCGCTGCCGACGCTGTTTTTGCTGCTGTTCGTCCCGCTTTGGGTGTCCGAGGTGCTGCGGTCCTTTGCGTGGTGGATTATTCTGGCATTGAAGGGGCCGCTCAATGCGGTCCTGATCGCACTGGGGATTATCGACACGGAAATTCGCTGGATCAGCGGGTATAGTCCGGTGATCATAGGGCTGGTTTATACCTATGTCCTGTTCATGGTCTTTCCGCTGTTCAACGCCATGCAATCGCTGGACAGTAACCAGATCGAGGCAGCAGATGATCTGGGCGCGCCATGGTGGCGCATTCATTGGCGGGTGATCCTGCCACATTCCAAGCCTGGCATCGCATCTGGCGCGGTGATGGTGTTCATGTTGTCGGCTGGGTCACTGCTGGTGCCGGCGATCATGGGGTCCACGACCAGCGGATGGTTCACCCAGACCATTCAGGGCATCATGCTGGAAGAGCAGGACTGGAACACTGGTGCGGCCTTTGCCTTTATGCTGCTGACGATCTGCACGCTGGTGGTGACGCTGGCGATGTGGGTCTTCAAAGTCAAACTTTCAGACATCGCGAAATAGAGGGCTGGATCATGCAAAAATACAGTCGGATCCTGTTCCACGTCTATATGGGTGCGTTTCTGATCTACTTATTGCTGCCCTTGCTGGTGATGGGCGGGGCGGCGTTCAATGACAGCAAGCTTCCCACGATCATCCCGTGGAAGGGCTTGACCGATCGGTGGTTCGTTGCGATGTGGAACGACAACCGCATCTGGATTTCGTTGCGCAACACAGTGCTGGTCGCGATTGCGGTGGTCATCATCGCGGTACCGGTGGGCACGGCGGGGGCGATTTTGGTAAACTCGATCAATGGACGGGTTCGATCAATCCTTTATGGGCTGATGGTAGCGCCGATTTTGGTGCCGGGCGTTGTGATCGGGATTTCGACGCTGCTGTTCTGGAACCAGTTTTCTGTCGGCTCTGGTCTGCATCTGTCCGTACTGGGGCAGGTCAGTTACATCGCGTCTTTCGTGATGCTGCTGGTCCTAGCGCGGTTGCAAAGTTTTGATCAGGGGCTGGAAGAAGCGGCGCTGGATCTGGGGGCCAGCCATGGTCAGGTGATGCGGCGCATTCTGTTGCCGCATCTGTACCCTGCCTTGGGCGCTGGGGCGGCGATATCGTTCTTTCAGTCGATCGAAAACTTTAACGTCACGCTGTTCACACGGGGCGGGGCGGACACACTGACAGTCTATGTGTTCAGCAAGGTTCGGTCGGGCATTACCCCTACGATCAACGCGCTGGCGCTGATCTTGATCTTGTTCACGCTGAGTATTGCGATCTGGTACGAAATCAGCCGCCGTCGCAAGGCCCGGATCGAAGCGGCACGTGAGGCCGAAGGGCGGCTGGCCGAGGACGCCGAACTGGCCTGAAGGTTCAGGCGCGACATAGAAAAAGGGCAGCTGAGTGATCAGCCGCCCTTTTGTTTGATCCGTGCCGGATCAGCGACCCAGTGACCACCAACCCTTGCGCTTTGGCTTTGCAGAGTCGTCCACCACTTCGGGGTCCGGAACCGGGCCAGCGGATGGGACTGCTTCGGTCAGGGCCGGGTCAGCCGGGAACCCGGCGGCTTCGATTGCAGGCGCTGGTACCGCCGGCGTGCGCTGCGCCTCGGGCTCGGGGGCCGGGGACGCTTCCGGTGCAGGCTCGGGCGCGGTGGCGGGTGCCGCCTCTGACGCCACATCGGCGGCCGGCTTTTTGGCACGGCTGCGCGGCTTGGGCTTGGGTTTTTCGGCAGGCTCCGGCTCGGCCACAGGTGCAGCTTCGGGCGCTGGTGCGGCGTCTGCCGGTGCCTCGGCCGCGGCAACCTTGGCTTTGCCGCGTGGCGCACGGGTGCGGGTCCGTTTGGCTGGAGCCTGCGGTTCCGGGGTCGGTTCTGCCACGACAACGGGTGCAGCCTCGGTCACTTCGGTGGCGTCGGCGTCATCTTCATCGTCGCCATCGTCATCGCTGCCTTCGGCAAGTTGGGCTTCCCCATTCCCATCGGTCGCGGGCCCCGATGTTCCGGGCTTTTTCTTGCGACGGCGGCGGCGCTTTTTCTTGGTACCATTGGCAGCAGCCTCGCCGTTTTCCGGGTGCGTGGCGGCAGCGGCAGCGGCAGCCGGAGCTGCCTTGGCCTCGACCACTTCTTCGACCTCGACTTCTTCGACGTCGTCGAAATCGTCGGGCAGGTCTGGGTCCTCAAACTCATCGACGGCAGCACCCATCAGGCTGGCATTGCCCGAGATGACTGTGCTGGTTGGCACGACACGGGTCGCTGTCTTAAACTTTTCAATCGAATAGTCCGGGCTGACCAGCGCCGGGTCGGCCTCAAGACGGACGGCCATGCCATAGCGGGCCTCGATCAGAGCCAGATGTTCGCGTTTCTGATTGAAGAGAAAGTTGATGATGCCAACTGGGGCCTTCAGCAGCACTTCCTTCGACCGCTTGCGCGTGCCCTCTTCTTCCAGAGCCCGCAGGACCTGAAGAGCAAGGCTGTCGTCTGACCGGATCAGGCCGGTGCCATGGCAGTGGGCGCAGGGCTGGGTGGTGCTTTCCAGCATGCCGGGGCGCAGACGTTGACGCGACATCTCCAAAAGGCCAAAGCCCGAGATGCGGCCGACCTGAATACGGGCGCGGTCAGTTTTCAGCTTGTCCTTGATACGCTTTTCGACGGCAAGGTTGTTGCGCCGTTCTTCCATGTCGATGAAGTCGATGACGATCAGACCGGCAAGGTCACGCAGGCGCAACTGGCGGGCCACTTCGTCAGCGGCTTCGAGGTTGGTTTTGAGAGCGGTATCCTCGATGGATCCCTCTTTGGTTGCGCGACCCGAGTTCACGTCGATGGCAACCAGCGCTTCGGTCACGCCGATGACGATGTACCCGCCCGATTTGAGCTGAACTGTCGGGTTGAACATGCCGCCCAGATAGCTTTCGACCTGAAAGCGGGCAAAGAGCGGCATCGCGTCATGGTAGGGTTGCACGACCTTGGCATGGGACGGCATGATCATCCGCATGAAGTCTTTGGCAGTGCGGAAACCGGCCTCGCCTTCGACCAAAATCTCGTCGATCTCGCGGGAGTAGAGGTCCCGGATGGACCGTTTGATCAGATCGCCTTCCTCATAGATCGCTGCGGGGGCGATGGATTTCATCGTCAGTTCGCGGATCTGTTCCCATAGGCGCATCAGGTATTCATAGTCACGCTTGATTTCGGGCTTGGTCCGCTTGGCCCCGGCCGTGCGGATGATCAGCCCAGCGCCTTCCGGCACTTCGATCTCGCCCGCGATTTCCTTGAGCTTCTTGCGGTCGGCAGCCACGGTGATCTTGCGGGAAATGCCACCACCGCGGGCAGTATTGGGCATCAAGACGCAATAGCGACCGGCGAGCGACAGGTAGGTGGTCAATGCTGCGCCTTTGTTGCCGCGCTCTTCTTTGACGACCTGCACCAGCATGATCTGGCGAACCTTGACCACTTCCTGGATCTTGTAGCGGCGGGCACGCGGTTTGCGGCTGTGGCTGATTTCTTCGGCCACGTCCTCTTCCGCGATGGACTCGATTTCATCGTCAGTGTCGGACGCATGATCGATCGACCGGAATGGCGCTTCGCCTTCTTCGGGATGATCATGGTTGTGATTGTGGTCGTGCGGGTGGTCATCATGCGGCTGTTCGTTGTCAGCCGAGGTCTGAACAAGGGCATCCGCCCCGGTTTCGTCGCCCAAGTCGACGACATCCATTCCCCCTATCTGAACCTCGACGGGCTGTTCGGTCTGGACTTCGTCCACAGATGCAGTCTGTTCGGCGGCAGCGGGACGCGGGCTACGTGCAGGGCGGGACGAACGCCGGTTATCGTCGTCCTCTTGCGCACGGTTAAAGGCGCGTTCTTCGTCCAGCAGCGCCTTACGGTCGGCCACTGGGATCTGATAATAGTCTGGGTGGATTTCTGCAAATGCCAGAAAACCATGGCGATTTCCGCCATAGTCGACAAAGGCCGCCTGCAATGAAGGTTCAACCCGCGTTACCTTGGCCAGATAGATATTGCCGGCCAGCTGGCGTTTGTTCAGGGTTTCAAAGTCAAACTCTTCAACCTTGTTTCCGTCGACCACGACCACACGAGTTTCCTCGGCGTGGGTGGCATCGATGAGCATTTTCTTGGACATGTTCTTTCACTGCGCCGTGCCCGCGACAACGCCAGCCCAGGTGGGGCACGGTGTGAGGTGACAGAGCGGTTTGTTCGGGCGAAGATGCAGCGTGGCAAAGCGGGGGCAATGTCCAATGGACAGCCCCTGTCGTTCGCCAAAAGTGTCGCGCGCATCATCGCGGTTCTCTTTCGGATGTCCTGCGACACCCACATAAAGACCCGTGAAATCATGGATTTAACGGGCAATTCATCGACCTTTCGGCCTATCCGGCTGCCCCCGGTTCGGCGCATGGATACACGCCAGAGTTGCAGGGCAGAGAATTCTGTCGCGAGCTAATGCCCGCTTGACATAACCCTAGCGGCAAAGAGGGCGCAAAGACAATGGGTGATTTTTGCGATCACGGCGTCAGGTTGTTCAGGACAAACACGCGAATGGCTGATGCAAGCCCAACATCGCCACGGCCTTCGTCAATCTGAGCGGCGAGTTCGTTGAGTGTCTTGTGGTTTGTTGCAGCAAGCCTGCGGAACGCGTCCCAAAACTCAGACTCCAGCGACACGGAGGTGCGGTGGCCATGAAGTGTGAGCGAATGTTTTTCCGGGCGTGGCATCGGTGGTCGTCCCATTTCTTTCGGTTGCAGGTGTGGAAAACTCCAGGCGCCAGGGTGCGTTGGTTTTGTGTCCCTGACAATTTCCAACCCGGTATGCCAAGTCATCGAGGATCAATGATCTGGTCAACCGTGAGGGATTTCTTTGGTCGGGTCAGAGCAAAGGCGGGCGCATGTCGTCGGCCCCATGACGCGAGGCGGCAGATTTATTTCGGGCTGCACACTGGGCCAAGCCTGATTGGCGTGAGCATGTCTTGGTCGCGGGCAGCCCTGAACCAGCAGCCTTTTGTCCCTCTGTGCCGATGCTCTGGTGGAGACGCGGTGAGTTTTCAATCGGTCCCACCGTGACCATCGCGTTGCTTGCCATCTAAATCTCGAGTGGCCTTGTCGGCGCGCGCCTTTTCCAATGATTGCAGTGCCTTGGATCGCCCACTTTTTGCGGCGTTTTCAATGCCTTTGGCGCGTGCCGCTTCACGGTCTTTTTGTTTGCGGACAAGACGCAGGTTGACGATTTCCGCCACGAGTTACCCCTTTGGACCGATCATATCCTCTGGCCGGACGACCCGATCGAAGGTTTCCCCATCGACATAGCCCAGCGCAATCGCTTCTTCGCGCAAAGTTGTGCCGTTTTTGTGAGCAGTCTTGGCCACTTTGGTGGCAGCGTCATACCCGATGGTGGGGGCCAATGCGGTCACCAGCATCAGCGATTCCTTCATCAGCTTGTTTATGCGGTCGATGTTTGCTTTTGTGCCGACGACCATGTTGTCCGTAAAGGACCCAGCAGCGTCGCCCAAAAGCTGCATCGACTGCAACACATTGTACGACATCACCGGATTGAACACATTCAGTTCGAAATGGCCCTGAGATCCTGCGAAACCTACGGCAGCATCGTTCCCCATCACCTGCGCGCAGACCATCGTCAGTGCCTCTGCCTGGGTTGGGTTTACCTTGCCCGGCATTATCGAAGAGCCGGGCTCGTTTTCCGGCAACGAAAGCTCACCCAGACCGGAGCGCGGACCGGATCCCAAGAAGCGCATGTCATTGGCGATTTTGAACAAAGAGACTGCAACGGTTTTCAATGCGCCCGAGAACATGACCATGGCGTCATGGGCGGCCAACGCCTCGAACTTGTTGGGGGCGGTGACGAAAGGGAGGTTTGTGATCGTCGCAATCTTGGCGGCCACGCGGATGTCCCAGCCCACGCGCGTGTTCAACCCGGTCCCGACGGCTGTGCCACCTTGGGCAAGTTCATAGATCTCGGGCAGGACCTTGTTCACACGCATGATGCCTTGTGCCACCTGATGGGCATAGCCACCAAATTCCTGACCAAGGGTCAAAGGTGTGGCATCTTGCGTATGGGTGCGACCAATCTTGATGATATCCTTGAACTCTTCGGATTTGGCGACAAGGGCGACATGCAGTTTTTCCAGCCCGGGCAGCAGTACATCGCGCGCCATCATCCCGATTGCCACATGCATTGCGGTCGGGAAAGTATCATTCGATGACTGTCCCATGTTGACATGATCATTGGGGTGGATCGGTTTTTTCGACCCCATGACACCTTTCAAAAGCTCGATCCCGCGGTTCGATATCACCTCATTCGCGTTCATGTTGCTTTGGGTGCCAGAACCGGTTTGCCAGACCACCAGCGGAAAATTGTCGTCGAACTTTCCTTCAATCACTTCTTGCGCAGCGGCTGCGATGGTTTCGCCAAGTCCGGCGTCGATGTCGCCTTGATCGATATTGACCAAAGCACATGCCTTCTTGATGACGCCCAGCGCCCGGATGATGGCAACGGGTTGACGTTCCCAGCCTATTGGGAAGTTCTGGATGGAACGCTGGGTCTGCGCACCCCAATACTTGTCGGAAGGCACCTCAAGGGGGCCAAAGCTGTCAGTTTCGGTGCGTGTCGCGGACATTGGGAACTCCATCGATGGGATGGCGCCTGATAGCGTGACCTCACGTAGATTTCAATTGGTATACGACCGTATACCGCGATCAGGCACGGCTGAATTTGTGGACGCGGGCAGGTGGCAGGTTGAAAAATACATAGGCGGTTTGTTCGACTTTCAGGCCAAGCTTGGCCATCAGATCGGGTGTGACCTGAGGTTTTGATCCATAGGTGAACTGGATGTAGACCCCGTCTGGTGCCAGCACATCAAACGCGGCACGAACGATGGATTCGCGCACCTCGAGCGGCATGGACATCAATGGCAGGCCGGATATCACCGCGCCGACACCTTTTTCAACGAATGTCGCAGCCATTTGTGCACCGGTATTGTGCACCGATACGCCCGGGAAGGCGTCTTGCAGATGGGCAGCAAAGTCGCTGCTCATCTCAAACAGGGTCAGATTTTTCGGCGCCACACCTGCAGCCAGAATCGCCTTGGTCAGAACACCAGTACCGGGGCCAAATTCCACCACACGCCCAGTGTCAGGTCCAATATCCCGCGTCATCGCCGCTGCAAGGAAGCGCGACGAAGGAGCAATGGCGGACATTTGTTTTGGCCTGCTGAGAAGCTGGCGAAAAAATAGCAGGTTGTTGGACACATTGAGCCTATTGTTTGCGGAACTTGTCTAGCCGAACGATCTGCGCGTCCTGTTGCGGCGGCGGATCGTCTTCGGGATCGTCCTCGTCGTCGTCCTCATCGGCATGAGATTCGAACCGCAAGCCGAATTCGACGGAAGGGTCAACAAAAGTGCGTACAGCGTCGAACGGAATGACCATTGGCTCAGGGTTGTCACCAAAATTAAGGGTAATCGTAAAGCCTTCGTCAGTCACGATGAGGTTGTCAAACCAGTGCTGGATGACAATTGTCATCTCGGTTGGATAGCGCGCACGGAGCCAATTTGCGAGTTCTACGCCCGCGACCGTTGTATCAAAGGTGATGAAGAAGTGGTGCGCGCCGGGCAAACCATTCGCGGATACATCGCGAAGAACAGTCTGGATCAGGCTGCGCATTGCGCGGTGCATCAGGTTCCCGTAGTCAATCGACCGCGCCATCTCAGCTCCTGTCTTTACCGTTCTCAACATAGGCGAATTGGGCGTGAAGGGAAGAGGCGGCGTCACAGCAAGGACGCGGCCCCGCCAGCAATTGCTGCAAGTGCGAGCACGATGGGCAAAGATTGGTGCAGGCGCAGCAGCAAGTAGGCCGATATGACCCCGATCAGAACAGAAGTCAGGTTCAAAGTGGCGAGATCCGGCACGATCATTTGTAACGGGCCTGCGTCGATTCGCGTGACTGTGCCGAAGGCAACATGCAGCGCGAACCATAGCGAGAGGTTGGCAATGACGCCGACAACAGCAGCGGTGATGGCCCGCAGTGCCCCGGACAGGCGTGGGGCGGCGGTCAGGCGGGCGATCCATGGTGCCCCGGCAAAGATCCATAGAAAACATGGTACGAAGGTCATCCAAAGGGCGATCCCGGCGGCAAAGATCCCACCCGAAACACCGTCATTCTTGTAAGCAGCCATAAAGGCCACGAATTCGACCACAAGGATCAATGGTCCAGGGGTCGTTTCGGCCAAGCCCAGACCGTCCATCATTTGCCGGACTGTCAACCAGCCCATCTCGGCCACGACAGACTGGCTCATCCAAGCCAGGACGGCATAGGCACCGCCAAAGGTCACCATGGCCAGTTTCGAGAAATAGAGGCCGATATCTGCATAAAGGCCGGGATAAATGGCCGTCAGGGCCCAAAGCGGCACAAGCCAGACTGCACCCCAGACCAAAACGGCCCGAAAGGATTCGCGGTAAGGGGGGGGAGTATGGATCGGTTCGGCGGTGCCTTGCGCGGTCATAAATCCGTAAAGAGCCGCACCCAGGATCAGAACAGGAAAGGGCACACCAAAAAAGAACAGCGCCACAAAGGCAATGCCGGCGATGATCCAGTATTCGCGCGTTTTCAGGGCGCGCTTGGCAACCCGCAACAGGGCCTCCAGGACGACGGCAACGACGGCTGCCTGAACACCTGTAAACAATGCGGCAACAAGGGGTATCTGGCCATAGACTGCGTAAACGATGCTCAGCGCCAGAACCACAACCGCGCCGGGCAGGACGAACAGCAGTCCCGCAATCAATCCACCCATTGTCCCGTGCAGCCGCCAGCCGATCCATGTGGCCAGTTGCATCGCCTCGGGGCCGGGCAACAGCATGCAAAACGACAAGGCTGACAGGTAGTCCTTTTCGCTGACCCATTTTCGTTCATCGACCAATTCCCGATGCATCATCGCGATCTGAGCGGCAGGGCCACCAAACGACAGCACACCGATCCGCGCAAAGGCTTGGGTCAGGTCGGCCAAACTGGGCATAGTGGCGGTGGTCATCGATGCTGGCCTTCTGAGAGAATTTGCCTGTGACCATGGCGGCTTCTGCGCAGATCGTACAGGGAAAAGGACAGTCCGATGGGCCACACACATTCCGTCGCGGGTCATTTTGCAATTGGCTGTGCCCTGACCGAAAATGAAACGCGGCCATCAAGCTGGTCACCGCTGCTGCACGGTATGCCTTGCGGGGCAAGGAAGTTTGTCACGGGCAGGTGGATCGGTGTGTCCGCGCGTGGGACACATAGGTATAGCATTGTAAAATATAGATATTATAAAAGACGTTTACCACCTGTTAACCAATCTGCCGACAGGAAACGGTTGATGATCTGGCGAGGCCCCGAACGAGACGGGCGTTTCATTTCTGTCGTGAAATCACCGCACTGTTCACAGCGGAAGTGCCAACGAAAATGAAACCCAAGTGAGATGAAGGTGCAGGTTTCTGTTGCCAGGTACCTGCGAACCCCGCCTTAAGCTGCTAAGCCTAAGGACTTAGTTTCGGCGACTTAAGCTGCTTACGCAGCCAGAGCCATTGCCGGAGCACGGTTGTCATTGGCAACTGTACATTTGGACCGATAACGGTGGTACCTCACCGAGCAAAAGCTGGCCCCTTTAGACGTTCGTCGATCCTATTTCGA
>JANNAF010000238.1:0-9799 GCA_031384005.1 Rhodobacterales bacterium | reverse complement strand
GGGCAACAGGGTCAGGTGCAGGCCACCCCCAAGCAGTCCGTGGCGGCGGCGGCAGCGCGGTTGCAGGTTGAGGAACGGCAGGACCAAGCCTTTCGCCAAGATGCCCGGATCGCCTATCGCGCCGCAGTGGACAGCCTGCATATGACCTATGCCACATCGGCCAAAATGGCGCTGGCGTTAGAGCGGCGTGGCGAGGCACTGACAGAGGCGACGCCGCAACCGCTGAGCCAGTTCGCCCCCGAGGATGCCGCCCGTCTGGCCGCCCTTGGGGCCGATGCCGCCATCGAGGTGCCTGCGATCCGGCTGGATGATGCAGCCTTTGCCGATCTGGTCCATGCCAATGTCCGCGAAACCATGATGGAGGTGCCCGGATTTGCCGAGGCTTGGGCGGCAGGCGAGTTGAAGGTGCAGCGCATAGAGGAGGTGCCAGAGTTTGGTTATTCCGAGAAATCCTTTGCCCTGTTCAAGGATGGCAACATGATCGGCGGCGCCGGTTGGGGCGGCGTTTTCAATCTGGACCTGTATGAAAAGGTGGCGGCAACTGGGGTGCAGCAGGGCTTTGGTGGCGTGATGGGGCAGGGGTATTACATGACCTGGGGCCAGCCGGGTTAACCCCAGGCGCCGACATGCACCGCTGCCGCCTCGGCCTCCAGCATCGGGCCGATCACCTCGACCCGGCGTTGCCCGGCGGCAAAGACCACCTCGCAGGGCAGGTCCAGCGTCGGGTTTTCGGGGTGGTCGCCGGTGATCTTCTTCAAATCCCGTTCTGTCAGGCCATAAACCACGCGCCTCAACCCCGTCCAATAGATCGCCCCGGCGCACATCGCACAGGGTTCGGCACTGGTATAGATGGTACATTCGTGCAACAGCGCGGGCGTCAGGCTGGTCGACGCACGGGTCATCAGCACACGTTCAGCGTGGCCGGTCATGTCGTGGTCGGGCATATAGGCGTTGTGCTGCGTCATCAGGATGGTGCCGTCCGGTCCGACAAGGATGCAGGCAAACGGGTGGTTCCCGGCCTCGCGCGCCTTGCGCGATTCCGCGATGGCCACCCGCAACAGCGCCGTATGATCCAGCATGGTCCGATCCTTTCGTCATGACATCCGCAAAGCGTCGCTGTCGCGGGCACAAGTTTCAAGGCAAAACCTGTATTTTGGGCATTTGCCACCAAATCGGGCCACCATTCCGATGAAACTCTTGTCGATTGCGCGTTTTCCGGTCTAGCCTTGACCAAAGCCCGCACTGCCACAAGCGGGGACGAATGGGGAAGCGATTGGTCACAGGACTGGAACCGGCCAAATCCGGATGCAGCACCGCCGTGGTGCGCGGCGTGCAGCTATGGGCAAATCCTGAAACTGTTTCAAATGCGGGTGGTATGGGCAGGCTGGGCGGCAGGGTCCAGCATACCCGACGGACGATGCAATGAACTCCGCCGCAGCGAAGGAGACCGCCCTGACCCCACGGCTTGACCTGAGTGGCATTACCAAACGGTTTCCGGGCGTTCTGGCCAATGACCAAGTCAGTTTTTCGGTTCTGCCGGGCGAAATTCATGCCTTGCTGGGTGAAAATGGCGCGGGCAAGTCGACGCTGGTCAAAATGATTTATGGGATCATGCAGCCCGACGCCGGCGAAATCCGGTGGGACGGGCAGAAAATCACAGTGGCCAACCCCAAGGCGGCGCGGCGGCTGGGGATTGGTATGGTGTTCCAGCATTTCAGCCTGTTCGAGGCGATGACAGTGTTGGAAAACATCGCGCTGGGCATGGATGCCAGCATCCCGGCCCGCGATCTGGAGGCGCGGATCCTTGCCGTGATGAGGCAGTATGGGTTGAAGCTGGAGCCGCACCGTATCGTCTCGACCCTGTCCGTGGGCGAGCGGCAGCGGATCGAGATTGTACGCGCGCTGCTCTTGAACCCCAAGCTGCTGATCATGGACGAGCCAACATCGGTCTTGACGCCACAAGAGGTGGAACAGTTGTTCATCGTGTTGCGGCAACTGGCGTCGGAGGGGTGTTCGATCCTGTATATTTCGCATAAATTACATGAGATCAAGGCGTTGTGCGATACGGCAACCATTCTGCGCGGCGGCAAGCTGGTCGATACCTGCGATCCGGCGGTGGAAACCAGCCGGTCGATGGCGGAAAAGATGATCGGTGGCAACCTCAAGGAAATATCGCGTGGGGTCGGGCGGGCGGTCGGGGCGGACAAGCTGGTGGTCAAAGGGCTGAACGTGCCCAAGGACGGACCGTTCGGTACGGCGCTGAAGGATATCGGCTTTGCTGTGCGGGCTGGTGAGATTTTTGGCATCGCCGGTGTGGCGGGCAACGGGCAGAACGCGCTGATGTTGGCGCTGTCGGGCGAATTGCCGGTGCACGACCATGCCGCGATTAAGGTCGGCGCGCAAGAGATCGGCCGGCTGTCGGCCAAGGCGCGGCGGTTTTTCGGCATCGCATCGGTCCCCGAGGAGCGCAATGGCCATGCGGCGGTGCCCGACTTCACCCTGACCGACAATGCCATCCTGACCGGTCGTGACCGGTTGGGCATGGTGCGGGGCGGTATGATCAATGCAGCGGTGGCGCGAACCTATGCAGGCGAGGTGATCAAGACATTCGCCGTCAAGGCCACCGGGCCCGGCGCCTTTGCCGAGAGTCTGTCGGGTGGCAATCTGCAAAAGTTCATCATGGGGCGCGAGATTTTGCAAAAGCCTGATGTGCTGGTGGTCAGCCAGCCGACATGGGGGGTGGATGCGGGGGCTGCGGCGGCGATCCATCAGGCGCTGGTCGATCTGGCGGCGCAGGGGTCGGCAATTGTGGTGATTTCGCAGGATCTGGACGAGCTGTTGAGCTTGTGTGACACGATGGCCGTGATCAACGAGGGCCGCTTGTCGCCCGCGATGGCCGTGGCCGATGCCCGGATCGAGGAGATCGGGTTGCTGATGGGCGGCATACACGGTCAGGAGGTTGCCCATGCGCATTAAGCTGGAAAAGCGGCGCGAGCCCAGCGTGACCATGCTGGTCTTGACACCGGTGGTGTCGGTGCTGGTGACCATGTTGATCGGGATTGTGGTGTTCGACCTGATCGGAATTGACGGGTTGAAGGCCGTCACTGATATTTTCATCACCCCTCTGATCACCAGTTACAAATGGCAGGATGTGGCGGTCAAGGCGGCGCCCTTGATCATCATCGCGCTGGGTCTGTCGGTGGCCAACCGGGCGCAGGTCTGGAACATCGGGGCCGAGGGGCAGTACATCATGGGCGCCCTGTGTGCGACGGGGGTTGGCATTGCCTTTGGGTCGGTGGGCGGGCCTTTGGTTGTGACGCTGATGGTGATGGCCGGAGTTTTGGGCGGTGCGGCATGGGCGGCGGTGCCTGCGGGTCTGCGCACCCGTTTCAGCGTCAATGAAATCCTGTCCAGCCTGATGCTGACCTATGTGGCAGGGCATGTCCTCAGCTATCTGGTCGGCGGCCCGTGGAAGGATCCCGAGGGGCGCAATTTTCCGGTGACGGCCCCCTTGGCCGACAGTCAGACCCTGCCGGTCTGGGGCACCAGTACCGTGCATTTGGGAATATTGGTGGCCCTGATCCTGCCGTTTGTATTCTGGTATCTGATGTCGCGGTCCGTCTTCGGCTTTCAGGTGCGGGTGGTTGGGTCGGCGCCCAATGCGGCGCGGCATGGCGGGTTTGACGGGCGACAGACGATCTGGCTGGCGATGACCATTTCGGGGGCCATGGCCGGGTTGGCGGGCGCGCTGGAGTTTACCGGGGTGCTGCACAAAATGGATCTGGGGTTCCCGTCGGGCTATGGCTTCACGGCGATTATCGTGTGTTTTCTGGGGCGGCTGAACCCGGTCGGCTGTCTGATCGCGGGGGTCGTGCTGGCGGTGACCTATGTTGGCGGGCAGATGGCGCAATCCTCGGTCAAGATCCCCAGTTCGACGGCGGGGATTTTTCAGGCGATGATGCTGTTCTTCATTCTGGCAAGCGACATCCTGATCCGCTACCGGGTCAAATTGGTGAAGGGGGCCGTGGCATGACCGCCGAGTTCATCATTCTGGCGATCATCACCATTGTCGGGCTGACCACGCCCATTTTGCTGGCAGGAATTGGCGAATTGGTGGTGGAAAAGGCGGGGGTGCTGAACCTGGGCGTCGAGGGGATGATGCTGATGGGCGCCATTTCCGGCTTTGCCGTGACCGTGATGACCGTTAACCCGTGGATCGGGATCGTCGGCGCTGCGGCGGGTGGGGCGGCGGCGTCGATGTTGTTTGCGGTTTTTGTGCTGCAATTGAACAGCAATCAGGTCGCCACGGGGTTGGCGCTGACCATCTTTGGCACCGGGTTGTCATCGTTGCTGGGCGTTGGGTTCACCGGGCGGATCGTGATGCCGTTCGGGTCGCTGTTCCCGGCATCGCTGGCCAAGGACCCGATCTGGCAGTTGTTCTTTGGCTATTCGCCTATCGTCTATTTCGCACTGATCATGGTGCCCTTGACCGCATGGTTTTTGAAATCGACCCGTGCCGGGTTGATCCTGCGGGCCGTGGGCGAGAATGACCTGAGCGCACATTCCATCGGCTATTCCGTCCGCCGCGTCAGATATGCGGCGATTGCCTTTGGTGGGGCGATGGCGGGAATTGGCGGGGCCTATTTCAGCATGGTCATCACGCCGATGTGGGCCGAGGAGATGACGGCGGGGCGTGGCTGGATTGCGCTGGCGCTGGTGGTGTTTGCCGGTTGGCGCATGGGCCGGCTGCTGGTGGGTGCCTATTTCTTTGGCATTCTTATGGCGCTTGAGCTTTATGCCAAGGCGGCGGGCTTCTCTTTCTTGCCGTCACAATTCTGGGCGGCTATGCCCTATGTCATGACGGTTGTGGCGCTGACGTTCATCTCTGCCCGGGGCACGGCAGGCAGCAATGCCCCGGCGTGTCTGGGCAGACCCTTCCTTCCTTCAACCTGAAAATAACAACAGGAGAGACGCATGACGACAATATCCAGACGGACAATGATCAAGGGCGCGGGGGCTGTGGCCACCGCGTCGTTGTTCGGCGCGCCCGCATTTGCCCAAGACAAGGTCAAGATCGGCTTTGTCTTCCTGGGCCCAGTCGGTGACTTTGGCTGGACCTGGGCGCATAACAAGGGCCGTGAGGCGTTGGACGCTGCCTTGGGCGACAAGGTCGAGACGATCTATGTGGAAAACGTGGCCGAGGACGCCAGTTCCATCCCGGTGATGCGGGATCTGGCGCAGCAGGGTTGCAAGCTGATCTTTACCTGTTCGTTTGGGTATATGGACCAGACGCTGGAAGTTGCAGCCGAATTCCCGGATGTAAAGTTCGAACACTGCACCGGGTTCAAGCGCGCCGACAACGTGGCGACGTATAACAGCCGTTTCCACGAAGGCCGCGCCGTTCTGGGCACCATTGCGGGCAAGATGAGCAAATCGGGCGTGCTGGGCTATCTGGGGTCGTTCAAGATCCCGGAAGTGGTTCTGGGCGTCAACTCGTTCGCTCTGTCGGCACAGCGTCAGAACCCGGCTGCCATCGTCAAGGTCGTGATGATCGACAGCTGGTTCGATCCGCCGAAGGAAGCCGCCGCAACCGAAACGCTGGTCAATCTGGGTTGCGATTTCGTCACCACCCACACCGACAGCCCCGCCCCGCTGCAGATTCTGGAGCAGAAGGGTCTGTACGGCTTTGGTCAGGGTGCCGATATGTCGGCCTTTGCCCCCAATGCCCATCTGACCGCGATCGAGGATATCTGGGGCCCCTATTACATCGAACGCGCCGAGGCGATTTTGGCGGGCACATGGACCTCGACCGACACCTGGAGCGGCATGGTGGATGGCGAAGTCGTCATCTCGCCCTACAGTGCCGCCGTCACGCCGGAAGCCGCAGCCGAGGCTGACAAGGTTCAGGCGGGCTATATGGACGGAAGCTTTAACATCTTTACCGGCCCGATCATGGATCAGGACGGGGTCGAGCGGGTCAAGGCTGGCGAAATCATGACACTGGAGCAGTTGGCGACCATGGATTGGTTCGTCAAAGGGGTCGAGAGCGCCTCTTGATCTGACAGAATTGCTGACGGGGGCGGGCCGATTGGCCCGCCCTTTTTGTTTCGCCCACCCTTTTCACTTGGCGGGAGCCGGTGCCCCCCCGGCAAAGCGGTTGCCGTGGCGATAGTCGCAAGGCGCCTCTTGCATTTGCAGATGCAGGCCAGAGCCTACGAAGGGGTGGGCGCGGGCGACATCCTCGTCAAACTCGATCCCCAAACCCGGGGTTTCGGGCGGGATGATATAGCCATCTTCCCATTTGATCGTGTTCTTGATCAGTTTCAGGTGGAAATCGCCGCCGGTCTGGATGGTTTCCGCGATCAGCAGATTGGGAATCGACGCGGCGAAATGGACATTGGCCGCCCATTCGACCGGGCCCGCGTACAGGTGCGGGGCCATTTCGGCGTTATAGATTTCGGCAATCGCCGCGATCTTTTTGGCCTCCCAGATACCGCCAACGCGGCCTAGGGCCGGTTGCAGGATCTTGACCCCACCGTGGCGCAACAGGGCACCGAATTCGGTTTTGGTCGTCAGGCGTTCGCCGGTGGCCAGCGGGATGCGGACCTGGCGTGCGACCTCGGCGAATTCCAAAAGGTTGTCAGGCGGGATCGGCTCCTCGTACCACAGCGGATTGTAGGGTTCCAGTTCGCGCCCCATTCGGATGGCACCGGGGGTGGTGAACTGGCCATGGGTGCCAAATAACAGATCGGCCCGGTCGCCCACTGCGGCGCGGATCTTGGCGCAGAACTCGACGGACCGGGTGATGTCGGACATGGCGGGCTCATGGCCGCCCCTGATGGTATAGGGGCCGGCGGGGTCGAATTTGACTGCGGTGAAGCCAAGGTCGACCATGCGGGCGGCTTCTTCGGCCTGCCAGTCGGCATTGACCCAGAACTCTGCGGCATCAAGGTGTGGTTGCGGGTAGAGATAGGTGTAAGAGCGGATGCGCTGGTTCATGCGGCCACCAAGCAGAGCCCAGACCGGGCGGTTGCGCGCCTTGCCCAAGATATCCCAGCAGGCAATCTCCAGCCCGGAAAACGCGCCCATCACGGTGGGGTCGGGGCGCTGGGTAAAGCCCGAGGAATAGACGCGGCGGTACATCAATTCGATGTCTTCGGCGCTGGAGCCCTGCATGTGGCGTTCAAAGACATCCTCGATCACGGCGATCATCGCCTTGGGGCCGACGGTCGAGGCATAACATTCGCCATAGCCGACGATGCCATCCTCGGTGGTGATTTTCGGGAAGATCCAATAGCGCCCACCCCAACCGGGGGCTGGTGGGGCGACGACGAAGATTTCAAGGTCTTTGAGTTTCATGTGGGGCCTCCTGCTGTAGGAAGGCTAGGGGTCAGGGGGCCGGTTTGGCGCGCGCCCCTGCGACAAAAAGAATCACGGCAGCGACCATGATCACAGCTGACAGCAGGAATGGTGCGCCGGGCAGGTAGATGGGGGCGGCGGGGCTGATGAAATAGCCAAAGACCGACGTCATCGTGATGGGTGCTACGATGGTGGCAAGGGCGTTCAATGAGGTGATCACGCCTTGCAATTCGCCCTGCTGGTCGGCGGGGGTTTTCGAGGTCATCAAGGATTGCAGCGCGGGGCCGGTTATGCCGCCCAAGGCGGATACCGACGACGCCCACAGCGCCCAGAACCCCGAGGTGACAAAGGCGAAAAAGGTATAGGTCGACACCTCGAACCCCATGCCCAGCAGGGCGGCGCGGCGGTCGCCCAGGCGTTTGGTGATGGGGCCGACAAGGGTTGCTTGGGCCGCCGCCATGCAGATGCCGAAGATGGCCAGCGATATGCCGATCCATTGCGCGTTCCAGCCAAACGCCTCTTTTCCGTAATAGGACCAGATGGCGGGCCAGACGTTGAATGTCAGGGCATAGATAAAGAACACGGTCAGCAGCAGTTTCAGCCCCGGCAGGCGGCGGATCGCGGCAAACGACGTCAATGGGTTGGCGCGGGCAAGGGTAAAGGGGCGGCGATTTTCGCGGGCAAGGCTTTCTGGCAGGGTGAAATAGCCAAAGATCAGGTTGGCAGCGGCAAGGGCTGCGGCGGCCCAGAACGGCGCACGCGGGTCAATGGTGGCCAAGGCCCCGCCGATCAGGGGCCCCGCGACAAAGCCTATGCCAAAGGCGGCACCGACAAGGCCAAACCGTTTGGCGCGCTGATCCTGGGTCGAGATATCGGCGATATAGGCCGAGGCGGTGGAATGGGTGGCCGCGGTGATGCCGGCCACGATGCGGGTGATCAGCAGCAGCCAGACCGTGCCTGCAATCGCCATGACGATGTAATCGACCACCATGAATGCCAGCGAGGTCAGCAGCACAGGGCGGCGGCCATAATGATCCGACAGGTTGCCAATGATCGGGCCGCACAGGAATTGCATCACCGCAAAGGCCGAGGTGATCAGCCCACCCCACAGCGCCGCATTGGCCAACGTGTCATGCGACACCGCCACCATCAGGTCTGGAATCACAGGAAAAATCAGGCCGATGCCGATGGCATCAAGGCCGACGGTCAGCAGGATGAAAGTCAGGGCAAGGTTCTGTTTTGGCATCAGCACGGCCTAACACGGGGCGGGGCGATGTCAACCGTGGCCAATTTCCATCAGGAAGGTTTCCACAAGGGCGGCAAATTCGGCCGGTTTTTCCACCATTGGCAGGTGGCCGACCCCCCGCATCAGGGCAAAGCGGTGGCCGGGGATCAACTCGGCTGTTTCGCGCACCAGATCGGGGGGCGTCGTGCCGTCATTGGCCCCGGCGATGGCGAGGGTAGGCAAGCGCAGGCTGGCGGTGGTTGTGTAGAAATCAGTGCCAGCAATCGCGGCGGCGCAACCCGCCCAGCCATCGGGATCGGTGCGGATCAGCAGGTCATGCAGATAGGGGTGGTCGGGATGGGACTGATAGCGCGGGCCAAGAATGCGTTGCATCGCACCGGCGGCATAGGCGTCAAGGCCGGTTTGGCGCACCTCATCTATCCGGCGGTGCCACATCTCGGGGCTGCCGATACGGGCGGCGGTGCCCGACAGGACCAGACCACGCACCAGATCCAGCCGCTTGACCGCCAATCCTTGGGCGACAAGACCGCCAAGCGAGGCACCGATCACCACCGCCTCCTTGACCGCGACATGATCCATAACCCGTTCCAGATCGCGGATCAGGCCGCCCATGGTGTAGGGCGGCGTCGGCACGTCAGATCCGCCATGGCCACGCTGGTCATAGGTTATGATGCGGTAGCGGCCCGCCAAAAGGCTGGTCACGCCATTCCAGATCGTCAGGTCTGTCCCAAGGGCATGCGAGAATACCAAGGGTGGCGCATCGGCCGGGCCAATCAGGCGGACATTCAGTCGGATATCTGGAAGCAGGATCAGGGGCATTGTTCGGAAATCGCAGAGGTTGGGGACAAAGGGGGCCGTTTGGCCCACCCGAATGTTCGATCAGGACAAGGCGGCAAAGCGGGTCAGGGCAGACCCAAACACCTGCGGGTCCACATTGCCGCCCGAGGCGGTGCAGATCACGGTGTCGGGCAGGTCGTCACAAAACAGCGCCGCAGCCAGCGCTACAGCCCCGCCAGGTTCCAGCACGATGCGCAGATGGACAAAGGCGATCGCCATGGCGTGCAGGGCCTGATCGTCGGTTACAACCAGCCCCGGACCACACAGCCGACGCAGGACGGGAAAGGTGATCTGGCCGGGCGAGGGCGTGACAATCGCATCGCAGATCGACCCCGACAGGGCGGCATTGCGTTCGAT
>JANNAF010000202.1:0-12156 GCA_031384005.1 Rhodobacterales bacterium | reverse complement strand
TTAACTTAGCATCCCACTGTGCTGCCGAAAGGGGCGTTCATGAAAATCCTCATACTCGGCGGTTATGGCGTCTTTGGCGGGCGGCTTGCGCGGCTTTTGGCCGACGACGACCTTGATATCCTGATCGCAGGCCGCGATTTGGCAAAGGCGCAGGCGTTTTGCACGCATCCCCGCTGCACCCCGCTGCGGGCTGACCGCGCCAGCATTGCGGACACCCTGCAAACCCACCGCCCGGATATCCTGATCGACGCCTCCGGCCCGTTTCAGAACTATGGCCCTGCCCCCTATTCAGTCCTGCAAGCCTGCATTGCCAGCCATACCCATTACCTCGACTTTGCCGATGGCGCCGATTTCGTGGCCGGGGTCGTGCAGTTCGACGCAGCGGCCAGAGCGGCAGGCGTCTTTGCCCTCTCTGGCGCCTCCAGTTTCCCTGTCCTGACCGCCGCCGTCCTGCGCGAGATGGCCAGAACCATGGACATCACCCATGTCATCGGCGGCATCGCCCCCTCGCCACATGCCGGGGTCGGGCTGAACGTTCTGCGCGCCGTCCTTGGCTATGCTGGCGAACCGGTCGCCTTGCAACGTGACGGCCAGCCCGCCATGGGCCGTGGCCTGGCCGAAACCCGCCGCGTCACCGTGGCCCCGCCCGGCGCCCTGCCACTGCGCAGCACCCTGTTTTCGCTGGTCGATGTCCCCGACCTGCGCGCCATCCCCGCCAACATGCCCGGCATCCAAACCCTGTGGATGGGCGCAGGCCCGCTGCCTGAACCGCTGCACCGCCTGCTGATCACCCTTGCCCGCCTGCGCGCCCGTGGCCTGCTGCCCAACCTTGCCCCATTGGCCCCGCTTGCCCATCTTGTCTTGAACACCCTGAAATACGGCGATCATCGCGGCGGTATGTTTGTGCAGGCGACGGGCACCAGCAACGGCCAGCCCGTCACCCGCACATGGGCGATGCTGGCCGAGGGCGACGACGGCCCCCTGATCCCATCCATGGCCATCGCCGCCCTTGTCCGCCAAACCCGCGCCAAATCGCCGCCCGCAGCCGGAGCCCGTCCCGCGACCGATGCCCTGACCCTTGCGGATTATGACGCCCTGTTTGCCAGCCGCGCCATCACCACCGGCTGGCGCGACACGCCCACCGGGCCGCTGTATCAGCAAATCCTCGGCCCCGCCTTCACGACCCTGCCCCCCACCCTGCAAGCCCTGCACCAGCCGGGCAAACGCGCCCAATGGGCCGGGCGCGCCACCGTCACCCGCAACCCCAACCGTCTGGCCACCCTTGTCGCCCGCCTGTTCAGTTTTCCCGACCAAGGGGCCGACATTCCCGTCAGCGTCACCTTCCTGACCGCTGCCAGCGGCGTCGAGACCTGGGGCCGCAACTTTGCCGGCCGCCTGATGGTGTCCACTCAGGAACCGGGCCGGGGCCGTAACGCCCACCTGATCACCGAACGCTTTGGCCCTTTCGCCTTTGGTCTGGCCATGGTGACCCAAGGCGCAAAGCTGCGTGTCATTCCCCGGCGCTGGACCCTGTTCGGCCTGCCCCTGCCCCACGCCCTGATGCCAAGCGGCAACAGCTATGAGACGGAACAGAATGGCAAATTCCGCTTTCATGTTGAAATTGCCCTGCCCCTGATTGGTCCGGTCGTCACCTATGACGGCTGGCTTGATCCAGCCTGATATGTTCCGAATTCTGAACATCATGTAATGTTTGCTTTACATTATGCCGGATAAACAGTACCTAATGTTCCAGAACCGCAACATGATTCGGGAACGCAAATGTCTTTTGAGGAACGCAACGCGCTGATCGGCATTGTGACCGACCTTTTGGTGATCGCCCTGTTCGTCTGGCAGATCACCGCCCAATCCGCCGCCGGGGCCTTTGACGGGTCGGACGCCTATGCCGCCTGGGCACGGCTGGTCCTGATCATGATTGTCGTCTCTATTCTGGTGTCGATCGCGGTCACCATTGTGATCAACATCGCATGGCGCATGATCACCGGACAAAAGATGCCGCCGTACCTGGTTGATGAACGCGATCAACAGATCCGCCTGCGCGGGGCGCAAGTGACGCTGCTCCTTGCCAGCGCGGTATTCCTTGGCGGCGTGGGCCTCATGGCGCTGAACTACAGCCTGTTCACCGTCCTGAACGTGATGCTGTCCGCCTTTGCAGTCGGCAGCCTGACTGGCAGCCTGACCAGGTTCGCCCTGCAACGCGGCTGGGTCTGACCCATGGCGACCCAGGTTACCAATACCATCCGCCGCCTGCGCTTTGACGCAGAGGAGATGACCCAGGCCGATCTTGCCGCTCGCGTCGGCGTCACCCGCCAAACCATCATCGCGATCGAGGCGGGCAAGTATTCGCTCTCCCTCGAACTCGCCTTTCGCATCGCCCGCGCTTTTGGCCGCCCGCTGGAAGACGTGTTCACCTACAACGATCCGCTTTAGGAGCCTGCCCATGCAAGCCGCCATCGTCACCCGGTACGGCCCCCCCGATGTTGTCCAACTCCACGAGGTTGCCACCCCCCGCGCCAAGCCCGGTCAAGTGGTCGTGCGCCAGCACGCCACCTCCCTCAACTCGGGCGATGCCCGGATCAGGGGGGCCAATATGCCCCCCGGCTTTGGCCTGATCCTGCGGCTGGTCTTTGGCCTGCGCGGCCCGCGTCAGCCGATCCTTGGTATCTGCGTGGCAGGTGAGGTCAGCGAAATCGGTCCCGGCGTGACGGGCGTCGCCTTGGGCGACAGGGTCCTTGCCACCACCGGCTTTGCCATGCGCGCCCATGCCGAATATGTGGCGGTCAAGGCCAACCGTCTGGTGCCCCTGCCTGCGGGCCTGAGCATGGCAGAGGCCGCCGCGCTGCCCTTTGGCGCCCTGACTGCCCTTTATTACCTGCGCGACCGCGCCAAGGTACAGCCGGGTGAGAATGTGCTGGTCATCGGCGCCTCCGGGGCCGTCGGGGCGGCTGCGGTACAACTGGCACGCCACTTCGGCGCACAGGTCACGGCAGTCTGTTCAGGTGCCAATGCGGAACTGGTGCGCAGTCTTGGGGCAAGTCAGGTCATCGACTACCGCAGTCAGGATTACCGGAACCTGGGCCAACGCTATGATATCATTGTTGATTGTATCGGCAAAGCCACGGCCGAAAACAGCCATGCCGCGCTTGTCCCGGGGGGGCGCCTGTGCCTTGTCATTGCGTCGCTTGGCTATCAACTGACCGCGGCCTGGCGCTCTCGCCGCACCGGCGTCAAGGTCATCGCCGGTGTCGGGGCCGAAGCTCCGGCCGATCTGGCCCTGCTGGCCGGCCTTGCCGCCACGGGCGCCATGCGCCCCCATATCGGCGCAACCTACCCTATGGCCGACATCGTTGCGGCCCATGCCCTGACCGACACCGGCCACAAACGCGGCAACACCGTCATCACATTCGACCAGCGCTAGGAAAGATGGGCAAACCCCCTTTCCCCAATGGGGAAAGGGGAACTGCCCATCCTACAAGGGCGCGCTGACATCACCCCGGATTGACCGTGCCGGGTGGCAGCCCTATCTGTGTCTCGTTTGGATCGGGGCAGGACATCATGATCAAAGGCTTGCCTGCCGAGATGGCGTCCGCGCTTCGTGCGAACTTTTTGCTGACGCTGATTGTGGCCGTCATGACCACCGCATTGCCCCTTATGTTTGAAAATCCAGCCAGAAACAGCGGCACAAGTTTCGCCGCCAGCACGCTGTTTTTGTATTTCGTCCACCGTCAGGTCCTGTTCGGCACCAATGCCACGTTGCAGCCGCCGGTCGGCACCATCTTGCCCAAGGACAGTATCGGCCGGTTCATGCTGGTCACCCTGTTCTTCACCGTCCTGATACTTCTACCCGCCGGTTTGGTGGGCTATTTCTGGGCGAGGGGGCTTGAGGGGGCACAGTTCCTGAACCAGTTCCTGGGCATGACCATCATGGTCATGATCCCGTGGATGTGGCTCTTGTTCGCAGCGATCGGGACTTTGCTGCCGGCAGCTGCCAGCCGCGTGCCGTTTTCATTTGCGCAGGCACTCAGGGCCGGGCGAAAATCGGGGATCAGGGTTGCAATTCAACTTGCCGTCTTTCCCGGCCTCGCCTTGGTTGTCTTGCTGGCATTGGTCAACTTGGGTGCGGGCCTGTTAGGCCCACTTGGCGGTGCTGCGCAGTTCGCCCTGAACGTCGTAGTTCAGGCCATCTTGTTGATCCCCAGCATCATGACCGTGGTCATCCTCGTCAGGGCATTTCGAACGTCCCATGTGGGTGGGCAAGGGGCCCTGCAAGCAGAGCCCCCCGTGCCTCACACCCCGTCGTAGATCGCCGCGATCTTGGCCACCGCCGCCTCGGCTGTCATTTCTTCGGACAGGCCAGTCCGACGGCTGGTCACCTCGACCACCCCATTCGCCAACCCGCGCGGCCCGACTGTGATGCGCCACGGCAGGCCGATCAGGTCCATCGTCGCGAACTTGGCCCCCGCCCGTTCATCGCGGTCGTCATAGAGCGCCTCCAGCCCCAGCAGACGCAGCGCCTTGTAGATCCCCTCGCAGGCCGCATCCGTGCCCGCATCGCCCTGCTTGAGGTTCACAATGCCAACCGGGAACGGCGTCACGCCCTCGGGCCAGATGATGCCCTTGTCGTCATGGCTGGCCTCGATGATCGCGCCCAGCAGGCGCGACACGCCGATGCCATGCGACCCCATCTCGACCGGAACCTTAGACCCGTCCGGCGTCACAACCATGGCCCCCATGCTCTCGGAATACTTGGTACCAAAGTAAAAGATCTGGCCAACCTCGATTCCGCGCGCCACCTTGCGCCGCTCCTCGGGGATTGCATCGAACAGGGCCGCGTCATGCGTCTCATCCGTGCGGGCATAAACTGTGGTAAATTCTTCGCAGATTTTTGCCACGGCAGCGCGGTCGTCGTAATCGACGTCGCGGTTGCCCAGTGTCAATTCAGTTACGGCGGAATCAAAGAACACCTCTGACTCGCCCGTCGATGCCAGCACCAGAAACTCATGCGTGTCGTCGCCGCCAATCGGCCCTGAATCTGCGCGCATCGGAATGGCCGTCAGCCCCATCCGCTCATAAGTCCGCAGATAGCTGACCATATGCCGGTTGTACGCATGCAGCGCCGCCGCCCGGTCGATGTCAAAGTTATAGCCGTCCTTCATCAGGAACTCGCGCCCCCGCATGACGCCGAAACGCGGCCGCATCTCGTCGCGGAACTTCCACTGGATGTGGTACAGCGTCAGCGGCAGGCTCTTGTAACTGGTCACATGGGCCCGGAAAATATCGGTAATCATCTCCTCATTCGTCGGGCCGTACAGCATTTCACGCTTTTGGCGGTCGGTGATGCGCAGCATCTCCTCGCCGTAATCGTCATAGCGCCCGCTTTCGCGCCACAGGTCGGCAGGTTGCAGCGTGGGCATCAGCAAGGGGATGTGACCCGCGCGCTCTTGCTCTTCGTTCACGATCGCCATGATGCGGTTCAGCACCCGCAAACCCAGCGGCAACCACGAATAAATCCCCGCCGCCTGCTGTTTGATCATCCCCGCCCGCAGCATGTAGCGGTGCGACACGATCTGCGCTTCGGCGGGGTTTTCCTTCAGGACGGGCAGAAAATAGCGGGTCAGACGCATGATGGGCCTCGTATTTGGGTTGGTTGTTCCTAGCGGGTTGGCCCGGCCCTCGCAAGGCGGCGCTTAATCGGATCTAAACCGATCCGTCCGATAACGGCCCCAGTGTACCAGTGCGGGAGAGTTCGGATGATCATTAAACGCTTTACCCTTTTCAAAAACCTGTCGATCAGAACCCGCCTCTACTTTGGCGGCGTCGTGGCTTTGATCGGGTTGCTGGGTATCGGCGGCGCTGGATACTTTGGACTTGTCCAAAGTAATGCAGCCTTGACCGACTCGATCATTGCCACAACCGCGGTGTCCCATCAAAAACAGGCCGACATGATGCATGACGCCCTGCGCGCCGATGTCTTGTTTGCCCTGCTTGAGGGGCCCGAAGGTGCTACGCAAAACCGCCGCGAGGTCGAGGCGGATCTGCTCAATCACGCCGACGAATTCAATGCAAATATTGCGGCATTGGCCAGTCTGCCGCTGGATGCCAATATCCGGGCTGAATTGGACAAGGTAATTCCCTTGGCGCAGGCCTATATCACAGCGGCGCTGGACGTGGGGGCGACTGCCTTTGTCGACCGCACCGCAGCACAGTTGAAATGGGGCCCCTTCATGGAGGCCTTTCGTCTGTTAGAGGTCGAGATGGGCACGATGGGCGACACGATTGGCGCCCAAGGCAACGTTGCCAGCACCGCCGCACAAAACCGCAACCACGTCCTTATCCAAGAGCTTGCGGCGGCGGTGGTGATCTGCACCGCATTGCTGACCGTGTCGATCTTTTGGTTGTCACGCAGCATCACGGCACCCATCGCCCAGATCCGCGATGCGATCAGCAGGGTTGTGGATGGCGAACTGAATGGCCGTCATTCCTCGTTTGATCGCGCCTCGGACCTGAATGACGATATCGCGCAGATTGCCGTTTACCTTGAGGATTTGCGGATCAGATTGCGCGATGCCCTCGAAATGCAAGTCGAGGTCAAGCGGACACAAGCTGATCAGCAGGTCGTCGTCAACGCCTTGACAATCGGTCTGCAAAGGCTGTCTGCTGGCAATCTGACCAACCGAATCGACCAACCCTTTTCAAGTGAATACGAAGGGCTGCGCGCCAATTACAACCAGACGATTGACCAGTTGAACCAGACCATGGGTCAGGTCGTCGAGGCGTCACGTTCGATCCGGGCACGGGCAGATGACATCACCAACGCTTCGACCGATCTGGCCCAGCGCACCGAAAATCAGGCCGCCACGCTGGAGGAAACCGCCGCCTCCCTGGACCAGTTGACCACCAGCGTCAAAGCCGCCGCCACAGGCGCAAAGGAGGTGGAAACCATTGTCCAGCACGCAAGGCAAGAGGCCGAGGATAATGGCAAGGTCGTCCTGCGCGCCGTTGATGCCATGAATGGCATCGAACGCTCCTCTGAACAGATTTCGCGCATCATCGGGGTGATTGACGATATCGCGTTTCAAACCAACCTGCTGGCCCTGAATGCTGGGGTCGAGGCGGCACGTGCGGGCGATTCGGGCCGTGGCTTTGCCGTGGTCGCCTCCGAAGTGCGCGCCTTGGCGCAACGCTCGTCCGATGCCTCCAAAGAGATCAAGGACCTGATCAGCACCTCTTCCGCCCTCGTCGGCCGCGGGGTCGAGGCGGTGGGTTCCGCCGGACGGGCGCTGACAAACCTGGCAGAACGCGTCACCCATATTTCGACGCTGGTTTCTGGCATCGCCACTGGCGCATCGCAGCAATCCACTGCCTTGGCCGAGGTCAACATTGGCGTCACCCAGTTGGATCAGGTGGCCCAGCGCAATGCCGCCATGGTCGAACAGTCGATGGCCACAACACAGTCCCTTCAGTCCGAGGCGTTTGGCATGGACCGGCTGATGTCCCGTTTTACCACCCAAACACCCGCCCAAGGCGCACCGACCGCTCCAGCCAAATTGCGTGTAATAGGATAGAACCTGGGGCAGTTGTCACCCGGAAAGACCGCCGCTTGCCCGCAACAGCACGAACAGCCAACCCTGCGCCTGCGGGCCCACCCCCCCGCCCGGCCGCTGACCCCGCAGGCAGATCGCCCGGACCGGACCCTCCGTCGGCAAACCCTGCGCGATCATCGCCTCGACCATAGGCCGTATCCGCAGGCGGGGACACCGACCATGGCCCCGGCGCGCCTCGCGCCCTAAACCAGTCAGCTCATCACATCTGCCTCCCCCCCTCCCCTCTGGCGGCAACCACGGTCTTGCCAAACGACAGCGCGGACCACTCCGGCTGGCCACTCCGGCTGGCCACTCCGGCTGGCCACTCCGGCTGGCCACTCCGGCTGGCCACTCCGGCGGACCACTAAGGCGGGCCACTCTGGCTGGCCACTCTGGCGGACCACTCCGGCGGACCACTCCGGCGGGCCACTCTGGCGGGCCACTCCGGCGGGCCACTCTGGCGGGCCACTCCGGCGGGCCACTACGGCTGGCCACTCCGGCTGGCCACTCCGGCTGGCCACTCCGGCAGCCATGCCAGCCGGTGCAATCGGCCCGCCCCCAGTGCCAAACGACCCGCCCCCCGCATCTCGCAGCCCATTCCGCCCACCCCGCGCGCTCTGGCCTTGCAACCTTGGCTGCCAAAGGCAATATCACGCCTGACCTGACCCACCGGTCTGCCGTTCATCAAAGGGCCCGCGCATGGCACTGCCACTGAACATCCAAACCCGCTATTGGGGCATCGCCGCCCTGGCCTTTTTTGTCGCCCTTTGGGCGCTTGGCTCGGTGATGCTGCCTTTTCTGGTCGGCGGCGCCGTTGCCTATTTCCTTGACCCGCTGGCCGACCGACTGGAACGCGCCGGGCTCAGCCGTGTGACGGCCACCACGCTGATCACGCTGGTGGGCTTCCTCATCGTCACCCTTCTGGTCCTTGCCGTCATCCCGGTCCTGATCCAGCAGCTGACCTCCCTGATCAACGCCGCCCCCGCCATCGCCGCCCGGCTGGAGGGGTTCCTGCGCGAGGCGCTGCCCGACATGACCGACACCACCTCGGTCATCCGCCAATCCCTCAACCAGATCGGCAGCGCCATTCAGGCCCGCGGCGGAGAGTTGGCGCAAGGCCTCGTCACCTCGGTCCTGTCGGTGGTGGGCTGGCTCTTGTTCATCGTCGTCGTGCCGGTCGTCGCCTTTTATCTGCTGATGGACTGGGACCACATGGTCGCCCGCATCGACGATCTGCTACCGCGCGACCACGCCCCCGTCATCCGCCAGTTGGGCCGCGAGATTGACACCGTCCTTGCCGGTTTCGTGCGGGGCCAGATCTCGGTCTGCATTGCGATGGGGGTGTTTTACGCCACCACCCTGATGCTGGCCGGGCTGCAATTCGGCCTTGCCGTCGGCGCGATTGCCGGCTTGATCACGGTCATCCCCTATGTCGGTGCGCTGATTGGCGGGGTGCTGGCCATTGGCTTGGCGCTTTACCAATTCTGGGGTGACTGGCTGCAGATCGGGCTGATCGCCCTGATCTTCGGCTTGGGCCAGTTTCTGGAGGGCAATGTGATCACGCCACGCCTTGTTGGCAAATCGGTCGGCCTGCACCCGGTCTGGCTGATGGCGGCGCTGACGATCTTTGGCGCGATCTTTGGCTTTGTCGGGCTGCTTGTGGCGGTGCCCATGGCCGCCGCCCTTGGGGTGCTGACCCGCTTTGCCATCACCCAATACCGCGCCAGCCCGCTTTATCAGGGCAAATCCGGTGCCAACGATCAGGAATTGCCCAATCAGGATTTGCCCGATTGACCCCGCAACTGGCCTTTGACCTGCCGGTGGCCGAGGGGCTGGGCCGGGCAGATTTCTTTGCCTCGCCCGGCAACGCCGCCGCCCTTGCGGCACTGGACAATCCGGCCACCACCCGCCTCCTGCTGATCGGACCGCAGGGCTCGGGCAAAACCCACCTGACCCATATCTGGGCCCAGACGATGTCGGCCGACATCATCGCCCCGCAGGCCCTTGCCGAACGCCTGCCCACACTCGACCCCCGCGCCCGCATCGCCATCGACAATGCCGATACCTGCACCGACCAGACTGCGCTGTTTCACCTGCATAACCTGCTGGCGCCGGCGGGCCACCTGCTGTTGACCGCCACCACCCCACCGCGCGACTGGGGCCTGACCCTGCCGGACCTCTTCAGCCGCCTGCAGGCCCTGCCCAGCCTGCGGCTTGACCCACCCGATGACGCCCTGCTGGCCGCCGTACTGGTCAAACTGTTTGCCGACCGCCAGATCGCCGTGCCCCCCAACCTGATCTCTTATCTGATCAGTCGCATCGAACGCTCCTTTGCTGCGGCGCGCATCGTGGTCATGGCCCTTGACGCCCATGCGCTCGCCGCCGCCCGACCGATCAGCCGCGCCCTTGCCGCCGAGGTGCTGGACAGCCTCGCCCCACAGTGAAACAACGGGCTGAGGCCCGAACCAAACAACGGGCCTAGGCCCAAACGAAACAACGGGTCCAGCCCCCAACGCGCAAAGTTCCCGATGACCCAAGCCGACTTCCTCAAAAACGCTTTCCCCGCCCCCCTCACCATTCCCGCCGCCGACCTCACCGGTCCGCGCCGCTTTTTCAACCGCGAACTGTCGTGGCTCTCCTTCAACTGGCGCGTGCTCGAGGAGGCGTCGAACCCCACCGTCCCCCTCTTGGAACGCCTGCGCTTCCTGTCGATTTCCGCCACCAACCTGGACGAATTCTACACCGTCCGCGTCGCCGGCCTGCGCGCACAGGTCCGCAACGGCAACGCCCAAGCCTCCGCTGACGGCCGCACCCCCTCCGAACAACTGACCCTGATCCACGCCGAGGCGCGCCGCCTGATGCAGACCCAGCAATCGGTCTACAACAAACTGAAAAAAGAGATGGAGGCCGAACATATCACCCTTCTGACCCGCTCCAAACTGACCGCCCGCGATCTAAAGTTTCTGGCCGAGAATTTTCTGGAAAAGGTATTCCCGGTCCTCTCCCCCCTCGCCATCGACCCCGCGCACCCGTTTCCCTTCATCCCCAACACCGGATTTACGCTGGCGCTGGAACTGGAACGCACCTCCGACCACCGCCCGCTCAAGGCGCTGTTGCCGATCCCGCAGCAGATTGCCCGCTTTGTTCCCCTACCCGGCAAACCCGGCGAGGCCCGCTTTTTGCCGCTGGAGGAGTTGCTCCTCCTCCACCTCGACATGCTGTTCCCGGGCTACACCGACCGCGGCCACTGCATCTTTCGCATCCTGCGCGACAGCGATCTTGACGTCGAGGAGGAGGCCGAGGATCTGGTACGCGAGTTTGAATCCGCCCTGAAACGCCGCCGCCGCGGCGAGGTGATCCGCCTCAAGATCTCCTCAGGTGCCCCGCCCGACCTGCGCGCCCTGATCATGGAAGAGTTGGACGTCACGCCCGATGAGGTGGTCGAGGTGCGCGGCCTCCTTGGCATTGCCGACCTCAAACAACTCGTCCTGTCCTCGCGCCCCGATCTTTTGTGGCCCAATTTCACCCCCCGCGTGCCCGAACGCGTGCTGGACCATGACGGCGATCTGTTCGCCGCGATCCGGCAAAAGGACATGCTGCTGCACCACCCCTATGAAACTTTCGACACCGTCATTCGTTTTCTGGAACAGGCCGCGCGCGACCCCGACGTTCTGGCCATCAAACAAACCCTCTACCGTACCTCCGCCAACTCCCCCATCGTGGCGGCCCTGTGCGAAGCAGCCGAGAATGGCAAATCGGTGACCGCCCTGGTCGAACTCAAAGCCCGCTTTGACGAGGCCGCCAATATCTTGCAATCGCGCCGCCTGGAACGCGCCGGTGCGCAGGTCGTCTACGGCTTCATGCACCTGAAAACCCACGCAAAAATCTCAACCGTGGTGCGACGTGAAGGCGAAAATCTGGTGACCTATACCCATTACGGCACCGGCAACTACCACCCGATCACCGCCCGCATCTATACCGACCTGTCGTTTTTCACCTGCGATCCGGCCTTGGGCCGCGACGCGACCAAGGTGTTCAATTACCTGTCGGGCTATGTCCAACCCACCGGCCTTGAAAACCTCGCCATCGCGCCGATCACCCTGAAACCCAAACTCCTCGCCCTCATCGCAGCCGAGGCGGATCACGCCCGCGCCGGCCGCCCGGCCGAGATCTGGATCAAACTGAACTCGCTCTTTGAACCCGACGTGATCGACGCGCTTTATGCCGCCTCAACGGCTGGCGTCAAAATCTCGCTGCTGATCCGCGGCATCTGCGGCCTGCGCCCCGGCATCGCGGGCCTGTCCGAAAACATCCGCGTCAAATCGGTGGTCGGGCGTTTTCTGGAACACAGCCGCATCATGTGCTTTGGCGCGGGCCACGGCCTGCCCTCCAAACAGGCCCATGTGTTCTTGTCCTCTGCCGACTGGATGGGCCGCAACCTGTCGCGCCGCGTCGAAACGCTGGTCGAACTGCACAACCCCACCGTCCGCGCCCAGATCTTGGGCCAGATCATGGCCGCCAACCTTGCCGACGAATCGCAAAGCTGGGTGCTTGG
>JANNAF010000112.1:0-5123 GCA_031384005.1 Rhodobacterales bacterium | reverse complement strand
GGTCTGGTCCATGTCGGCGTCAAGGATGATGCCATTGTCCTGACCTATCCCGAACCGCAAAAACCGCGGCTGACGGGGCAAAAACCGCCCCTGCTGATGGCGAAGTGAATGCGTAGGGTGGGTGCCAACCCACCTTTGCCGGGACGGTGGGTTATCACCCACCCTACCCTTATTCTTATGGCCATCGCCTCGTCGGCGGGGGCCTTTGAGCTTGATTGGCCAGTTGATTGCACCTTGGGCGTCAGCTGCCATATCCAACAATATGCCGATCATGACACGGGCCCGGGGGCCACGGATTTTACCTGCGGTCTGCTCAGCTATGACGGCCACGACGGCACCGATATTGCACTGGCCACCCGCGCCGACATGGCGACAGGGGTGGCCGTGGTGGCGGCGGCGGCGGGGGTCGTCAAAGGGGTGCGCGACGGCGTGGCCGACTTTGTTCCACCGGTCGAGGGGCGTGAATGTGGCAATGGCGTGCTGATCGACCATGGTGACGGTTGGGAAACCCAATACTGCCATATGCGTCAAGGATCGGTGATGGTTCAGGCGGGCGACACGGTCGACGCAGGCACGCAGCTTGGGCTGATCGGGCAATCCGGCATGGCCGATTTTCCCCATGTGCATCTGTCGCTGCGCCAGAACGGGGTCAAGATTGACCCGTTTCAACCCGATGGCAACCAATGCACCCTGACCCCCGGCCCAACCCTTTGGGCGGCACCGATCCCCTATGTGCCGGGCGGATTGTTGGAGGCGGGTTTCAGTGCCGCTGTGCCCGATTTTGCCGCCATCAAGGCCGGACTGCCGACCCTTGCCCTGCCTGAAACAGCCCCTGCCTTGGTCCTGTGGGCCTATCTTTACGGATCCCGCGCCGGGGATGAGGTGGCGTTTCAGATCACCGGCCCGGCGGGTGCGCTGTTGGAGGAGGTGGCCGTACTGGACAAACCACAGGCGCAACTGTTTCGCGCCATGGGCAAACGGCTGACCGGTGCTGCTTGGCCCATCGGGGATTATGCCGGAACGGTCACCCTGCGGCGCGACGGCGCGGCCCTGGACCAGATCAGCGTCACGGTTCAGATCACGCGCTGATCCCTTACCAATCCGTTAACGGCGTGAGTTGAATATCCACATTTTCAATGGGTTAGATCAGCGTCCCACATGTGGACAGCTTAGCGTTCGGTCAGCTTCAACTCGATCCGGCGGTTCTGCGCCCTTGCCTCGGCGGCGTCGCCGGTCGCGACCGGCTGATATTCGCCAAAGCCCGCTGCCGCCAGACGTTCAGGCGGAAATCCCAGACTGTCTTGCATGAACTTGACCACCGACAGGGCGCGGCCCTGCGAAAGCTGCCAGTTGTCGGCAAACAGACCGGTACCCGACAGCGGGATGTTGTCGGTGTGGCCATCGACCCGGATGATCCAGTTGATCTGCGGCGGGATCTGACCCACCACCTGTTTCAATGTGTCGACCACTTGGGCAATCTGCGCCTGCCCCCCGGGGGCCAGATCGGCGGAACCGGGGTTGAACAGCACCTCGCTGTCAAAGACGAACCGGTCGCCTACCACCCGCACCCCGGGTTGACCGGCCAAAAGCTGGTTGATCTGGCCAAAGAATTCGGACCGGTATTTCGACAGGTCCTGATTTTCGGCCTGCAGGCGTACACGCTCGGCCTCCTCCAGATCGGCGCGGCGCTTTTGTTCGGCGGCCACTTGGGCCAGTGCCGAATTCAACTGGCTGCCCAACGCCTCGATCTGCACCTTGGCGGCGCCATCTTTGGCAGCCGAGGCATCGAGCAGCGATTGCAGCCTGCCCAACTGCCCACGCAGCGCCGTCATCTGTTCGTTCAGCAGCGCCATATCGCGGGCGGCCTTCAAGATATCCTCGTCCCTTTGGGTCAGGATCCGCTCGGCCGCGGCCAGCAGGGCGGCTTTGTCGGACCCCTCAACCTGCGCCGCATCGGCACTGGCTTGGGCGGCGGCCAGCAGGGTCAACGTCTCCTCGGCGCGTTTGCGCTGTTCCTCCAGCGCCAGCGTCATCGCGGTCAGTTCGGCGTCCGAGTTTTTCAACCGCTCGCGCAGCGCCTCGGCGGCGGCCATGTCGGCCAGACGGGTCTTTTCCACCTCGGTCAGTTCGGCGTCCACCCCAGCCAGTTTCTGGCGCAGCGCCTCGGCGGCGGCGGCCTCGGCCAGACGGGCCAAGTCTGCGTCGGTCAGTTGGGCGGTCAGGTCCGTGTTTTCACCCTTGGCCGCCTCCAGACTGGCCAAGGCGGCGGCAAGTGAAGTGGCCCCGTCGGACGCACGGCGGCGCAGGTCGGCCACCATCGCCTCCAACGCCTCGCGCCGGGCGGCGGCAAGGCGGGCGGCCTCGGCGCCCGCGTCAATTTCGTCGCGGGCCTTGGCGACGGCCAGATCCAGCGCCTCTTTTTCGGTGATCAGGCGGGACTGCGCGGCCTGCAAATCGGTCAGGTTGGCGGTCAACGACCCAATCCGGCCCTTTTGTGCATCGCTTTGGGCCAGCAGGCTGGCGACCTGTGCCTCGAAACTGGCGATGCGGCCCTGCGCCGCGGTCAGTTCGCCCTGCCGCACGGTCAGGTCGGCGGACAGGCTGGCGATCAGGCTGGCTTGTTGTTCGCCCTGCGCCAGCGCCGCGCCAAGACTGGATTGCAAGGTGCCGACCTGCGCGGTCAATTCGGCGCTGTTTGCCTGCTCCAGACCCAACGCCTGCGCCAATTGCGAAATCTGGGCGTTCAATTCGGACAATTCGTTGCCCTGTTCGGTGATCGTGTCGCGCAGCATCGATTGCATGACGGTAAAGATGGTCAGCACGAACATCAGCACCATCAGCAGCGTCGTCACCGCATCAACGAACCCCGCCCAGATGTTGCCGCCGTCGCGTCTGGACCGGCTAAGCCCCATGGGATCAGCCCCGCCCGACTGTGCCGCGCGACAGGGCGCGGATCGCGGTGGTCAGTGCGGTCAAGTCGGACCGCAGGTCTGCTATGCTTTCCTGCCGCCCGGCCGAGATTTCCTCAAGGATCCGCAGCAGTTGCACATCAATCGACCGCAGGCGCATCCGGCTTTCGGCATCGGTCGCGGCCGAGCTTTCGGCGCCGGTCAGGGCGGCGACCAATTTTTCCTGACCCGCGGCGATGCGCTGCAAGACAGCGGTCTGCGCGCCCCCGCCCTGCGTCGCGGTGGCAAGGTTCTGGACCGCCTGCGCCAGATCGGCCAGCTTTTCGTCATTGCCCGCGCGGGTCGCCTCGGCGTCGGCATACAGGGTTTGCAACACCTCGATCTGGCCGGTCACATTGTCCAGGATCTGGATCATGATGGCCTGATCTGCGCCCTCGGCTTCACCCCCGGCAAAACCCAGACGGGTGATGGACGACACCCACTCCTCCAGCTCGCGGTAAAACCGGTTCTGGCCGTGGCTGGCAAACAGTTCCAACAGCCCGACCACCAAAGACCCAGCCAACCCCAAAAGCGAGGAGGAGAACGCCGTGCCCATGCCGCCCAACTGTTTTTGCAGGCCGCTCATCAGTTTGGTGAACACCTCGATCCCGGTTTCGCCCTCTTGCGGGGCGAGCGAGCCGATGGTCTCGACAATGGCGGGGATCGTGGTGGCAAGGCCAAAGAACGTGCCCAACAGGCCCAGAAAGATCAGCAGGTTGGTCAAATAGCGCGTGATGTCGCGCGCCTCGTCGATGCGGGTGGCGACCGGGTCAAGGATCGACTGCGCCGAGGAGGACGAGATATGCATCTTGGACCCGCGCGACCGCAACAACGAGGCGAGGGGGGCCAGCAGGCGCGGCGGGCTGGCGTCTTCGGTGCCCGGCACCTCGTTCACATAATTCTCGATCCAGCGGACGGATTGGATCAGGATAAGGACCTGCCAGAAACAGGTCAGGATACCCAAGGCAAAGACAGCGGCGATGAACCCGTTCAGCCACGGGTTGGTCAGCATGATCTGCAAGACCTCGTCCCAGATCAGCCAGACACCTGCCCCGACCAGCCCGCAGGCCAAAAGCATGGTGACGATCTGCCGGATCGGCTGGCTGAACCTTGTCGGTGCGCTGTCAGTCTTTTTCATGGGGACCTTATGTCCGATTGGCTGTCTTTAGGCAACAATAGCAGGCCGATATGGCACCCCCAAGTCAAAGGGTGTCGCCTTTGCACATCAGCCCGGCAGGTCGGCGACACGTGCCACAAGCCAATCCAGATCGGCGTCCCCGATGCCAAGGTCGGTCAGGTGTCGCGCGGTGGACATCAGGTAATCGCGGTTCGGGCCACGCCCGCCTGCGGCGCGGGCAATGATCTGGGCCTGTTCCTCCAACGGCAAACCGCCGCAGTACTGGTCATGGGCCGGGTTGATCACATAGGTCAGCGCATCCTGCACCGCCCCGGTGGCCAGCGTGACCTGCACCCGGTGTTCCAGATAGGCCGAGGAAATCAACTCGCGCTCGCGCAATTGTGCCAGCGTCTGCGCCTCGGCGCCCGGTGCCACGCGAAAGGCGACACCGGCACAGCGTGCGCCCGCCATTTGGTCCAGCGCCAGCACCAAACCCATGGCCTGCGGTGTGCCCCTGTGATGGATCGACCGCATGCAAAAGCTGCGGTGCCATTCGGTCAGGGTGGCAATATGCTGTTCGGCCACGGGAAATCCGGGGTCCCAGATCAGCGATCCATAGCCAAATACCCACATCGGATTATGCAATCGCTGGCCCCCCATCTGCCGCCCCTGTAGACAGCAAATATACGGTGAAGAAAAGGGTGTGGTATGCGGGTTCTGATTTGGATTGCGTTGGTTTTCGGCATCCTGTGGGGCGGGTATTGGGTGGCAGGGTCCACCGCCATCGAGGGCGGGGTGGCGCAGTGGTACGCCACGCAGACCGACCTTGTCGCGTCGCAAGAGGGCATCAATGTCAGCGGGTTTCCCAGCCGGTTTGACCTGACGGTGACCGCTCCCAAACTGGCCGATCCGGTCACGGGTTGGGGCTGGTCCGCACCGTTTGCGCAGGTTTTGTCGATGACGTGGAAGCCGTGGCACGTCATCGCCGCCTTGCCGGCGGACCAGTTGTTGACCGGGCCAGGGCAGGATGTGGCGGTGACATCCAGCCGCATGGCCGC
>JANNAF010000053.1:0-2412 GCA_031384005.1 Rhodobacterales bacterium | reverse complement strand
CGCAATCGGCGGCAGAACGCCAAAGGCATCGCAGGTCAACATCACCACATGCTTGGGATGCCCCCCCAACCCCGACGCTGACGCATTCGAGATGTAATCCAAAGGATAGGCGCAGCGGGTATTGGCCGTCAGGCTGTCGTCGCAGAAGTCCAGTTCCAACGTATCAGGGTCATAGACCATATTCTCGACCACCGTGCCGAAACGGCTGGTCGTGGCATAAATCTCGGGCTCGGCCTCGGCTGACAGGTTGATGGTCTTGGCATAACAGCCGCCTTCAAAGTTAAAGGTGCCCCGTTCCGACCAGCCATGTTCATCATCGCCAATCAGCGTCCGTGACGGATCGGCGGACAGCGTGGTCTTTCCAGTGCCCGACAGGCCAAAGAACACAGCCGTATCCACCGGGTTGCCGATGGCGTGGTTGGCGCTGCAATGCATCGCCATCACGCCCTTTTCGGGCAGCAGGTAATTCAGCAGGGTGAACACCGCCTTCTTGTTCTCGCCCGCATATTCGGTGTTGGCGATCAAAATGACCCGCGCGTCAAAGTTCATGGCGATGACAGTCTCGCTGCGGCAGCCGTGGCGTGCCGGATCGGCCTTGAACGACGGGCAGTTGATCACAGTCCAGTCGGGCGTGAACCGGTCCAGTTCGGCGCGATCGGGGCGACGCAGCAGATGGCGGATGAACAGGCCATGCCACGCCAGTTCCGTCACCATCCGCACGTCCAGTCGGTGAATCGGGTCGGCACCAGCATACAGGTCCTGCACAAAATAGTCGCGGCCCTTCATGTGGGCCAGCATGTCAGCCTGCAGCCGGTCGAACGCATCGGGCGCCATGGCGGCGTTGTTGTCCCACCAGACGGTCTTTTCGACCGCCGCTGTCCGCACCACGAACTTATCCTTGGGCGAACGGCCGGTGTACTGGCCTGTTGCACACAAAAATGCCCCGCCAAGGCCCAATTTACCTTCGCCCCGGGTCACGGCGGCCTGAACAAGTGCCGGTTCGATCAGGTTGTAATAGACGCGCCCCAGCCCGGTGATGCCCTGATCCTCAAGCCGCTTTGCGGGGTTCACGCGTCCATCTGTCATCCTGAAAACTCCATCGCCGCACAAAAGGCGGCCACCATGTTGGCATTAGGTTAACGGCCCGATCCACGACCGTTGCAGTCCCGACCGTTGGGCGGACACTGTAAAAAACCTATAACATGCCGATTTCAAAGGGGAAAAGCACTGTTTTCAACCGTTAGCGCAACCATAGAGACGTTAGCGCAACCAAAAGCACCGGATGCCCATCACTGCGGCAAATTAGTCATTCCTTTGCGAATTTCGCACTTGATATGAGTCGCGTACGCCAGTGATTCGCACTTAACAGTTGATTCCTTTGGCCGGAACACAGATCATGCAGGAAAAATAAGGCAAACCGAGCAGAATAGGATAGCCCAACATGGCAAGGATCGCCCTTGTGGACGACGACAGGAACATCCTGACGTCGGTGTCGATGACTTTGGAAGCCGAGGGGTTCGAGGTCGAGACGTTTAATGATGGTCAGTCGGCGCTGGATGCCTTTAACCGGCGGATGCCCGATATGGCTGTCTTGGACATCAAGATGCCCCGTATGGACGGCATGGACCTGCTGCAACGTCTGCGGCAGAAAAGCACGATGCCGGTGATTTTCCTGACCTCCAAGGATGATGAGATTGACGAGGTTCTGGGCCTGCGCATGGGGGCTGATGACTATGTCAAAAAGCCGTTCAGCCAGCGCCTGCTGGTAGAGCGGATCCGCTCCTTGCTGCGCCGTCAGGAGGCGATTTCCACGGGTGAGGTTGCGGTCACCGAAGAAACCAAGATCATGGAACGGGGCAATCTGCGGATGGACCCGCTGCGCCATTCGGTCAGCTGGAAGGGGGCCGATGTGTCCTTGACGGTCACCGAATTCATGCTGTTGCAGGCGCTGGCCCAGCGGCCCGGTTTCGTGAAAAGCCGAGATCAGCTGATGGATGTGGCCTATGACGATCAGGTTTATGTCGATGACCGCACCATCGACAGCCATATCAAGCGCCTGCGCAAAAAGATGCGCCAGGTGGATGACACCTTCTCGGCGATCGAGACGTTGTACGGCATCGGCTATCGTTACAACGAAGAATGACAGCGATACCCCAGATCAAGCTGGCGCAAAAGCGCAACCAGCACTCGGGTGAGGTGCTGCTCGGTGAAGACTGGGTCTCGCCCGAGAGCATGGCGGATGCGTCGCTGCGCAAGGGCTACCGGCGGCGGTCGCTGGTGGCGCTGAACCTTTCGCCGCTGGCGCGCAAGATCATCATCTTCAACCTGATGGCCTTGGTCATTCTGGTTGCGGGTGTGCTGTTCATGAACCCGTTCCGTGACAGCCTTGTGCAGCAGCGCGAGCGCGGCATG
>JANNAF010000040.1:0-7850 GCA_031384005.1 Rhodobacterales bacterium | reverse complement strand
GAGCGGTCCACCTCGGACAAGAGGGTGCCGCCCCCGACGAACTGCGCCAACAAACCGATGGGCCCGCGGTAAAACAGCCAGCAATTCGGGCCGGGCGACGCCTCATAGGTAAAGCAGATCGCGCCGTCCTGTTCCTCCCATGTGCCATATTCGCAGGACGATTGGCTGGGCGCCCACAGGACCTGACGGTTGGGCAGGTATTGTTCGGTACCCCAGATCACGCCGTATTGGGCATAAGACAGGGTTTTGCCCGTGGCATAGGCGTCGAATTCGGCGGCAGACAGCGGTGGCCCAAGGCCGGCCGCAGGCGGCGGATCGGCCTGAAGCGGCAGGGGCAGCGCCACGGCGATCAGCAGGGTCACGGCGATCCGCAGGGCCACGGCGATCCGCAAGGTCACGGCGATCTGCAGGGCGGCAAGGGTGCGGGTCATGGTGCAGGTCATGGTGCAGGACCGGGGGCAGCAAGGCGGGCCAGCAGCGGGCGCATCTTGCGCCGCCACGTCGGCGGGTGCAGCGCAATCAACCCGGCAAGGGGCAGGGGCCAGGGCAACATCGGTGCGCCATCGGACAGGCGCAGCGCAGGATAGGGGCGTGCGGGATGGGCGTGGTGGTCCGAATGGCGCGGCGCATTCAGCATCAGGGCCGAGGAAAACCAGTGCGGCGTGTTCCAGCTGTGCGCATCGCCCACCGGCACGGGTTTGCCATCGGCCCCGGCTGCGCGGGTCAGGCCGTAATGCTGGATGTAATCTGACAACAGGATCTGGCTTGCGGCGTGAAACCCCAGCCCGGCCCAGACCAGCAGACCCGGCAGACCCGCAATCAGGGTGGCAAGGGTCAACGCCAGCCCTGCGCCGCCGATATATAGGGCATAGGGGTGCAGGCCGGGGTTGCCTGCGCGGGCGCGCAGGGCGGTTTCGGCGCGCCAGCCTTGTCGAAAGCTTTGCACCCATGCGCGGCGCAGGAAACGGTAGAAACTCTCACCCTGCAGGGCGGTGTTCGGGTCATCCTTGGACGCGACAAAGCGGTGATGCACTAGGCGGTGGGCCGAGGTGTGATGCCCGAACATCAGCGCGGTATAGACAGCCATGCCCAGCCAGAACAGCGGGCGTGGGCGGTGGATCAGTTCATGCGCGGCGGGGTGGGACACTTGGCCAAACCACAAGCCCGCCGCCAGAAACAGCGCGATGCGGGCTGGCAGGCCAAGGTCGGACGCGCCGGCAATCGCCCAAGTCAGCACCGGCAGTGCTGCAAGTGAGCCCAATCCAAGGATCGCAAGCAGGGCATCGGCGGCGGGAAACTCCCGCTCGGGTGCTCGGTCGGCGGTCAGCGGGACCAGCAGATCCAGTGCGATCACGGCGCTGGTCATATAGGCGACGGCCAGATAGGGCCACAGCCCCCCCAGCGTGGCGCCCAAACCAAGCAGGACCAGTGGGCTGGCGGTGACAAGGGCAAACAGGGTGACGGGCAAGGCGCGCATGGTTGGAATGTAGCGGGGTTCGGGCGGCTGGACCAGTGGGGCGGTGCGGCATAGGTTAAGGCGATGGGCGGTGTTGCGCCGCATGGGGCAGAGGTTGGGGGCAAGGCGATGCTGACTGGGGTGGCCTGCGCGGCGGCGATTGTGGCTGTGGCCTATTCGGTGTGGTTTGTCGGGCGGCAGGGCACGCCGTGGGCCGGGACCGTGGTCAAGACTGCGGCGGTGCTGCTGTTGGTCCTGTTGGGCGTGCTGCAGGGGGCACCGGGTTGGATTGTGGCTGGGCTTGGCTTGGGCGCGCTGGGCGATCTGGCTTTGTCGCGGCCCGGAGAGCGGGCTTTTCTGGTGGGGATGGCCGCTTTTGCCGCAGGGCATCTGGCCTATGCAGCCGCGTTTTGGCTGCGGGGCGTCGCGGTGGTGGCCGATGGAGGGGGCGATTGGGCAGGTCTGTGGGTGCTGGCCCCGGTGGTTGTGATCATCGCTTTGACCGAGGTTAGGCTGGCACCCCACACGGCGGCGCTGCGTTGGCCGGTTCGGGCCTATGGCGGGGTGATCGGGGTCATGGCGGGGGTGGTGGCGCTGTTGCCGGGGCACAGCGGGTTGGCGGTGGTGCAGGTGGGGGCCGCGTTGTTCGTTGTATCGGATGTGTTGCTGGCGGTCAGGATGTTTCGGGTCACGGACGCGGGCAGGCTGGCGGTTCTGGCGCATCTGGTCTGGCCGACTTATTGGGTGGGGCAGGCGTTGATCGTGCTGGGCAGCCTTTTCTATTGGGCCCCAAAGGGCTGAACCCTTTCCTTATGGCCGGTGATTGACTAGGTGATGGCAAACGTCCGGGGGCCTGTCATGTCATTCTTCAAGAAACTGCGCGACCGTATGTTCCGGTCATCGGACAAGATCAGCGAAGGTCTGGATGCGCTGGTGACCGAGACGGCGGCAGGGACTGCGGCAGCTCCTGCGGCAGGGACTGCGGCTGTGGCTGCCAAGCCGTCGCTGCTGGGCCGCCTGATTGGCCGGGACGAAACCCGCCGTGTGGTGGATGACGCGATGCTGGAGAGCCTGGAGGATTTGTTGATCCAGGCCGATCTGGGTGTGGATACCGCGTTGCGGGTGACTGCAAACATCGCCGCAGTCTGGCGCGGCAAGCGGGTATCCACCGGCGAGTTGCAAGGTGCCTTGGCCAATGAGGTGGCGCGGATCATGGAACCGGTCGCGCGGCCCTTGCCGATCTATTCGAAAAAGCCGCAGGTCGTGCTGGTGGTGGGGGTCAACGGATCGGGCAAGACCACGACCATTGGCAAGCTGGCCAGCCAGTTCAAGGCAGCCGGCAAGACGGTTGTGATTGCGGCGGGCGACACGTTCCGCGCGGCAGCGGTCGAGCAGTTGCAGATCTGGGGGCAGCGCGCAGGCGTGCCGGTGCTGACCGCGCCCGAGGGGTCGGACCCGGCCTCGCTGGCGTTTGACGCGCTGACACGGGCGCAGGCGGACGGCGCTGATCTGTTGATGATCGACACGGCGGGGCGGTTGCACAACCGGGCCGATCTGATGGAGGAACTGGCCAAGATCGTGCGCGTTCTGCGCAAGGTGGACCCCACCGCGCCACATAACACGCTGTTGGTGCTGGATGCCACGACGGGGCAGAACGCGCTGATGCAGGTCGAGATTTTCCGCAAGATTGCCAATGTGTCGGGGCTGGTCATGACCAAGCTGGACGGCACGGCGCGGGGCGGGGTGCTGGTCGCCTTGGCCGACAAGTTTGGGCTGCCGATCCATGCGATCGGGGTGGGCGAACAGATTGATGACCTGGCGCCGTTCGATCCGCAGGATTTTGCGCGGGCTTTGGTGGGGTTGGACGGTTAGGCGGAAGTGTCCACGCGCGGACACTTTGTAATAGTTATATAAAACAAGCGGTTACGTTTTTTCATTAACCAAGTGGAAACCATGGTGGGGCTGGGCTGACTGCTGACGCAGGGGCACGACGTTTGCGCCGCTTGTCCATAAGTTGGTGGGAATGGGGGACAACGACGGGGGGCAGGGCGTTCGCCATTTCCGTTCCCATGACAAATGCACTGGGGGGGTTTTTTGGTGCGGTGTTTCGGCGCAGTTGGGGCAGTGGTTTTGCGGGCGACTGTTGCGGTTGTGGACATCCGCGTGATGCAAGGGTGTCTTGCCGCGATGGTCGCTGGTCTTTGGGGTGTCGCGGCGCGGGCCTTGCAGATCAATTCCGCTGCCGCCAGCGCCTTTGGCCTGCCCTGTTAGGGATGGCGTTGCCTTTGGGATGGATGTTAGAGCAGGTCGCAAATCTGCGGGCCTTTTGCAGACGGCTGGATGGGCTGAGGTGGGGCGATTTTGGGTGATCTGGTCCTGTCTTTGGTTGGAACGCCTGCGGGGCACCATTTGGCGGTCGCGCTGGCCCTGATGGCGGCGTTCCTGCATGCGGTGTTTGGGGCGTTGCAAAAGGGGCGGCATGATCCCTGGCTGACGCGGGCAGCGATTGATGCCAGTTACGGGATCATCGCGGTGCCGTTTGCGCTGTTTGTGGTGCCGTGGCCGGAACCCCATATGTGGCCAGTGTTTGCCGGGGCGATTGCCATTCATTCGGGGTACAAGATCGCGCAGGCGATGACCTATGACCGCGCCCCCTATACCGTGGTTTATCCGGTGGTGCGGGGGACGGGGCCGTTTTTCACGGTGATCGGTGCGGGGCTGGTGTTTGGCGAGCATTTTGCGCCGTTGCAATGGGTTGGGCTGTTGATGCTGGTCGCGGGGATTTTGGGGTTTTCGGCCTATAACATCGCGAAGGTGCCCGTGGGGCAGACGTTGTGGCCCGCGTTGGGGTTGGCGCTGATCACGGGCATGTTTGTCGCGGCCTATACCACCTATGATGCATGGGGGATCCGGGCCACGGCGGACCCGTTCACGTTTCTGGCGTGGTTTTTCATGCTGGACGGCATATTCATTCCGGTGGTCACCCATGCCCGGTGGCGCAATATGGCGCGTGACAGCGTGCGACCTTTGCTGGCAAGGGGTGTATTTGGCGCGTTTGTCGCCTATTTCAGCTTTGGCGGGATCATGTTGGCCACGCGGATCGACCGGGTGGGCGAGGTGGCGGCGCTGCGCGAAACCTCGACCCTGTTTGCGGCCTTGATTGGCTGGTGGGTTCTGGGTGAAAAGGTGGGGCCGGTTCAGGTGGCCCTGATGGGATTGATCGCCGTGGGTGCGGTCGTGATGGAGAGTGCGGGATGAGCGACAAGACCTATGACCCCAAGATGAAGGCAGCACTGGAATACGGGCCCTTGTTGGCGTTCATGGTGGGGTATTGGCTGGTCAAGGACCGGACATTCATGGTGAGCGGGGTCGAGTATTCCGGCTTTGTGGCCATTACGGCGGTGTTCATCGTGATTTTTGCCGCCTCTATTCTGGCGCTGTGGAAGTTGACGGGCAAATTGTCGGCCATGCAGGTGTTCACGCTGGCGGTGATCGTGTTCATGGGCGGGTTGACGGTCTGGTTCAATGATCCGCATTTCATCAAGATGAAGCCGACGATCATCTATATCGCCTTTGCTGCGGGTCTGGGGATTGGGTTGTTGCAGGGCAAATCCTATTTGCGGCTGGTATTGGGCGAGGCGTTGCCGATGCAGGACGAAGGCTGGATGATCCTGACCCGGCGGATGACGGTGTTCTTTGTGGTGCTGGCCCTGGCGAACGAGGTGGTTTGGCGCAATTTCAGCGACGGGACATGGGTGACGTTCAAGGTGGTGGGCCTGACCGTGGCCATGTTCGCGTTTTTGCTGTCGCAGGCCCGGGTGATGGAACGCTACGGCATCAAACCCGCAAACGAGGACTGATCCGCCATAACTTGGCCAGATTGTTGCGCGATACGGTACCTTGGGTAAACAGGGGGTCGGCCATGTTCGAAGACATCACCATGACGATGAAGCGGTTTGTCGGGTTGTTCCGGCAGGGCACGACGCTGCCTTGGACGATATTGCTGCCGCTGTTGGTGGTGGTGCTGTCGTGGCCGTTGTTGCAGGTTTGGCTGGTGGATGAGCGGGCGGTGTTCATGGCGGCGTTCGTGCTGGCGATGGCGCTGCGGTTGGCGTTGCGGTCGGATGGCACGATCCGCAAGATGCGCAGTCAGATGTCGCGGCGCGGCACGATCTGGCTGGCGCTGATCTTTGGCCCCGGCGTTATGGCCGTGCTGGTCTGGGTCGGCGAGCCGATCTGGTGCCAACGGTTCCTGAGCCTGTATTTTCTGGGCATGGCGGGGTTGTATCTGCTGGACGTCATCGATGGCCGTCATGCGATGGTGCAATATTTCCTGCCCGCCGACCGCAACCGCGGGGCGGATGCGCTGATGACGCGGGTCATGGCGATTTTCCAGATGGCGTTGCTGCTGCTGAATGAAACCATGATTGCGCAATCGTCGCTGACGGTTTGGCTGGTGTACTTTGGGTTGTTGCCGATGCTGTCGCACCGGGTTCTGCTGGCATTGGTGCGCACGGTGGATGACGCCTATGCGGCGGGGTATGGCCGGCTTTAGGCGGGCAGGCCGCTGAACCACGCCGCCTGCGACCGCGACAACAGGCGCGACCAGCGGCGGTCGGGGCGGCCTGGCAGGTGGGCGCGCAGTTCGGCCATCGAAAGGCGCGCATCAATCAAGGCGCGGTACAGCGGAAAGGTGCCGGGACGCAGATAGGGCGACCAGTGGCAGATCCGCCCCAAGGCGGGGGGCAAGGCATGGCCAAGGCAACCAAGGGCGGTCAGCGTGGCGGTCTGGTCGATTTGCAGGTCCAGCCAATTGGGCAGATCGCGGCCAAGTCCAAAGCCGATCGCATTGTCCAGACCACAGGAATGGGCCAATTCCAACGCCAGATCAAACACGTCGTTTTCGCGGCTGGTGATGTTGAACACCTCGACCAAGCGACCTGCCGGGCTGGCCATGGCGTCGCGGGCCGGTCTGCGGGTTTCGGCCCCGGCCAGCAGGATAAAGCGGCGAAACAGGCCCGCAGGCACATGCGGCAGGGCCGACAGGGCAACCCGTGCGCCCAGGGAATGACAGATCACATCAATCGGGCGGCCCGGGTCGATCTGGCCCACAAGGCGGGCAAAATCGGCAAGGCGCTTGCCGATGCGGCGGGCCAGTCGCACGGCGGACAAGAGGTTGCCACGTGCAGGCCAGCCAAATCCGACCGCAAGGCCATTCTGGCCGTCAAGGCCAAGGTGACGCGGCCAACTGATCGCCTTGCGGTCGCCCTGTGGCGGTTCCAGCGAGAAGATATGGCCATGCGGGCAGTTATGGTCCGATGCGGCAGGCGAAAAGCGGTAGCCGTGGATCATCACCACCACCGGTGCACCGGGCGGCAGGGCTGCCAGGGCGGCGGTCAGGGCAGGTTGGTCAAGGCTGATGCCGTTGGCCGTCGCATTGACGCGGATCGGGGCAGGGGTCATCCGGACCTCGGGGGATAGGCTTCGGTTGCGCAAGTTATCCACAGGGCGCGCAACAGCCGTGCAACGGGCATGTGAAACTTCCGCTACGGGGTTGTTGACCTTTGACGACACGCGGGCTAGTTCATTAGTCGTGGCGCTTTGTAACCAGATTGCGGGCCACGTTAAATATTCCGCTAAAAAGGTCAGGGTCGTTGCCCCGGAACCTTTTGGTTGCGGGGCTTTTGTTTTGGGGACGACCGATGGGCAAGGATTGGAAAACACGCACGAAACTGGTGCATGAGGGCAGCCGCCGCAGCCAATATGGCGAAATGGCAGAGGCGATTTTCCTGACACAGGGTTTTGCCTATCCCGATGCCGAAAGTGCCGAACAGCGGTTCATCAAGGCGGGCGAGGATGAGTTCATCTATGCCCGGTACGGCAACCCTACCACCCGGATGTTCGAAGAACGCATCGCCGCGCTGGAGGGGACCGAGGACGCCTTTGCCACCGCATCCGGCATGGCGGCGGTCAGTGGGGCGCTGATGGCGTGCCTGCGCGCCGGGGATCATGTGGTGTCGTCGCGGGCGCTGTTCGGTTCGTGTCTGTATGTGTTGGAAGAGGTTTTGGGCAAGTTCGGGGTCCGCGTCACCTTTGTCGATGGGGCGGACCTTGCCGCGTGGCGCGCGGCGGTGACACCGGGGACCAAGGCGGTGTTTTTCGAAAGCATGTCGAACCCGACGCTGGAGATGGTCGACATTCGCGGGGTGGCGGAAATTGCCCATGCCGTGGGCGCGCTGGTGATTGCCGACAACGTATTCGCCACGCCGATATTCTCGCGGGCGGTCGAGCAGGGGGCGGATGTCATCGTTTATTCCACCACCAAGCATATCGACGGGCAGGGCCGCGCCTTGGGCGGGGTGGTCTGTGCCAGCCGCGAGTTCATTCGCAAGAC
>JANNAF010000453.1:0-2474 GCA_031384005.1 Rhodobacterales bacterium | reverse complement strand
AAGACAGCATGGTCGTGATCCCGCTGGTGCACCGTGGCACGCTTTCGGCCCATTCGAACGCTCTGGGCGGTGTCCAGATCAACGCTTGGGACTCGGAAATGTGGAACGTGGCCGATTGGTTCCGCGTCAAGTGATTGCTATGGCGGGGCCCCATCCGGGCCCCGCCAACCTTCCACAGATATGACCCAAGGCGTCTTAGCGCATGCTCACCTTTACGCTCCGCAGGCTTTTCCTCGCCATACCGACGCTTCTGGTCATCTCTTTGGTGATATTTCTGCTGGTCGATCTGGCACCCGGCAGCCCGATGTCCGAAATCCCCCTGACCGTGCCGCCCGCAACCCGGCTCAAGATGATGGAGGCGCTGGGCGCCGATCAGCCGGTCTTTGTGCGCTATTTCCTGTGGTTGCGGCAATTCTTCATCGTCGAACCCTCGGTCCTGATCGACAGCCTGTTTGGCACCAACCTTGCGGGCGACCAGCAACGCATCCTGTCGTGGCAATCGCGAGCGCCGGTGTTCACCATCATCGGCGAACGCATGCCGCAAACCCTCATCGTGATCGGCACGGCCTATCTTGTCGGCATCCTGATTGCGGTGCCCATCGGCATCTACTCGGCCTACCGCCAGTATTCATGGTTCGATCAGGCCGGCACATTCGTCGCCATGGTCGGCTTTTCAGTGCCGACCTTCTTTACCGGCACCGTGATCATCATCGTCTTTGCCATCTGGCTGGGCTGGTTCCCGACCAAATATGACACCACCCTTGACGTGACCGACTGGGCAAGTTTCAAGGAACAGCTGCGCCAGATGGCCATGCCGGTGATGACGCTGGGCCTCGCCAATGCCGCCGCGATCAGCCGGTATATGCGCTCCTCCATGCTCGAAAACATGGGCGCCGATTATGTCCGCACCGCCCGCGCCAAGGGCATGACCGAAAAGGTCGTGGTCCTGAAACACGTCCTGCGCAATTCGCTGATCCCGGTGGTGACCGTCATTGCACTGGGCATCCCGTCGATCTTTGGCGGCGCGATCATCACCGAAAACCTGTTCGGGGTGAACGGCATCGGCGCCGCCCTGATCCTTGCCATCCATGCCAGCGACCTGCCGATGGTGCAAACGCTGGCCTTCATCTTTGCCGTGCTCATCGTGGTGTTCAACCTGATTGCCGATGTGATCTATGGCCTTCTCGACCCGAGGATCCGGTATGACTGACACCTCTGTCCTCAAACCCCCATCCCAGGCCCGCGCCATCTGGGCCCAGTTTCGCAGCCACAAAGGGGCGCTGTTCGGCCTGATCGTGCTGTCCATCCTGATCATCGCCGTCCTGATCGGCCCCTATTTCTGGGTGCCCGAAGAGTTGAAGGTGGTCGACAAGATCAAACTGAAAAATCAGGGGCCCTCGCTGCGCTTCCCGCTTGGCACCGACCAGTTGGGCCGTGACATGCTGTCGCGCGTGATGCTGGCAGGCCGGGTGTCGCTGGCAGTCGGCTTTGTCGCCATGCTGATCGCGGTGGTGTTCGGCACCTTCATCGGGGTGCTGGCCGGCTACTACCGCCGCCTTGATGGCCCCCTGATGCGCCTGACCGACATGTTCCTTGCCCTGCCCCTGATCCCGCTCCTCCTTGTCATGGTCATGCTGTTTCGCGACCGCATCGCAGGCATCATCGGCCCGGAACTCGGCGCCTTCACCCTGATCGTGTTCGCCATCGGCATCACCTCATGGATGCAGGCCGCCCGCGTGGTCCGCGGCGAGGTGCTGGCACTCAAGGAACGCGAATACGTCCTCGCCTCCCGCTCGATCGGCGTGCCGCCCCGCCGCATCATCCTGCGCCACATCCTGCCCAATGTCGTCTCCCCCGTGATGGTCGCCGCCACCCTTGGAATTGCCGAGGCGATCATAACCGAATCCGTGCTGTCCTTCCTCGGCCTCGGCTTTCCGCCCGACTTCCCAACCTGGGGCCGCCTGCTGTACGACGGGCTCAGCTATATTCAGGTCTCCCCCGAACGGGTGATCTGGCCCGGCCTTGCCATCTCGCTGACCGTCCTTTCGGTCAACTACATCGGTGACGGCCTGCGCGACGCGCTCGACCCCCGCATCCGGGGCCGCTGAAAACCCGCCCCCCCCATTGCTCCTTCCTAAATACTCCCGCCGGAGGCTCCTCCAACAGCCCCCGGCGCAAACCTTTCCCGCTGGTTAATCTGAAATCGCAACGCGCTGAAATCAAACGGTTCTAAAAACCGCCCACGCGCGGACACCCCGCTCAAAAAACCGGTCAGCCTCACTCTACCCGCGACCGGATCCGCCGCACCATCCACCACACGACCCCAACCACAAGCGGCGTCAACGCCGCCATCGCCCAGGGCTTGCTGATCCCCCAGCCCGCCACAACCGGGTCAGCCACATAAGCGGCCAGCGACACGGCATAATAGCTGATCGCCACCACCGACAACCCCTCGACCGTGTGCTGCAACCGCA
>JANNAF010000271.1:0-3986 GCA_031384005.1 Rhodobacterales bacterium | reverse complement strand
ACCTGCAACCCGGCATCGGCCTGCAACTCGCCCACGCGGTCCAGCGGGATGTCGTTGATCATGTGCAATTCGCCGGTGCGCAGGCCGGTCAGGCGGGTGGTGGGTTCGGTGATCTCGCGCGCCTCGACGGCATCCAGGAAGGCGGGGCCTTCCCAATACTCATCGTGCCGGGCCATCTTGACCACTGTGCCAACCTCGTAGCTGACGAACTTGAACGGGCCGGCACCCATTGGGTTGGTGCCTTGGGTTGGGCCGCTGTCAACCGGCATCACGACACCGGCGCCGTTTTCGGCCAGACGCGACAGGAAGGGCGCGTTCACGGCACTCATCTTGATGATAACGGTCAGGTCATCGGGGGTCTCGATGGCGGCCACATTGTTGAACACTTCAAAGTTCACGGCACCGGTGGCCGGGTCCTTGCACCGTTCGAAGGAGTATTTCACATCGGCCGCGGTCATCTTCGCGCCGTTGTGGAATTTGACATTGGGCCGCAGTTTGAACGTATAGGTCAGGCCGTCTGGCGCCACCTCATAGCTTTCGGCAAGGCCGGGGATGGTGTTCAGATCCTTGTCCACCGTCACGATGGACGAATGGATGTTTTGCAACACGCGGCCCGACGAGGCGGTGCCGGTTTGGTGCATGTCCAGGTTCTGCGTGGTTTCCGAATGGCCCCAGATCAGGGTGCCGCCCGAAACCGGGGTTTCCTGTGCCCAAAGGGCGCTGGGCAGCGAAAGCCCCATGAACCCGCCACCCAGGACGGCCGTGGAACTGCGAAGGAAGTCTCTGCGTTTCATTTCCGAACTCTCCATGTTGGATGGCCGTTACGCGGCCCTGTTTACGAAAACCCCGCAATCGCTGCGGGTAGGCTAACCCCTCAGCCGGCAAGGCCCGGCCTGTGGCCTGCGACGGCAAGGGCGCGTTCCAGCGCCATTCCCAAGTTCAAGATCGGCCCCTCGTCAAACAGGCGTCCCCAAAGGGATATTCCCTGCGGCACGGTATAGGTCTTGCCCACCGTATCCGCCTTGCCCGTGGTCAAACTGCCCGAGGCAAGGGAGGCCGGGCTGCGGGTGCCCAGATCCTCGAATCCGGCCCGCAGATGCAAACAGGGATGCCCGGTATAGTTGGAGGCGATCAGCATCGGCCCCGTCATGAACGGTCCGATCAGCACGTCGCATTGGGTGAACAGGGCGTCCAGCGCCTGCATGACCAGATAACGCAGGCGGTCCAGTTGGACATGATCGACCGCCGACAGGAACCGTGCCTTGCGCATGGCATTGGGCCACGCGGCGGCGTCCTGCCACGTCAGGGTGTCGTCCTGATCCGACAGTGTCAGATCCTCGAAACTCGCGGCAGCTTCGGCAAACAGGATGTTCATCAGCGCGCCGTAGGGCAGGTCGGGCAAGGTAACCTCGACCACCTCGACCCCCACCAGCGCGCGGGTGGCGGCAAGGGCGGCATGGTCCACCGCCGTCGCCCCTTCGGCAAAGGCCGCAGCCAGATAGCCCACCTTCAACCCCCTGATGCCCGCGGCGGCATCAAAGACAAAGGGTGCGGCGATGGTGGAACGGTCATGAATATCGGCCCCATTCAGCGCGGCCAGCACAATGGCGGTATCCTCGACGCTGCGGCAGATCGGCCCGACCTTGTCGAGCGAGTTGCACAGCGCCATGCACCCCGCCCGGCTGACCCGGCCAAAGGTCGGGCGCAGGCCCGTCGTGCCGCAGCGTTGGCTGGGCGAGGTGATCGACCCCAGCGTTTCGGTCCCGATGGCAAAGGCGCACAGCCCGGCCGCCGTGGCCGATGCTGACCCGGCAGACGAGCCTGACGACCCCTCGTTCAGGTTCCACGGGTTGCGCGTCACCCCGCCATACCAGATGTCGTTATAGGCCAGCGCCCCTACCGTGGTTTTGCCCAGCAAAACCGCCCCTGCGGCGCGCAGGCGGGTTACAATGGCTGCGTCCGTGTCGGGGATGCGGTTCTGAAACGGCTCGGCCCCCCAACCGGTGACGATGCCCTTGGTGTCGAACAGGTCTTTGACGCCGTAGGGGATGCCGTGCAGCGGCCCAAGGCTGACACCCGCCCGCGTCAACGCATCGGCAGCGTCCGCCTCGGCCAAGGCAAGCTCTGGCGTGACAGCGGCGAAACATTCCAGCTTTGGCCCCAGCGCGGCAATCCGGTCCAGATAGATTTGCGTCAGGCGGTGGCTGGTCAGCGCACCAGACCTGATCCACCCCGCCAGATCGGTGACAGGTGCAAAGGCGATATCCTCGTCACTGTCCGGCAAATCCGTTGTTGCGGGCGACAGTGCCAACCGGTCCGCCCCATGCGGCATGGCAAAGCCGGGCAGGCGCGGGTCAAACCGCATCGCCATTGGTACTGCATTGGCCAGCGGCACCGCCCGGCGCTGCACGGCCGAGGCGATCTGCCCTTCCAGATTGTCCAACATCTGCTGCCGTTCGGCCGCAGTATAGCTGACACCCATCAGGGTTTCTGCGGCTGCAATGGCGTCCAGGGTGATCAGCGGCTGTGTCACGTCAGGCTCCACGTCATGGGTTCAGGATGCGTTTAAGGTTGCTGGCCAGCGTGCCAAGGTGCTGGCGCATCGCGGTTTCGGCACCTTGCACGTGGCCCGCCTCGATCTGGTCGATGATGGCGTGATGTTCGGCGTCGCTGATCTTCAGGGTTTCCAAAGACCGCGCTTTTGACCGCATCCCCCGCCAGCCTTCGTTGCTGCGAATCTCGTCGATCATCGAAAATGCGGTAAACAGCGGCTTGTTTCGGGCCGTCCGGGCAATCAGCCGGTGCAGCGCCCCATCCCACAGTTCGATCGATTCGGGGTCAGTGGCCGCAACCGTGCGGTGGGCCAGATTGCGCATCCGTTCGATGTCGGCGGGCAGGGCGTATCTGGCGGCCATCCCTGCCAAGGTGGGTTCGATGCATAACCGCGCCTCCATCACCTCGGAAATGCTGGTTTCTCCGACAATTTCGGCGGCCAGTATCTGCGTCTTGTCGGGTGGTTGGCCCGCAAAGGTGCCCTTGCCCTGCTGCCGCCAGATCAGCCCCTCGGCCAACAGCGCGTCCAGCGCAGTGCGGACCGCACGCCGCCCAACCCCCATGCTTTCGCTCAACTCGCGCTCGGTTGGCAGCCGTCCGTCCTCTGGCAGGCCGCCCAGTTCAATCAGGCGCAGCAGACGCGACCGAACTGCGTTCGCACTGTCCACAGCGATTGGTTTGGCACGCGTGGTCGTCATAACTGCACCATTGTTAGATTGGTTCAAGTCAGCGCCGCAATGCCGATTCTGTCAACACTTAAAAAAGGGTAACCAGTGGTGTCAGGGCGTTTCCCGTGTCGGTGCCGCGAAACTCCAAAAAACCAGTGCAAAACGAGTGTGTTTTGCTGAAAAGACCAGAATCATGCAAATTGCCTGTCAGGCGAGGGGCCTGCATGCCCCCCGGAATGGCCTGCGATTGAACATCGTTTTCAAATCAATCTGGCATTGGTTCAAGGGTCGACAGCAGCGGAACGCTTTTTCCCGGGCCAGTGCTGGCGTGTGGCGCGGGGCGTCAGGTCTGGTCAGGGTTGGCAAACAGGCCAGTGCCAACCTCGGCTGCGTCATTCCGCAAGAACAGGGCGCTGATCGCGTGCTAGGTGGCAAACATTGCCCCCTCGTTCCCAAAGCTTCTGCTTGGCGATCTCTCTCCTGACCGGCGGGTCTTTTTCCTGCTGTGCGCCGGAACGGGCGTGCTGCGCTTTGCCGTTTCGCGCAGGCTGCCACCGTTCCGATCAGGGTTGGAGTTTGTCGGCCACTCCGGGATCAGCGGCACTGTCGGCGAACTCCGCCTCCTCGGCATCTCGCGCTTCCGTCTTTGCCAAATAGGCCACGACCGAAGGCAAGAGGTCCTGCAATGCCTCAGTCAGTGGTTGAAGATCGGCTGTTTCAGGCTTTGCCAGGTCCAGTTCGACCGAAGGCAGGCTGCCATATGCC
>JANNAF010000267.1:0-3154 GCA_031384005.1 Rhodobacterales bacterium | reverse complement strand
GAGGCGTTCAGCCCGTCGCCATTGGCGTTCTTGGTATCATTGCCCGCCGCCTGCACGATGATGGTGCCCAGACCGCCCCGGCCGGTTTGCGACACCTCGCCATACCATTTGTCATAGCCGAAATGGTTGGTGCCCTGATCGCCGATATCTTGCAAGGCGCGGTAGCCGGGCGACCAGCCCCACGAGTTTGACATGATGTCGAAATTCGCGGCCCACCGGATGCTGGCCGCCTCGATCGCGCGGGTGGCATAGGTGGCAGGGTCAAAGGTGTTGACAGCGGTCAGGGTCACGCCAAAGGCAACCCCGACGCCGCCGGCATCATTGCCCGCCACCGCGCCGATCAGGCCCGCCGTGCAGGTGCCGTGGCCATCGGCGCTGGTCAGGGGGGTGGGGGCATAGGTGATGCCATCATGCACAAAATGCAGGCTGGGGTCATAGTTGGCGGCAAGGTCGGGGTGGTCCACCTCGATCCCGTCGTCCCAGACGCCGACATGAACACCCGTGCCGGTGAATTCATCCCAGATGGTTTCAATGTCCCCAAGCAGGGCAAAATGCCATTGCTGGGCGTAAAGCGGGTCAATGGGGGTCATGCAATGGGCCCTGCCGTTGGGGGGGGTGAAAGCGGTCAGATTAGGCGCAGTGTGGTCGTGCCAGCAAGGGGGCTGCCGTTACGTCAGCAGGATGTGGCCATCCAGATCGGCGCGGCTTGTGGCACCCAACAGGGTCAGGCGATCCTCGCCAAAGGTCAGCACGACATGGCCGCCGTGCAGCCGGGCATAGGTCTGGATCACCTGATCCGGCGTCAGGCTGGTCCCGCCCCACAGATCAGCGGACAGGGAGACGACATCCTGCCCGGGGGTAAAATCCAGCACGCGGTCGCGGCCCCCACCCACGCCAAACACAAAGTGATCGGCCCCGGCGTCGCCTGTCAGACGGTCGCGGCCGGCGCCGCCTGACAGCGTGTCCTGCCCGCGCCCGCCCCGCAACCCGTTGGCGGCGGCATTGCCCTTCAGGCTGTCACCCCCGCGCCCGCCCAGCGCATGTTCAATGACCACACCCGGCGCGATGGACAGATTGCCGCGAAACCCGCCCACATCGGAAAACGCCCCCGCCCGCAGGTCGATGCGCTGCGCCGCGTCAAAGCGCGACAGGTTCAGCGTGTCGATCCCGCCGCCATCCCAGATGCACAACAGCGGATCCCGGTTGACCGTGAAATCATAAGCCCCCCCCAGATCCGACCCGAACCCATAGGTGTCATCCCCACTCCGCATGGCCAGGTTCACACCATACAGCGCCTGAATCGCCAGAATATCATACATCATCAGCGTGTCGGGATAGGTCGGCGGCGCGGAGGCCTCGGTCACTGTGGCGGCAAAATAGCTCATCACCGTGAATTGCTGGCTGTCTTGCATGAATTGCGCGGCGTCGGCATAGGTGATCATCCCCCCCGGTGCGGCGTTGTAATCGCCGGGATGGTCCAAACCCAACGCATGGCCAAGTTCGTGCAAAAGGATGAAATAGCCATAGCTGCCCGTTGGCAGCGACGTTCCGCTGACATGGTGGGTGTTGATCCAGATGTCCCCGGCATCGGCCGTGTCGCCGGGCAGATTGGCATGGGCCCCCGCGCCATCGGTGGCACTGGTATAGCCGCCCAGCAGCAGCTGCGCCCCGCCCTGCGCCGCATCGGCCCGGACAAAGGTGATCTGCGCCACATCCGCGAAATTGGCCATCGCGGTCTGGGCGGCGGCGGTCTGGGCGGCGGTCAGCATCTGAAACGGCGCGGGATTGCCAGAGGCATCCAGCGCGGGCCCGGCGGACCGCAGCCCCCAGGACAGGCTGACCCCGGTCTGCGCCGCGTCCGCCCAACTGGACCCGTCACGGTACAGGATCGCGGCACCCAGATCTGCGCCATAAGACAACCATGACCCCTTGGCCATCGCCAGACCATAAGCCCCCTCGGTGGCCCCCGCGATCGATTTCACCTCGATGTAATGCACGCCCGATGTGGTGGCAGTGAATTGCAGCGCCGCACCAAATCCCGGCCCGCCGTCATCATCCAGTGCCAGCACAGCCCCATCGGCCCCGTACAGGCGCAACAGCGGATCGGTCACCCCGGACCCCGCCGCCCCAACCCCGACCGCCCCAAAACTGTAGCTGTGTCCCGCAACCAGCGTCACGGCGACCCAGTCCACGGCGCTGCGCGACAAGGTGCCCAAAAACACATCGTCAGGGCCCAGCACATAAGGCGTCGTCCTGTCGCCCGGTGCGTCGGTGGTTTCGGTGATCGTGGCCATGACCCCTCCGGTGGTTCAGCTGTGCAAAGGGGCCATTCCCGGCTGGAAATGGCCCCTGATCATGCAACCAAACACGCCGCGCCTTGCGATTTGCCTTAGACGATCAAATCATCTGCCCGGTATTTTGGGCAAACTGTCGGCAAAAACCGCGCAGGCGGACAGAATCATGCGTCGTCGTCATCCTCGTCATCGTCGTTGGCGGGCAGGTTGAAGAAGCTTTCCGCATCCGAGAAATTGGCCGGCTTGTTCTCGCGCGCTTTTTCCTGGCGGGATTCGCGGGTGAACGCCTCCAACCCCGAGGGCATTTTCGGCTCTTCGCCCATGGTCAGCGACTGTTCGGTGGACACCAGTTTGCGGCGTTCATCATCGGACATCACGGTGCCCTCGGATGCCTTTTTGCGCGCAGCGGCCTGAACGGCGGTGTCCAGTTCGGACTGGCGGCACAGACCCAGTGCGACCGGGTCGATCGGCGTGATCTGACCGATGTTCCAATGGGTGCGTTCGCGGATCGACTGGATGGTCGGCTTGGTCGTGCCGACCAGCTTGCCCACCGCGCCGTCGCTCAGCTCGGGGTGAAACTTGACCAGCCACAGGATGGCGGCGGGGCGGTCCTGACGTTTGGACAAGGGGGTATAACGCGGGCCACGCCGCTTTTCCTCGCCCACGGCGGACTGAATGAATTTCAGCTTCATGCGGTACAGCGGGTCGGCCTGCGCCCGCTCGATCTCGATCATGTCCAGCTGGTTGTTGCTGACCGGATCGAAACCCTTGACCCCGGTGGCGACGCCGCCATCGGCAATCCCTTGCACTTCCAATTCGTGCATGCCGCAGAAATCTGCGACCTGGCGGAATGTCAGGGT